>NZ_KI912266.1:6374355-6378918 GCF_000235425.2 Pseudofrankia saprophytica
CGGCGCCGCGGCGACCGCCGGCGGCACGGGGCGGGAGCGCGGCTGCGTGATGCCCTTCGCGCGCCGGTCGGGCACCGTGTCGAAGCCGGCGGCGATGACGGTGACCCGCACCTCGTCGCCGAGCGCGTCGTCGATCACGGCACCGAAGATGATGTTCGCCTCGGGGTGGGCGGCGTCGGCGACCAGCTCGGCGGCGGCGTTGATCTCGAACAGGCCGAGGTCGGACCCGCCGGAGATGTTGAGCAGCACGCCCTGCGCGCCGTCCATGCTGGCCTCGAGCAGCGGCGAGGCGATCGCCTGCTCGGCGGCGACGGTGGCCCGGTCGTCGCCGCGGGCGCGGCCGATGCCCATGAGCGCGCTGCCCGCGTGCGACATGACCGTCTTGACGTCGGCGAAGTCGAGGTTGATCAGGCCGGGCGTGGTGATCAGGTCGGTGATGCCCTGGACACCGGAGAGCAGGACCTGGTCGGCGCTGCGGAACGCGTCGAGCACGCTGATGTCGCGGTCGGTCATCGCCAGCAGCCGGTCGTTCGGGATGACGATGAGGGTGTCGACCTCGTTGCGCAGCGTGTCGATACCGGCGTCGGCCTGGTTCGCCCGGCGGCGGCCCTCGAAGGTGAACGGCCGGGTGACCACACCGATGGTGAGCGCGCCCAGCGAGCGGGCGACGTTGGCCACGACCGGCGCCCCGCCGGTGCCGGTGCCACCGCCCTCACCCGCCGTGACGAAGACCATGTCGGCCCCCTTGAGGACCTCCTCGATCTCCTCCCGGTGGTCCTCAGCCGCCTGCCGGCCGACCTCGGGGTCCGCGCCAGCGCCAAGGCCGCGGGTCAGCTCGCGGCCGACGTCCAGCTTCACGTCGGCGTCGCTCATCAGCAGCGCCTGCGCGTCGGTGTTGATGGCGATGAACTCGACGCCCTTGAGACCGACCTCGATCATGCGGTTCACGGCGTTGACGCCGCCACCGCCAATGCCGACAACCTTGATGACCGCTAGGTAGTTCTGCGGGGCAGCCATTGCGGGGTCGGTCCTCCAGCGGCGTCGGTGGGGCGGACAAAACCCGGCTCGCGCGGCATGACCGTGGGGACGGCGCCACCGGGACGAGACCGGAGAACTAGCCGCCGAGCTCCAACCTTCACCGTCCACTAGACGGTTAGAGTTATGTCAACTTGCGACTGTGGTTGGACAGTAGGCATGGCGTCCGCATGGGTCAAGGAACCTCCCGGCGCGTCAAGCGATGGAATTCGCCGTCCCGTTCGTCACACCCTCCACCGGCATAGCCGCCTCCCGCCTCGCCTCCCCACCCGTCCGCTTCCTCCCCCCTCACCAGCCTGGTGGCGGGAGTCCGGCGAGGTGTCCTTACCAGCCCTGGGCCGGGGGCCCATTCGGACCGGCCGCGGGTCCCGCCGGCGCATGCCAGGCCTTGCTCAGCCACACGGTGGGGGAGGATGGCGGCCGTGAGTTCGCGCGTGCACTTCCTTGGCATCGGCGGCTCGGGCCTCGCCCCGCTGGCCCGGATCGCGTTGGCCCGTGGCCACCTCGTCTCCGGCAGCGACCAGGAGCCCTCGGCCCGGGTCGAGGCGCTGCGGGCCCTGGGCGCCCGGGTGCGCACCGGCGCCGCGCCCGGCCCGGCGGCACTGGCCGCCGAGCTCGCCGGCGTGGACGTCGTCGTGGCCTCCAGCGCCCTGGGCGACGACCATCCGGAGGTCGCGGCCGCACGGGCCGCCGGCGTGCCGGTGCGCCGCCGCTCCGACTGGCTGCCCGAACTGACCGCCGGCTACCAGCTCGTCGCCGTCGCCGGCTCGCACGGCAAGACCACGACCTCGGCGATGCTCACCCTCGCGCTGCGCGCCGCGGGCGCCGACCCCACGGCGGTGATCGGCGCCGAGGTGCCGCAGCTCGGCGGCGGCGGCGCGCTGGTCGGTTCCGGCGAGCTGTTCGTGCTGGAGGCCGACGAGTACGGCGGCGCGTTCGGCGGACTGGACCCGGCGCTCGCCGTGGTCACGAACGTCGAGTGGGAGCACCCGGACCTGTTTCCCGACGAGGCGGCGGTGCGGGCGGTGTTCACCGCCTTCGCCGCCCGGATCCGTCCAGGCGGCGTGCTGGTGGCCTGCGGCGACGACCCAGGGGTGGCCGCCGTGCTCTCCACCCTCGCCGAACAGCCGGGCGGCGGGCCACGCGTCGTGCGCTACGGCCTCGGCGACGGCCTCACCTGGCGCGCGGCGGACGTCACGACCGTCGATGGCACCACCGGTGGGTCGGCGGGCAGCCAGGAGCTGAGCGGGATCCCCGGGGACGCACCGGCCGTCGTGACGCGGGCCACCGTGCTGCGCGACGGGGAGCCGGTCGGCACGCTGCGCCTGGCGTTGCCGGGCCGGCACACGGTCCTCAACGCGCTCGCGGTGCTCGCCGTCACCAGCGAGCTCGGAATGCCCGTCGAGGCGGCGCTGTCGGCGCTGGCCGGCTACACCGGCGCCGCCCGGCGCTTCCAGCACGTCGGCTCCGCCGACCTGGTGAGCGCCGGCGGCTCGGTAGAGGTGATCGACGACTACGCCCACCACCCGACCGAGATCCGCGTGACGCTCGCCGCCGCCCGGCAGAAGGCCGCCGGCCGGGAGGTCTGGGCGGTCATCCAGCCGCACACCTACAGCCGGCTCGCGGCGCTGCTGGACGACTTCGCCGTCTCCTTCGGCGACGCCGACCGGCTCTACGTCACCGACATCTACGCCGCCAGGGAGCACGACGACCTCGGCCTGCACGCCACGGACCTCGCCAAGCGGGTGCGCTCCCCCGCCGAGACGAGCTACGTCGGCTGGGGCGAGCTGCCCGAACGCCTCGCCGCCGACCTGCCCGGCCATGACGTCCTGCTCCTGACCCTCGGCGCCGGCACGATCACCGAGCTGGGCCCCCGCCTGCTGGCCCTCGTCACCGCCGCGACCTGAAGTGCGGCGGACCAGCGCCTCTATAGGGACGTCCAGGTAACACACCTACACACCGGACCGTCGGAGCGTGTTGCCTGGACGTCGTCATAGAGGCGTCCAGGTGACACGGTTTGCGTGTCGCGCCGGTCAGTGGGCGGCGTGGCGGCCGCCGCCGCGGCGGCGGGACGCGGCGGCCTCGTGGATCATCGCGACGATCGTCCGCGCCGCCTCGGGGTGGCCCATGCCGGCGCAGGCGGCGCTCATCTTCGCCAGCCGCTCCGGCACCGTGACCACCGGCAGCACCTCGCGCGCGATCCAGTCGGGCGTCAGCTGCGCGTCGTCGACGAGCAGGCCGCCACCGGCCTCGACGGTCGGCAGCGCGTTGCGCCGCTGCTCGCCGTTGCCGAACGGCAGCGGCACGTAGACGGCCGGCAGGCCCACCGCGGCGAGCTCCGCGCAGGTCATCGCCCCGGACCGGCTCAGCACCAGGTCCGCGGCGGCGTAGGCCGACGGGATGTGGTCCAGGTAGGGCACCAGCACGTAGGGGGCGGGCAGGCCCGACGGCAGCGCCGCCGCCACCTCGTCGAAGTTCTTCGGGCCGGTGGCGTGCAGCACCTGCACCCCGGACTGGGTGAGCGCCCGGGCGGCCCCCGTCATCGCCTGGTTGAGCGAGCGGGCGCCCTGCGAGCCACCGAACACGAGCAGGGTGGGGCGGTACGGGTCGAGCCGGTAGCGGGCCCTGGCGGCGCGCACGGCGGCCGGCGACCGGTCGAGGGTGAGGATCTCCTCGCGCAGCGGGATGCCTGTGAGCCGCGCGCCCCGCAGCGTCGTTCCCGGGTAGGAGATGGCGACGTACGGCGTCAGCCGCGCGCCGAGCCGGTTGGCGACCCCGGGCAGCGGGTTGGCCTCGTGGACGACGATCGGGACCCCGTGGCGGCGGGCCGCCAGGTAGGCGGGCACGGAGACGTAGCCCCCGAAACCGACGACGACGTCCGCCCGGGTCTCGGCGAGCACCTCGGCCGCCCGGGAGATGGCGCCCGCGAGCCGGCCGGGAACGGTAAGCAGTTGCGTCGACGGGCGCCGGGGCAGGGGGACCTTCGGAACGGTCGCCAGCTCGTAGCCGCGCGCGGGCACGACCCGCGCCTCCATGCCCGTCTCGGTGCCGAGCAGGGTCAGCCGGATCCGCGGGTCCGCCGCGCGCAGCGCGTCGGCGACCGCCAGCGCGGGTTCGACATGGCCGGCCGTACCGCCGCCGGCGAGCAGCACACTTTTCAGCATCGGCTCTCACGATGGCACACCGACCGGCCACCCGGAGCGGCCGGCCCGCGATGCCCGTCTGCTCCCCGCGTACCCGGCCTGGCGGCTCTGGCCCGTTTCCCTGCTTGCCCGCCGGGGCTCGCCGGGTCGCCTCCGCGTCCGCTCAGCCAGCGGCGGGGGGACCAGTGGGATCCGGACGCTGAGGGCGCCGGTAGGGCCCCGGCTCGGCGGGCCCACGCCGAGTGCCTCCCCCGCCGGAACCGGCACCGCCAGCGGAACCGGAAGGACCGGATCGGCCGGAGGAACCAGCACGGCCGGCGTCGTCCGCACCCGCGCGGGTGCGCGGCGCGCGACGGGTCGCGGAGCCGGCCGACCTGGCGGGGCT
>NZ_KI912266.1:6379018-6389510 GCF_000235425.2 Pseudofrankia saprophytica
GACCGGCCCGGGCCACGGCGTCCTTGGCGGCCCTGCCGGGCGCGGCGGGCCTCCCGGCGCTCCTGGGCGCGCTCGGCCAGCAGCCGGGCCGCGGCCGGCTCCGACCGGGCGAACGCGAGCAGCATGCCGATCGAGAGCATGGTCGGCACCAGGGACGAGCCGCCGAACGACACCAGCGGCAGCGGGATGCCGGTGATCGGCAGCAGGCCGACGACCGCGCCCATGTTCACCACGGCCTGGGTGAGGATCCAGCCCGTCGACCCGGCGGCGGCCAGCCGCACGAACTGGTTGTCGGTGCGGTGCGCCACCCGCAGCCCGGCATAGCCGAAGACGCCGAACAGCAGGACCACGAGCAGGCAGCCGAGCAGGCCCAGCTCCTCGCCGATGATCGCGAGGATGAAGTCGGTGTACGAGGCCGGCAGCAGGTCGGGCCATTTCTCCCGGGACGCTCCCAGGCCCTCGCCCCACCAGCCGCCCGAGGACAGCGCGTAGATCCCGTGAACGGCCTGCCAGCCGCTGCCCTGGGCGTTTTCGAACGGGTCCCGGTAGGACAACAACCGTTCCAGCCGGTACGGCTCGATCACCGCCAGGATCGTGCCGATCACCCCGATCACCCCGAGCAGGCCGCCGTAGACCCGGCCGGGCGTGCCCACCACCCACAGCACGACGAAGAGCACCGAGAACACCACGATCGTCGTGCCCATGTCGGGCTGCAACATGATCAGGCCACCGACCAGCACCGTCATCGGCACGATCGGGATGATCAGGTGCTTCCAGTCGCCGAGCAGCCGGTGCTTCCTGGTCAGCAGGTCGGCCGACCAGAGCACCAGCGCGAGCTTGGCCAGCTCGCTCGGTTGCAGGGTGAGCGAGCCGACGCCGACCCAGCGCTGGGCGCCGTTGGACGACACCCCCAGCGGCGAGAGCACCGCCAGGAGCAGCAACAGGGCGACCCCCATGAGCGGGTAGGCGACCCGGCGGAACACCCGCAGAGGCATCCGGCTCGCGGCGAGCAGCACCGGCAGACCGATGCCCATCCAGGTCGCCTGCCGAACGAAGATCGTGTAGGACGAGCCGAAGGCCTCGAACGACCGCACGTTCGACGCCGAGAGCACCATGACCAGGCCGAGCAGCAGCAGCAGCCCGGCCGACGAACCAAGCAGGTAGTAGGAGGCCAGCGGGCGCTCCAGCAGCGGCAGCTTCGCCAGCGCCGCGCCCTGAGCCTCGAGGTCCGGCACCGGGCGCAGCAGGGCACGCCGCTGACCGGGCCGCACGGCGGCCGGCTGGCGCCGCCGTGGCTCCCGGCCGGTCTCGTCCTCGGCCGGGCGGGCCGGGCGGGCCGCGCCGGCGGCCTCGTCGTCCTGGGGTTTCGTCCCGGGGCGGATCCCGGGACGGCGCACGGCCGGCGCCATCGCGTCGCGCAGGTTCGTCGCCCGTCTGCCCGAGCCGGCCGGCGGTGTGGCCCCGCGGCCCGCGGGCACCCCTCGAGCCACGGTGGGCACGGCGGGCGACGGGCGTCCCTCACGCGCCGTGCCCGGCCTGCCCTCCCCCGGTGGTCTGCCGCGCGAGCCCGTGCGCGGGTCCCGGGCGGGTCCCTGCTGGTCGCGCCGCTCCGGGCGCGCCCGACCGCCGGGCGGATCCTCGTCGCCGGCCGCGGCGCGCGGGCGCGCGGACGCCCCGGCGCGCGGGCCACCGGCCCGGGGGGCGGCGGCCGATCTGGCACGGGCACGCTGGCCGGATGCCGAACCGGAGCCGGAGCCGGCACCGCCGGACCCGGCACCGCCGGACCCAGCACCCGGCCTGGAGCTCGGCGCCTCGCGCACGCTGCCGCCAGCCTCCTCGACTCTGTCGCTCCAGGGAGTGGCCCCCGGCCCTAGCTGTCCGGGGTAACGGTCCCCCGGATCGTCCGACGACGGGCCGCCGCGGCGAACAGGTCGCCACGTTCGGCATAGTCGCGGAACATGTCCATCGAGGCGGCGGCGGGCGCGAGCAGGACAGTGTCGCCCGTCCTGGCCAGACGCGCCGCGACCTCCACCGCATCGTCCATGCCCGTGGCCCTTTCTACGGGGACATCGGGGGCGTGTCGGGCGAGAGCCGTCGCGATCTCGTCCGCGCAGCGCCCGATCAGGACCACGGCGCGCAGCCGGTCACGGGCCAGCAGCACCAGCTCGTCGAACTCGAGGCCCTTGTTGAGACCGCCCGCGATCCACACCACCAACGGATAGGCGGTCAGCGACGCGGCCGCGGCGTGCGGGTTGGTGGCCTTGCTGTCGTCGACGTAGCGGACGCCGTCCGCGGTGACGACGTGGGCGTCGCGGTGTGCCCCCGGCCGGTAGCCGGCCAGCGCCGAGGCGATCGCGGCGGGCTCGACGCCGTCCGCGCGAGCGAGCGCGGCGGCGGCGAGCGCGTTGGCCACCAGGTGGCGGCCCGGCCCGGCACCACCGGGCGCCGGCGCGGCGGCACCCGGACCGGCGCCGGGGCCAGGACCGGGGCCGGTGAGCAGGTCGGCGACGGCGGCGAGCACCCCGCCGCCGAACGCGCGGTCGACGAGCTGGCCGTCGATGACCGTGACGTCGGCGCTGGCCGGGTCGAGCCCGAAGGTGACCCGCCGCCCGGGCGCGCGGGCGAGCAGCGCCGAGCTGACCGGGTCGTCGGCGTTGCCGACGGCGATCGTGGCCGGGTGCATCCAGATCCGCGCCTTGTCGGCGGCGTAGCCGTCGGCGCCGCCATGCCAGTCGAGATGGTCGGGCGCGACGTTGAGGATCGTGGCCGCGACCGGCGCCGCCGTGTCGGTGTAGTGCAGCTGGAAGCTGGACAGTTCCACCGCGAGGGTGTCGTAGGGCGGCTCGGCGAGCGCGGCGGTGACGAGTGGGGTGCCGATGTTGCCTGCTGTGGCGGACCGCCGGCCGGCGGCGGCGAGGATCGCGCCGAGCATCTCCGTCGTCGTCGTCTTGCCGTTGGTGCCGGTGATCGCGAGCCAGCGGGCGTCCGGCCGCATCCGCCAGCCCAGCTCGATCTCGCCCCAGATCGGGACCCCGGCGGCGCGCGCCGCGGCCAGCAGCGGGGTACCCGGCGGGACGCCGGGCGAGGTGACGACGAGCCGTGCCGCGCCGGGGCCGGGAGGCAGGCCACCGAGGGTGACCTCGGCGCCGGCGGCGCGCAGCTCGGCGGCGGCCGCGCGGGGCCGCTCCCCGTCGACGGCGTCGACGACGTGAACCCGGGCACCGAGACCGAGCAGGGCGCGCGCCGCCGCGGCGCCGGACACGCCGGCACCGACGACCATCACCGGCGCGCCCTTCAGCTCGTCGACCGCCGGCCCGCCAGCGGCGGACTGGCGGTCGCCACGGTGGCGGTCGGCGGGCCGGCCGCCACCCGTTCCGGCGCCCGGGGAGGTCACGGGTTACCGCCGTTGGAGAGGAACTCGGCGTAGAACAGCCCGAGCCCGAACGCGACCGCGAGCCCGGAGACGATCCAGAACCGGATGATCACAGTCGTCTCCGGCCAGTCGGCGAGCTCGAAGTGGTGGTGGATCGGCGCCATGTTGAACACGCGTTTCCTGGTCAGCTTGAAGCCCGCGACCTGGACGATGACCGACACCGTCTCGATGACGAACAGCCCGCCGAGGACGAACAGCAGCAGCTCGGTGCGGCTGACGATGGCAATGCTGGCGAAGGCGCCGCCGAGGGCGAGCGAGCCCGTGTCCCCCATGAAGATCTTCGCCGGGCTGGCGTTCCACCACAGGAAGCCGAAGCAGGAGCCCATCGCCGACGCCGCGACCAGCGCGACGTCGAGCGGGTCGCGCACGAGGTAGCAGCCGGCCTCCAGGTTGCCGGGCTCGCACAGGTTGCCGAACTGCCAGAACGAGATCACCACGTAGGCGCCGAACACCATCGCCGACGTGCCGGCCGCGAGCCCGTCGAGGCCGTCGGTCAGGTTCACCGCGTTCGACGTCGCCGCGATGATCATCCAGGCGAGCAGCGGGAAGCCGATGATGCCGATGGAGATGTCGGTGTCCCGCACGACGGAGATGAACGTGGAGCCGGGCAGCAGCCCGTCCGCGTTCTTGAACCGCACGGCCAGCAGGCCGAACGCGAGCGCCACGGCGGCCTGGCCGGCGAACTTCGTCCGGGCGGTGAGGCCGAGGCTGCGCTGCTTGCGGATCTTGATGTAGTCGTCGAGGAAGCCGACGCCGCCGAGCCCCGTCATCACCATCAGTACGAGCAGGCCGGACGCGGTGAACCCCGCGCCGGTGGCCAGGTGCGCGATGAAGTAACCGATCAGCGTCGCGGTGACGATGACGGTGCCGCCCATGGTCGGCGTGCCGCGCTTCTTCAGGTGGGTGGACGGGCCGTCCTCGCGGATCTCCTGGCCGTAGCCCTGACGGCGGAAGAGTCTGATCACCCACGGCGTGCCGAGCAGTGACACCACCAACGCGACCGAGGCCGCGACAAGAACTCCCCTCACCCGTGGCCGCCCCGGTCGGCGGCCCTCAGGGCTGCCAGCGCGCCCTCTGGCCCGCGGGCCCAGCTAAACACCCTTTCCCACGTCCCCTCGATCACGGCGTCTCTCGCGCCGTCTGTGCCGTCCCGTCGCCCCCGTGAGCCCGGTCGACGCTGTCTGACCGGTCGACGCTGTATGTCCGACCTGCCTCTCGGGGCCGGACTCCGTTGGACGTCCGGACGCCTTGGAAGATCCGGTCGTTGCCGTGGACGCGCCACCGCGCCGCCCGTTCACCGGTCGCCGCCCCCGTCGCCGCGGGGCTCGGCGAGCGCCCGCGCGAGCTTCTCCAGCCCGTAGGACCGGCTGGCCTTGACCAGCACGACGTCGCCGGCGCCGAGGCCGGCGGCGGCGAGCCAGTCGGCCGCCGCGGCGACGCCATCGACCCAGTCGGTCCGCGCCCCGGCTGCCGCGGCGGCTGCGGCCAGCGGGCGGGCCCCCTCGGCGACGGCCAGTACCCGGTCGACCCCGAGCCCGGCCACGAACCGGCCGAGCTCGGCGTGCTCGGCGTCGGCGGCCGCGCCGAGCTCGGCCATCGGGCCGAGCACCGCCCACGTCCGCCGCCGCGAGGCGGCCGGTTCGGCCGAGGCGCCGCCGAGGTCGACCAGCGCGCGCAGCGCGGCGCGCATCGACTCCGGGTTGGCGTTGTAGGCGTCGTTGACGACCACGAGCCCCGACGGGGCCGTCGTCACCTCCATGCGCCAGCGGCTGCGCGGCCGGGCGGCGGCGAGCGCCTCGGCCGCGGCGGCGGGCGTCATCCCGACGGCGCCGGCGGCCGCCGCCGCCGCCAGGGCGTTGCTCACCTGGTGGGCGCCGACCAGCCCGAGCGTCACCCGGTGGCGCTCGCCGCCGGCGAGCAGGTCGAACGACGCCCGGCCGGCGCGGTCGATCTCGACGCGCTCGGCGCGCACGTCGGCGCCGGCGGCTCGGCCGAACGTCACCACCCGGCCGGCCGCCCTGGGTCGCATCGCGGCGACCAGCGGGTCGTCGGCGTTCAGCACGACCGTGTCGGTGGCGGCCTCGGCGAGCTCGCCCTTGGCCCTGGCGATGCCGGCGCGCCCGTCGGCGTACTCACCGACGTGCGCCGAGCCGACGTTGAGCACCAGCCCGACGTGCGGCCGGGCGACCGCGCAGAGCGCCGCGATGTGGCCGATGCCGCGGGCGCCCATCTCCAGGGCGGCGTACTCGGTCGTCTCCTCGAGGCGCAGCAGCGTCAGCGGCAGCCCGATCTCGTTGTTGAACGAGCCGGGCGGGGCGATCGTCGGGCCGAGCACGCCGAGCAGGTCCGCGAGCAGGTCCTTGGTGGTGGTCTTGCCGGACGAGCCGGTGACGGCGAGCACCGCGGCCTTCGCGAGGTCGCGGACGTGCCCGGCAAGCGTCACCAGCCCCGCCGCCGGGTCGGCCACCAGCACCGCCGGGACGCCGACCGGGCGGGCCGCGAGCACCGCCGACGCCCCGCTGGCGGCCGCGGCGGCGGCGAAGTCGTGCCCGTCGGCTCTGTCCCCCGGCAGCGCGACGAACAGCGCGCCCGGTTCCGCCAGCCGCGAGTCGACGACCACCGAGGTGACGAGTGCGTCCGGCTCGGCGCCACCGTCGAGACGGCCGCCGGTGGCCGCGGCCACCTCGGCGAGCGTCACCGGGATCACCGGCGCACCACCGGTGTCCCCGAGCCCGCGGCGCCTGCCGGACCGGCCCGGCCGTCACCGACCCGGCCGCCGCCAACCGAACCGCCGAGCGTGGCGGCGATCGCCGCGGCGAGCGCCGCACGGTCGTCGAACGGCGTCACCACGCCGTGCTGCTCCTGCCCACGCTCATGGCCCTTCCCCGCGACAACGACCGCGTCGCCGGGGCCGGCCTCGGCGACGGCGGCGGCGATCGCCTCGGCCCGGTCGGGGATGACGGTGACCTTCGCCGCCGTGCCTGCCTGGCCGGCGCCGGCGCTCATCTGGGCGAGGATCTCCGCCGGGTCCTCGGAGCGCGGGTTGTCGTTGGTGAAGAACGCGAGGTCGGCCTGCCGCGCGGCCGCGGCACCCATGAGCGGACGTTTGGCCCGGTCCCGGTCCCCGCCGCAGCCGAGGACGACGATCAGCCGGCCGTCGACCAGCCCGCGAACCGACGTGAGGACGGTCTGCACCGCGTCCGGGGTGTGCGCGTAGTCGACCAGGGCGAGGTAGGACTGCCCGGCCTCCACCCGCTCCATCCGGCCGGGGACGCCGGCGAGCTCGCCGATCCCGGTGGCCGCGGCCTCGGCCGGCACCCCGGCGGTCACCAGCAGCGCGAGCGCGCCGAGGGCGTTGACGACGTTGAACCGCCCGGGCAGCCGGACCTGGACCGGGACCTGGAGCCCGCCGGGCCCGCGGGCGGTGAACGTGCTGCCTCGCTCGCCGACGACCAGGTCGTCCAGCCACCAGTCGGCGGGCGGATCGGGCGCGTACGTGACGGCCCCGGGGATGCGGGCGGCCAGCTCGGGCCCCCAGGGGCCGGTGGCCACGTCGGTGCCGATGACGGCGGCGGCGGACCGCTCCGGCTCGAACAGCTTCGCCTTCGCCTCGAAGTAGTCCCGCATCGTGGGGTGGTAGTCCAGGTGGTCCTGGCTGAGGTTGGTGAACAGTGCGCCCGCGAACCGCAGCCCGTCGACGCGGTGCTGCGCCAGCGCGTGGCTGGACACCTCCATCGTCGCCGCCGTGACCCGCCGCTCGACCATCAACGCGAACAGCGCCTGCAGGTCGGCGGACTCCGGGGTGGTACGCACCGAGTCGAGCCGTTCGTCGCCGACGCGGGTCTCCACGGTGCCGAGCAGCCCGGTGTGATGGCCGGCGGCGCGCAGGCCCGCGTCGATGAGGAACGCCGAGGTGGTCTTGCCGTTCGTCCCGGTGACGCCCAGCAGGGTGAGCTGGCGCGACGGCTGGCCGTAGAGCCAGTCGGCGACCAGGGCCAGGTCCTGGCGCGGGTTGTCCGTCACGACCACCGGCACCGCGAGGGCGCCAGCGAGGATCGCCGCGCCCGCCGGGTCGGTGAGGACCGCGGCGGCACCCGCGGCGACGGCACCCGCGGCGAAGGTGGCCCCGTGCGCGTGGGCACCGGGCAGCGCGGCGTACAGGTCACCGGGACGGACGGCGCGCGAGTCGTGGGTGACACCGCGCAGCACGACGCCGGCGGCGGCGTGAGCCGTGGCGCCGGGCGGGCTGGGCGCGCCGGCCGACGCGAGGCTCCCGAGGCCGGCGAGCAGGCCGTCCAGCTCGGGGAGCGTCCGCGCCGGCGGATGGGCCGGGCGCAGGGCCGGAGGGGTCACGCCGTCGACCTTAGTAGGGCACCTGGCGAGGCCTCACGCCTGCCGTGGGTGTCGCCTCGTGGCCGTGCCGGCCGTCCGTTCATCCGGATGGCGGCGAGCCGCCCGCCGCCGGGTTCGTCCCCTGCCCGCCGGTAGCGTCCGCCGGGGCCGCGCCCGCCGGGGCCACCGCGCCGTCACCGGCCCCGCCGGCCGTTGTCTGGTCGGTGGTCCTCCCATCGGCGGCCGTGCCGGGCTGGGTGAGCGGCAGGTGGGGCGCCGCGGAGCCGGCCGGTGGCACGCCGAGCGTGGCGAGGGTGAAGGTCATCACCTTCTGGAACGCCGGCGCCGCGGTGAGACCGCCGAAGTGCTCCGCCTTCGGGTTGTCCAGGACGACCGCGATCACGACCCGCGGGTTGTCGGCCGGGGCGTAGCCGATGAACGAGGAGACGTAGCTCTGCCCGTTCGGGCCGAAGTAGCAGCCGCAGGACGGGATGATCTGGTTGGCGGTGCCGGTCTTGCCGGCGACCCGGTAGCCGGGCACGGCGGCGGCGGGCGCGGTGCCGTTCGTCGTGATGACCTGCTCGAGCATGTCGGACAGCGTGCGCGCGGTCTGCTCGCTCACGACCCGCACCCCCGGCGCCCGCTGCGTCGGGACCATCGCGCCGCCGCTCGCGCCGATCGCGTCGACCAGCCGCGGCGTCATCCGCACCCCGCCGTTGGCGATCGTCGCGTAGACCGTCGCCATCTGCAGGGCCGTCACACTCATCCCCTGGCCGTAGGCGACGGTGGCCGCCTGCGAGGCCGACCACTTCGTCGACGGGGCCAGCTGACCGCCGCTCTCGCCGGGGAAACCGAGCCCGGTGGGCTGGCCGAGGCCGAAGTCGCGCATGGTCGCCTCCAGCCCCGCGGCGCCGACCTTCTCCGAGATCAGTACGGTGCCGATGTTGCTGGAGTGGGCGAGAACCCCGGCAGCGGTGAGCTGCAGCGTCCCGTGCGTCTCCGAGTCGCCGATCGGCGAGCCGCCGCGGCGGATGCTCGGAGGGACCGTGACCGGGGTCGTCGCGGTGATCAGGCCACTGTCGAGCGCGGCGGCCATCGGGATGACCTTTTCCACGCTGCCGGGCTCGAACGCGAACGCGGTGGATCGGTTGCCGAGCGCGTCGGAATTGGCCGCGCCGACGTTGTTCGGGTCGAAGTCCGGGGAGTCCGCCATCGCCAGGATGTCCCCGGTGTGCGGATCCATGATCACGATGGTTCCAGCGACGGCCTGGTTCTCGCGCACCGCGTCGGCGATCGCCGTCTGCGCCTCCCACTGGATGTCGGTGTCCAGGGTGAGCCGCAGGTCGGAGCCCTCGACGGGGGCCTTCTCACTGCTGTGTGCCGACGGGATCTCCCGCCCGGCCGGGTCGGTCTCCAGGGTGCGGGTGCCGTCCCGGCCGCGCAGGACGTCGTCGTAGGCGAGCTCGATCCCGCCGTTGCCCACCAGCAGGTCGTTGTCGCCGAAACGGGTGTAGCCGATGACGCCCGCCCCCACCGAGTCGTTCGGGTAGACCCGGCGGCGCTCGTCGAGCACGCCGACGCCCTTGAGGTCGAGCTTCTCGACCTTGGCCTTGACGCCAGGGTCGAGGCCCCTGGCGATGTAGACGAACAGCAGCTTGCGGTCGCGGGTGATCCGCTTCTCGATCGTGTCCGCCGGCTGCCCGACGAGGGGGGAGAGCTTGGCGGCGACGGCGGCGGGGTCGGCGATGACGCTGGGGTTGGCGTAGACGGCGCGGGCGTCGACGTCCTGGGCGAGGGTCGCCCCGTGCCGGTCGGTGATCTCGCCGCGGACCGCCGGCAGGGTGATCTCCTGCATCCGCTGCTTCTCCGCCTGGCGGGCGTAGGTGGCGGCGTTGAAGCCCTGCAGCTGGGTCAGCCGGCCTGCGAGCGCCAGCAGCACCACCACCAGCATGACGACGCCGATACGCAGCCTGCGCCGCGAGCTGGCCAGCGCGCGGCGCCGCGAACCACCCGGTGGCCGCCGCCGCGGCCGCTGGCCGCCCGGTCCCCGACGGGCGGCGGCCGCCATCGCGGCCGCCGCCCGGGCCACCTGCGGCCGGGCGCGGTCGCTCCTGGTCGGCCGGCCGGCCCGCGCGGAGCCGGTACGCGCCCCCTCCGTCACCAGCCGCAGGCGCGTGCGACCCCCGGGCGGGAGGAGCGTGGAGCTCACCGGCCGGACGTCCCCGCTCCCGCGGCGGCCGTGCCCTGGCCCGGCTGCACGCCCTGCCCCTGCTGACCGTCCTGGCCGGCGGGCTGACCGGCCGCGGCGTCCGCGGCCGGCTGCCCGGGGGCCGGGACGACGTAGAGGATGACACCGCCGTTCGCGTCCCCGCCGCCGGCGACCACGCGGGCGCCCGACGGCAGCGGGGTACCCGCCGGCACGTACCGGGGCAGGCCGCCGGGCATCATCCCGAGGGCCTGCGCCCGCGCGGCGAGCGCGCCCGGCGCGGACAGCCGGTCGGACTTGACGGCGAGCGCCTCCTCCTCGTCGGCGAGCGCCGAGGAGGTGGCCTGCAGCGAGTGCTCCTGGAACGCGTTCTCGCTCAGCGCCGTGTTCAGCAGCAGCAGGCAGACGAGGCCGCTGCCCATGAGCACGAGCAGCAGGATCACGAACGGGGCCCGCGGTGCCCGCTGCGACCGGGCTGCCTTGGCCCGCGCCCGAGCCAGCGCCGTCGGCCCCGGCGCCGG
>NZ_KI912266.1:6389610-6406919 GCF_000235425.2 Pseudofrankia saprophytica
GTCGGCGGGCCGGCGCGGCGGGGCCGCTGCTGGCGGGCTGGTGGCTGGCGGGGTGAACGCGGCGCCGGAGTCGGGGCCGCCGGCTGCGGCGCCAGCGCGGTCGCGCCGGCCGACATCGGCAGCTGCTCGTCGCTCGGCGCGGCGGTCATGGTGTTCCTCCCCTGGATCCTTCTGGCGACGAGGGCGGCCGGAGGCGCGAAGGCGGAAGATTTTCGCGCCTCCTTCGGCCCACTTGGCCTCCCGTTCTGTCGGTGTCGGCCGGCGGGCGGACCCGCTCGGCGGCCCGCAGCCGAGCGGACGCCGCCCGCGGGTTGGCCGTCACCTCCGCCTCGGACGCGGCCTGCGACCCGCGGGTGAGCAGGCGAAAGGTCGGCTCGGCGCCGGCGGGCACCACCGGCAGGTCCGGCGGCGCCTTCGTCGTGATGACCTCGGCCAGCGCCCGCTTGACCATCCGGTCCTCCAGTGAGTGGTAGGCGAGCACGGCGATCCGCCCGCCCACCGCGAGCCGGTCGAGCGAGGCGGGCAGGGCCCGGTCCAGCACCTCCAGCTCGGCGTTGACCTCGATGCGCAGCGCCTGGAACGTGCGCTTGGCCGGGTTCCCGCCGGTCCGCCGCGCCGCCGCCGGGATCGCCGCGCGCACCAGCTCGGCGAGCCGGGCCGAGGTGGTGAACGGGCTCCTGGCCCGCTCGGCCACCACGGCGGCGGCGATCCGCCGGGCGAACGGCTCCTCGCCGTAGCGGCGCAGCACCCGGGCGAGCGACGCCTCGTCGTAGGTGTTGAGGATGTCGGCGGCTGTGCGCGGGCCCGTCGGGTCCATCCGCATGTCCAGCGGGGCGTCCCGCGAGTAGGCGAAGCCGCGGTCGTCGGTGTCCAGTTGCAGTGAGGAGACGCCGAGGTCGAACAGCACCGCCTGCACGGTCCGGATGCCCAGGCCGTCCAGCACGTCCGGCAGCTCGTCGTAGACCGCGTGCGCGAACTCCACCCGCCCGGCGGCGAAGTCGAGCCGGTCGCGGCTGGCGGCCAGCGCCTGCGGGTCACGGTCCAGGCCGACCAGCCGAAGCTCGGGCAGCTCGCGCAGCAATGCCTCGGCGTGCCCGCCGAGGCCGAGGGTGGCGTCGACGGCGACGGCGCCGGGCTGGCCCAACGCCGGGGTGAGCAGCGCGCTGACCCGGTCCAGCAGGACCGGGATGTGGCTGGCCTGCACCGCTCGCCGCCCCTCTCGACTGGGCCCTTCCCGCGCCGGTCCCTCTCGGCCGAAGCGCCAGGCGAACGGGTACTTACGCACGGGCCCGCCCACGTCGGCATCCAGCCGGTGGAGGGCCGGGGCCGGTGGGCACGCGCCGACGGCGGCGCGCCCGCGGGAGGAACGAGCGGACGCGGCGTGCGCCCAGGTCCCGCCCCGCCGGGCCGCCGGGCGCCGGGGAAGTGGCGCCCGGAGGCAGGCGGGGGGAGAACTCGACACGCGACGGCCGTCTGTTCCAGTTGCTGGTGGTTGCGCTTGGTTCCGCTGGCCGTGCGGAGGGCGGGGCCACCCTGTCGGGTCACCGGGCCGGGCCCTCGCCGGCAAGCCTGGCCCGCCGCGGGTTCGAGGCCGCGGGCCGCGGAGAGCGCCCGGAGGTTCCCGGGTACTCCTGGGGCTCGGTGGTACGTGTGGGGCTCGGTGGTACGTGCGTTCCCGGGCGTCGCGTCGCCCTGGAGCGCTAGATGACGCCGGGCAGCACCTCCTCGGACAGCTGCGCGAAGCTCTCCTCCTGCTCGGTCAGGTAGGCCGTCCACCGCTGCGCGTCCCAGATCTCGACCCGGGTGTTCGCGCCGTTGACGACGCAGTCGCGGGTCAGCCCGGCGTACTCGCGCAGTGCCGATGGGATGTTGATCCGGCCCTGCTTGTCGGGGATGTCGTCGCTGGCGGAGGAGAAGAAGACTCGGCTGTAGTCGCGCAACGACTTGGCCGTAACCGGCGCGGTACGCAGCGACTCGCTGATTCTGGAGAACTCGGCCAAGGGGAACACATAAAGACAGCGTTCCTGCCCTTTGGTAATCACGAGTCCTCCTTCCAACTCCTCCCGGAACTTCGCGGGCAGCGTGAGCCGGCCCTTGTCGTCCAGGCGCGGGGAGTGGCTACCGAGAAACACGGCGCCCCTCCTCGCTCACCAGCGCGGGGTCATGCGCCGCGGCCGACGGTCTCCCCACAGATCCCGCTCATCGGTCCCGCAAACAGGCCATCAGTCCGTCGCCGTCCCCCCACTGCGCGCCACTGTACCCCACTATCCCCCACCCAGCACCCCCGCGACACCCCGAAGAGGTGGCTTCCCCCACTGCTCCCACACGGCTGCGAGACGTCGTTCCGTACGCCCGCCGGTTCCCGGGACCACCGACGTCCCGTGCGCCAAGAAGTGCGCCAATTCGGCGTACGTAAAGGCGGCGCAATCCGGTCACGGGCCATCACCGTCGCTGATAGGCCGCACAGGCATCGCCCGGGCTCCGTGATAGGCGAAGGCCGCCTCCGCGGAGCCGCGCGGGACGGCCGGCGAGCCTTGGACACGCCGGCCACGTCGACGGCCGGCGGAACGAGGACCGGAGGAGGCCAACGCACACCGGTGGCGTCCGACCGATGCGCCGACGGCGGGGCGTCGACCCGGGCGGCGAACCCACGATGACGTGCCGGCGACGCGCTGGTGGAACGCTCGCGGGCGGGGGCCGAGACCCGCGAACAGACGGGGATCGAACGGCCGATGCCACTCGGCCCGCACCCGGCGGTCGCGGGCCACTGGCGTCACTACGGCGCATCACGCCGCCGCGTACCGGCGCGCGACCCCCTCCCCCAGGTGGTGGTTTGACGCCCTTGCACGCAAGGATCGCCGGTTGGGATGTCACACTCGGGAATGGAGAGCTCCCGCCGGGGGCCGGACCGATCCGCTGATCCCGGAGGAGGGCCTACGTGGCGACGGAGCCAGGAGTCCTGCACTGGCGTGACCCCGCGGGCGATCTCGGCCAGCTCGCCGATGTCGCCGACCGGATCCAGCATTCGGTGGCCGCGGTGATCGACGGCAAGCCCGAGGCGATCAGGGCGGCGCTCGTCGTGCTGCTGGCCGAGGGCCATCTGCTCATCGAGGACGTGCCCGGCGTCGGCAAGACGATGCTGGCCAAGGCGCTCGCCCGCTCGATCGACGCCCGGGTGCGCCGCATCCAGTTCACCCCCGACCTGCTGCCCGGCGACGTCACCGGCGTGAGCGTCTACAACCAGGGCACCCGCGACTTCGAGTTCCGGCCCGGCCCGGTGTTCGCGAACATCGTCGTCGGCGACGAGATCAACCGGGCCGAGCCGAAGGCCCAGTCCGCGCTGCTGGAGTGCATGGAGGAGCAGCAGGTCACCGTCGACGGGGTCAGCTACCGGCTCGAGTCGCCGTTCATGGTGATCGCCACCCAGAACCCGGTGGAGATGGAGGGCACCCGGCCGTTGCCGGAGGCGCAGCGCGACCGCTTCACCGCCCGGATCTCGATGGGCTACCCGTCACCCGCCGCCGAGTTCGCGATGCTCGACAACCACGGCAACACCGAGCCGCTGGCCGACGTCGTCCCGGTCACCTCCGCCGCCGAGATCGCCAAGATGAGCGCCCTGGTGCGCGGGGTGCACGTCGCCGACGAGGTCCGCCAGTACGTCGTCGAGCTGGTGGGCGCTACCCGCCGCCACCCGGAGATCATGCTCGGTGCCTCCCCGCGCGCGGCGCTGCACCTGATCCGGACAGCCAGGTCCGCCGCCGCGCTCGACCGCCGGTCGTTCGTCCTGCCCGACGACGTGCAGGCGTTGCTGGTGCCCGTGCTCGCCCACCGGCTGCTGCTGCGCCCGGAGCTGGCGATGTCCGGCGACCCGGTCGTCGACATCGCCGCGCGGCTGCTCTCCGACATCGTCGCCCGCACGCCGATCCCCCGTCCCGGCCCGGCCGCCAGGCCGCCGCGACGCGGGCACTGACGGCCACGCGGTGCGCGACCTCGCCGCCGCCCTGCGCGGACTGACCGTCCGCGGCCGTTCGTTCCTGGCCGCGGGCGGCGCCTGCGCCATCTCCGCGCTGGTGCTCGGCGAGCAGGACCTGCTGCGGGTGGCCGTACTTCTCCTGCTGCTGCCGCTGTCGGCCGCCGTGTTCGTCTCCCGGACGCGCTACCGGCTCGCCTGCACCCGCCGGATCGACCCCCCTCGGGTCGCCGCCGGCCGGGCCGCGCGGGTGCACGTCCGGCTGGACAACATGAGCCGGCTGCCCACGTCGGTGCTGCTCGTCGAGGACCGGGTGCCCGACGCGCTCGGCGCCCAGGCCCGCTTCGTCCTCGACCGGATCGAGCCAGGCGGCACCCGGGACCTGTCCTACGAGCTGCGCGCCACGCACCGCGGGCGCTACCAGCTGGGCCCGATGTCGATCCGCCTCGCCGACCCGTTCGGGTTCTGCGAGCTGACCCGCGCCTTCCGCAGCCGTGACGAGCTGGTCGTGACGCCGACGATCGAGCTGCTGCCCGGAGCCCGCCCGGAGCCGCACGCCGCGGTCTCGACACTGCGGCGCTCCGCGCTGCACGGCGAGGACGAGGTGACCACTCGGCCCTACCGGTCCGGCGACGACCTGCGCCGGGTGCACTGGCGCACCACCGCCCGGGTCGGTGAGCTGATGGTGCGCCGGGAGGAGAAGCCACGGGTGGGCGGCGCGACCGTTCTGCTCGACGACCACCTCGGATCCTGGGGCCACCACATCGGCCCGGCATCGCCGTTCGAGTGGGCGGTCGGCGCGACCGGCTCGATCAGTGCGCATCTGGCCCGCAGTGGCTACGGCGTCCGGCTGGTCACCAATCACGGGCTCGCGGCCGTCGCGACGGCCGGCAGCGTGAACCCGCTGCTCGACGAGCTATCGACGGTCACCCAGGTCTCGACGTTCGACCCGACGGCGGCGTACACGGCGATCGCGGCCGGCGACGGCGGGATGCTGGTGCTCGTCCTCGGACAGACCTCGCCAGAGGTGGCCCGCCGCCTCAGCGCGATGCGGCCGCGCTCCGCGCCGGCCGTCGCCGTGCTCGTCGACCTCACCCGCTGGGGAAACGACGCCGCGGCCAGGACGGACCTCGCCGGCTGCGAGCTCGCGTTCAGCCGCGCCGGCTGGCGAGTGCTCGTCACCGGGCACGGCAGCCGGCTCGCCGACGAGTGGCCGCGGGTGTCGCTGCCCGCCGTCCGCTACGGGACCGGCTGGTCGCGCGCCGGCTCCCAGTCTGGCGCGCCCTGGCTCGGAGCCACCCCCCGCCCCAGCCGGGGCGGCCCGGCGGTGCTCCCGAGGGACGGGCGCGAAAGCGCCGGTGACGCACACGAGGTGCCGCGATGACTCGGCCTGCCATGCCCGCCGCCGGCCGGCCGGGCGCCACGAACCGCGGCGGACGGCTCGCCACCCTGGTGGGCGCCGGCCACGCCAGCGCCCAGGGCCAGTGGGTGCCCACGGCCGTCGGGGCGTTCGCCTCGCTGATGTGCGCGCTCGCGCTCACGCCGCTGTTCCGCGGTCTGTGGTGGTGGTTCGGCCCGGTGCTGCTCGCCGTCCTGGTGGTCGTCGGGCTCGCCGCCTTCGGCCGCCGCATCGGCCTCGGCCCGTCCGCCACCATCGTCCTGAGCCTCACCGGCCTCCTGCTCACGCTCACCGGGCTGTGCACGCGTACCGAGGCCTGGCTTGGCTTCGTGCCGAACGGCGCCAGCCTCGCGCGCCTGACGGACCTGATGTCCGACGGCCGGGGCGACATGTCCCGGCTGGCCGCGCCGGTACCGAGCCGGCCCGGGCTGGTCGTGCTGACCGTGCTCGGCGTCGCGCTGGTCGCGCTGGTGGTGGACCTGCTCACGGTCGCCGCCCGCCGGCCGACGCTGGCCGGGCTGCCGCTGCTGGGCCTGTTCGCGGTGCCGGCGGCCGTGCTGCCCGGCGGCGTCGGCGTGGTGCCGTTCACCGTCGGGGTGTTCGGATTCCTGGCGCTGCTCATACTCGACGGGCGTTCCGTGATGCGGCGGTGGGGGCGGCTCGTCACCACCCACGGCCAGGGGCGCTCCCAGCTGCTGCTGGGCGGCCTGGCCGGCCGGGTCGCCTTCGGCGCCGTGCTGCTCGCCGTGCTGGTCCCGGTGATCACGCCGTCGCTGAACGGCAACGGCCTGGTCAACCGCGACACCGGATCGGCGAGCGGGGACGGCCCCGGCAGCTCGCAGACCAAGGTGAGCCCGCCGATGGCGACCCTCACCCAGCGGCTGCACGACAACCCCGACCGCCCGGTGATGACGGTGCTGCGGCCGAGCGACCCGGACGCGTCGCTGCGGCTGCGGCAGGTGGCGCTGGACGACTTCGACGGCAGCGCCTTCAACATGCGGCAGCTGGAGGCGACCACCGACGACCGCATCGAGCACGGCCTGCCCCGCCCGCCCGCTGGCCTGACCACCACCGAGACCGTCGCGACGATCTCCATCAGGCCCGGCTACCCGGATGTCTACCTGCCGGTGCCAGGCCTCCCGACGTCGGTCAAGGACCTCACCGGCGACTGGCGGCTCGACCGCGACACCGGCACCATCTTCGCCGCCCACGCGAACGCGTCCGGCATCACCTACACCGTCACCGCCGCCACCCCGGCGCCCACCTCCGAGGAGCTCACCGCCGCGGGGTCGCCGCCGGAGGGCCTCGGCATCGACGTCACGCTGCCGAAGAGCCTCGACCCGCGGGTCGCCGAGCTCGCGCTGCAGATCACCCAGGGACGCGCCACCAGCTACGACAAGGTCCGCGCCATCCAGGACTACTTCCGCGGTGGCACCTTCACCTACGACCTGAACGGTGCGCCGACGAACAAGCCGGGGGCACTCGTCGAGTTCCTCTTCGGGAGCAGGCGGGGCTACTGCGAGCAGTTCGCCTCGGCGATGACGGTGCTCGTCCGGTCGCTGGGGATTCCGGCGCGGGTGGCCGTCGGCTTCGTCGACGGCGTCCGGCAGGCCGACGGCAGCCGGCTGATCCGCAACGGCGACGCGCACGCCTGGCCGGAGGTCTGGCTGCCCGGCACCGGCTGGATCGCCTTCGAGCCGACCCCGCGCACCGACGGCGCCACCCCGGCGCCGAACTACGCTCCCGACCCGAGCCAGGGTCCCGCCGGTGGCGGCGCGTCCACGCCGGGTCAGACCCAGTCGGCGACCCCGGCGCCCGACCAGGACCAGCCAGGCACGACCCAGACCGAGGGCCCGGCGAGCGCGCCGCGGCCGGCCAACCCCGACGGGCACTCGACCGCCGACCTCGCCGGCAGCCTGCACCAGGATGATCTCAGCACGCCGAAGCTGAGCGTGCGGACGGCGGACCCGAACGCCTTCAAGGACGTGTTCCTGCGGGAGACCGCGCTGGACACGTTCGACGGCGAACGCTTCACGTCGGTGCGGCTGCCCGGCGCCGGCGACACGTCGGTGGCCGCCGGCCTGCCCGGCCCCGCGGTGGGCGTCGCGACGACCACGGTGTCCGCGACGATCGCCGTCCATCCCGACTTCCACGAGACCGACCTGCCGGTGCCCGGCGTTCCGGCATCGATCACCGGGCTGGCCGGCGACTGGTGGCTGAACCAGCCGACCAGCACCCTCTACGCGACGGTCGGCACGTCGGCGGCCGGCGCCACCTACACGGTCGAGGCCAGGATCCCGGCGCCGACGGCCGCCCAGCGGGCCGCCACCGGACCGGTGCCCGCCGAGCTGGACGCCGACAAGGCGCTACCGTCCACCCTCGACCCGCGAGTCGCGTCGCTGGCGCGGCAGGTGACGGGCGGTTACCGGGGCAACTACGACAAGGTCAGCGCGATCGAGCGCTACCTGCGCGGCTCCGCGTTCACCTACGACCAAAACGCCGTCGCCGGCACGCTCGCCAACTTCCTGTTCGGCACGAAACGCGGCTTCTGCGTCGACTACGCGACGGCGATGACGGCGATGGTCCGGTCGCTCGGCATCCCGGCCCGGGTCGCGATGGGCTTCGCCTACGGCGTCCCACAGCCCGACGGCACGCTGCTCTACAAGAACGGCAACAAGCACGCCTGGACGGAGGTCTGGCTGCCCGGCACGGGCTGGATCAGCTTCAACCCGACCCCGATCGGCGAGCTGCGCGGCCTCGGCGACAACACCTGGGCACCCGCCGCCGACCAGCACCAGAGCGAGACCGGGCAACAGCCGGCGGCCACCGCGACCCTCGGCGCCGGCGAGGAGACGGGCGCACGGACGGGAATGGGCCGCGCGGCCCATCTCGTGCTGTGGGTCGGGATCTGGCTGCTGGTCGCGCTCGCCGCCATCGGCCTGCTGCTGGCGCCGGCCATCGCCCGGCGGGTGATCCGGCGCCGGCGGCTGCGCGCCGGGCCAGCGGCGGACGCGGCCACGGCCGACGCCGTCGGCGAGGAGCCCATGCGGGCGAGCGCGCGGGTGCGGGCTGGCTGGGCGGAGCTGCTGGACGTGTCGACGGACCTCGGCATCCCGCTGCGGCCCAGCGACTCGCCCCGGATGGTGGTCGCGCGCCTGTCCTCCTACCTGTCGGCGGGGCCGGAGGCGCAGGACGAGCAGGTCGTCGCCGCGCGGGCGGCGCTCAGCCGGATCGGCTGGGCCGAGGAGCGGGTCCGCTATGCCCCGCCGGGCACCCCGCTCGGCGGGGGCGCGGGCACCATCGGAGCCGACGTGACCACGGCGATCGACGCCCTGCTGGCCGTCGCGCCCCGTGGCCGCCGCCTGGTCGCGCAGGTCGCCCCGCCGTCCGTTCTGCGCAGACTGACTCGTTCGGGCGCCTATGCGGCCGACGAGCGTGCCTGGCAGCGCCGCTCCCCCGACTCGGCCGCGGCCTCGCCCGACCTCTCCCCCCAGCACGAGTCCGCGGAGCCGCCCGAGCCCGCCGGCCGCTCCTGACCTGGCCGCTTCCTGCCCCGGCTGGCCTTGCGAAGATCCGGCGCGGTCGGGGTGCCGCGCCTCGCCGGGCCGCCTGGCCGGGGAGCCGCGGCCAGCCTGGTCGGGATCCAGACACGGCTCGGACTGTCTGCGGGACCCCACACCCGACTGTTTTGTTTACGCTTGGCCCCACAGGGGTGTCGAGGGTCGGCTGGCTCCGTCCTAACGGCCAGTGACAGCCCGGCAGGACGCAACTACGAACCAGAAGCACGCACCCGGGGACCACGGCGTCCTCGGGGTACCTATTCAGTGTTACGGCTGGGTACCTAGGATGGCCGGTTGCCTACCGCGCCCGCCCTCAGATGCCTATCCTTGGTTAGGTTCGTCCTACCGGCCGTGGGAGGAGCGTCGATGCCGCTCTCGGAGAACGAGCAGCGCATGCTCGAGCAGATCGAGCGCGCTCTTGTCGAGGACGACCCGAAGTTTGCGAGCACTGTCCGCTCGGCTACTCCGCGTACCTATCTGGTCCGCCGGATTCGCCGCAACGCGGTGTTGTTCGTCCTCGGGCTCGCGATGCTGATTGTCGGCGTCGTACTCAGCCAGCTGCCGGTACTGACCGTCGTACTGGGCATCCTCGGCTTTTCGATCATGCTGACCGCCGCCGTCCGCGGCGCCGGCGACCTGCGCCGCATGAGCGGCCGGGGCCCCGACCAGGGCCGTCGCGCCGGCGCCCCCCGCCGCCGCACCCGCCCCAGCGTCACCGAGCGCTTCGAGGAGCGCTGGCGTCGACGCTGGGAGGGGTGAAGCGCGTTTCTGGGCGAACCAGAAACATCGCGTCGGTCAGGGCTTGTCGCGTTTCGGGTCGGGTGGCGGTTGGACCTGGCGGAGGAGCAGGCTGGCGGGGGCTACGGCGCCCGCGCCGAAACGGGCTCCGGCCGCGTCGGTGGCCCGGTCCAGCTGGGGCCAGCCGGCTGGGCGCTCGTCGAAGGTGAGTTGGTGGCCGGTGTCGGCGGCGTCGGTGAGGCTCGCGGCTCGGACGCCGACAAGCCGGACGGCCCGCCCCGCGATCCCCGCCTCGTGCAGCAGCGCCAGCGCCGTTCGGTAGATCTCCTGGCTCACCGCGGTGGGCTCACGCAGCGTCCGCGCCCTCGTGACCGTCGTGAAGTCCGCGAACCGGACCTTGATCCCGATCGTGCGGGCGGCCCGGCCGCGTGCCCGCAGCCGGCGGCCCACCTGGCCGGACAGCCGCAGCAGCTCACGCGCGAGCTGGTCCACCTCGGCGACGTCCACGGGCAGGGTGTGCTCGGCGCTGATACTGACCTCGGTCGTGTCCGGGTCGACGGCGCGCTCGTCGCGGCCGTGGGCGAGCGCGTGCAGGTGGTGGGCGACCGCGTCGCCGACGGCGTGGCGCAGGGTGAGCAGCGGGCAGTCGGCGATGTCACCGATGGTGCGCAGCCCGAGTCGGTCGAGCGCCGTCTCGGTGGCCCGCCCGACTCCCCACAGCGCGGAGGTCGGCAGCGGGTGCAGGAACGCGAGCACCTCGCCGGGCGGGACGACGAGCAGGCCGTCCGGCTTGCATCTGGTCGAGGCGATCTTCGCGACGAACATCGTCGGCGCGACGCCCACCGAGCAGGTGATCCCCTCCTCGGCGAGCACCCTGGCGCGGATCATCCTGGCGATCTCGGCGGGAGTCCCGAACAGCCGGCGGGCGCCGGCGACGTCGAGGAACGCCTCGTCCACGGACATCGGCGCCACCAGCGGGGTGACGTCCCGCAGGATCGCCATCACCCGCCGCGAGACCTCCTGGTAGCGGTCCCGCTCCGGCGGCAGCACCAGCGCGGCCGGGCACAGGCGACGGGCGCGGGCGATCGGCATGGCGCTGTGGACGCCGTAGGCGCGCGCCTCGTAGGTCGCGGAGAGCACCACCCCGCGCGGCCCACCGCCGATGATCACCGGCTGGCCGCGTAACTCGGGCCGGGCGAGCAGCGTCACCGCGGCGAAGAACGCGTCCATGTCGACGTGCAGGATGTCGCTGCCCACCGATCCGGCCCCGCCGGTGGCGGTCTCGCCGGGCGGGCTCCCGTCGGGCCCGCTCCTGTCGGACGCGTTCCTGTCGGTCATGGCGCGGCCGGGACGCGGCGGGCGAGTACGTGCAGCTGGGCGGCCAGGTCACGGTAGGGCGGACGGGTGGACACGGCGGCCTCCAGGTCGGCGAGCTGGTCGGCCCAGGCCGCGGGCGGTTCCCGCTCGCCCTCGCCGCGGGCCGGCGGGGGCGCCGCGGCCAGGTCGGCGAACACCCGCACACCGTGGACCGCGACCACCTCGGCGCCGGCCGAGCGCACCAGGGACATGGCCTCGGCGGTGTCGAAGCGGCGGATGGGCTCCCCCGGGACAGTCTGGCCCGCCGGGTCGGTGAGCACCCGGGCCGCCTCGCCGAACCTGCCGGCGAGCGCCCTGGCGAGCACGGCGCCGGCCCGGCCGGCGACGAGCAGGCTCAGCCAGCCGCCGGGGCGCAGCACCCGCACCGCCGCGGCGAGCGCCTGCTCGGGATCCTCGACCTGGTCCAGGACGGCGTGGCAGAGCAGCAGGTCGGCGCCGCCGGCGGCGGCGACGGCCGGGCCGGCGGCGGTGGCGAGCTCGGCCAGGTCTCCCTGGCTGCCGGTCACCCGGTCGGCCACACCGGCGTCGGCGGCGCGCCTGGCGAGCGCGGCCAGCGCGTCCTGGCTCGGGTCGACGACCGTCACCCGATGCCCGCGCTGCGCGAGCGGCACGGCGAAGCCGCCGCTGCCCCCGCCGGCGTCGACGACGGTGAGCCCCGGCCCGACCGGCCCGGCGGCGGCGAGGATGTCCTCGAGCGCCCGCCACACGGCCGCGTGCCGCGGGTCCGACGAGGAGGCGGGCGGGCGGGCGACCGTCATCGGGCAGGAAGGGAGAACCCGATGACCACGCCGACGACCAGCCCACCCACGGAGACACCGGCGACCGTCATTATCCATCGGGACATCGGCTACCCCCACGCTCGGTAACAACGGCACCCGCAAAGATAACCGATGGTAATCGAGTGGAAGCGACTCAGCCACGGTGTCCGGCCGCCGCGCGGTGGGCGCCCCGGCGGCCGGGCTCACCGGAAGTCCCGGGAGCGGCGGGCGACGGCGATCGGGAGACGTTCCAGACGCTCGGCGATCACGTTCACCACGCCCTCGGCCTTCTCCAGCCTCCCCCTGACGATCAGCGCGGGCGCGCAGGTCGCGACCGTCCGGTGGCGGACCCAGACCCCCCGCGAGCAGATGACGTTCACCAGCCCGGTCTCGTCCTCCAGGTTGAGGAAGGTGGTCCCACCCGCGGTCGCGGGGCGCTGCCGGTGGGTGACCACGCCGGCGACCACGACGCGCCGGTCCGTCTCGAGCCCGGCCAGCCCCGAGGCGACGACCACTCCGAGCGCGTCGAGCCGGTCCCGGACGAACTCGGTCGGGTACCGGCTCGGCGTGATCCCGGTCGCCCACAGGTCGGCGACCACCTCCTCGGCGGCGGTCATCCCGGGCAGGTAGGCCGCGACCGCCGCCGGGTCGGCACCGACGGCCATCCCCTCGAGCCGGCCCGGTCGGGCCTGGGCGGCGGCACCGGCCGCCCACAGCGCCTCCCGCCGGGCCATCCCGAAGCAGCCGAACGCGCCGGCGGTGGCGAGCGCCTCCAGCTGGGCGGCGGCCAGGCCGGTCCGCCGGGCGAGGTCGGCCGGATCCCGGAAGGGGCCGTCCGCGTCCCGGGCGGTGACGATCTTCTCCGCGTTCGCCGCGCCGATGAGGCGCACCCCGGCCAGGCCCAGCCGGACGGCCGGGTACCGATCGGCCGCCTGGTCGGTGTCCACCAGCCAGCCGGCGCCCCGACCCCCCAACGCCACCGTCGGGGCCGCGAGGGCCGCCGGGGCCGCCGTCGCGAGGGGGGCCAGGTCTGCCGGGGTTCCCGCCGGATCGACGGGGTTCCGGCCTCTCCGGGGTCCTTGCGCGATCGACTCAGCGGCGCCAGCCCCGCCGGCCCCGCGCGGGCTGGTCGGGCCGGTCGGGCCGGTCGGCGCCATGGCATCCCAGCGGACCTCCCGGATCGCCGGCCCGGCAGGGGCCCCTGGCCTCGCCGGGCCGGCGGGAACCCCGTCCGCGGGCTGGCGGGGGGCGGGGATGTTCTCCAGGGTGGTGGCGGCGGCGGAGACGTTCAGGTCGGGGCCGTGGACGGTGACCCCGTGGCGGCGGGCATCGGCGACCAGGCTCTGCGGGGAGTAGAAGCCCATCGGCTGGGCGTTGAGCAGCGCCGCGCAGAACGCCGCCGGGTAGTAGAGCTTGATCCAGGCGCTGGCGTAGACGAGGAACGCGAAGCTCACCGAGTGGCTCTCCGGGAAGCCGAAGTTCGCGAACGCGGCGAGCTTCGTGTACAGCTCGTCGGCCGTCTCCCCGACGATTCCGTTCGCGGCCATGCCCTCGTAGAAGCGGGCGCGCAGCTGGTCGATCCGCTCGGTCGCCCGCTTGGCGCCCATCGCCCGGCGCAGCTGGTCGGCCTCGGCTGCCGAGAACCCGGCGATGTCGATGGCCATCTGCATGAGCTGCTCCTGGAAGAGCGGAACGCCCAGGGTCTTCTTCAGGGAGCGCTCCAGCAGCGGGTGCGGGTAGGTGACCTCCTCGGTGCCGTTGCGGCGCCGGATATAGGGATGTACCGAACCGCCCTGGATCGGGCCGGGCCGGATGAGGGCCACCTCGACGACCAGGTCGTAGAAGCGGCGCGGGCGCAGCCGGGGCAGGGTCGCCATCTGGGCGCGGCTCTCCACCTGGAAGACCCCGATGGAGTCGGCGGCGCAGAGCATGTCGTAGACCGCCATGTCCTCCGGCGGGATCTCACCCAGGTCCAGGTCGCGGCCGTGGTGGGCACGGATCAGCTCGAACGCGCCGTGCAGCATGCCGAGCATGCCCAGGCCCAGCAGGTCGAACTTGACCAGCCCTGCGGTCGCGCAGTCGTCCTTGTCCCACTGGATGACGGTCCGCCCGGGCATCCGCGCCCACTCCACCGGCACCACCTCGGCCACCGGCCGGTCACAGATCACCATCCCGCCCGAGTGGATGCCCAGGTGCCGGGGAAACCCCAGCAGCCGCCCGGCGAGCCCCACCACCTCGGCCGGGATCTCCGGCCCGATCCGATCCCGCGGCTCGGGGCTGGCGGCCGCCCGGTCGGGCGGTGCCGCCGAGACCGCCGCGGCTGGGGCTGGCCCGGCCGGCGCTGCCGCTGCCGGCGCTGCCGCTGCCGGGGGTGCCGCTGCCGGGGGTGCCGGGGCTGACGCCTGGGTCGGGATGGCCGGTGCCGTGGTGGTGGCGGGCAGCGGGGACCAGCGGTCGATGCCGGTGGACCAGGCGTCCTGCTGGCCGGGCGAGAAGCCGAGCGCGCGGGCGACGTCGCGCACCGCCGAGCGGGACCGGTAGCTGATGACGTTGGCCACCTGGGCGGCCCGGTCCCGGCCGTAGCGGCCGTAGACGTACTGGATGACCTCCTCTCGCCGGCCGGACTCGATGTCCAGGTCGATGTCGGGCGGGCCGTCGCGCTCCGGGGCGAGGAAACGCTCGAACAGCAGGCCGAAGTGGACCGCGTCGACGCCGGTGATGCCCAGCGCGTAGCAGACCGCCGAGTTCGCCGCCGAGCCGCGGCCCTGGCAGAGGATGTCCTCTCGGCGGCAGAACTCGACGATGTCGTGGACGATCAGGAAGTAGCCGGAGAAGCCGAGCGACTCGATCAGGTTGAGCTCGTGGGAAAGCTGGTCGTAGGCGCCGACCGCCCGCTCCCGCCACGGCGGGCCGTACCGGCGGGCGGCGCCCTGCATGGTCAGCAGCCGCAGCCAGCTGGCCTCGGTGTGCCCGGGCGGCACCGGGAAGTCCGGCAGCCGGGGCGCGACGAGGCGCAGGTCGAAGGAGCATTCGGCACCGATCCGGGCGGCCGCCGCGACCGCGCCCGGGTAGCGGGTGAACCGGCCGGCCATCTCGTCGCCGGACCGCAGGTGCGCGCAGCCGGCCGGGGGCAGGTGGCCGTCCATCTCGTCGAGGGCGCGCCGGGCCCGGATCGCGGCCATCACCGCGGCGAGCCGGCCCGCCGACGGGGTGGCGTAGTGGACGTTGTTCGTGGCGACGCAGGTCAGCCCGGCTTCCTGGGCAAGCTCGTACAGGGCGTCGTTGCGGGCGGAGTCGAGCGGCTGGGCGTGGTCCCACAGCTCGACGGCGACGTTGTCCCGGCCGAACCGGGCGACCAGCCCGTCCAGGCTGTCCCGGGCGGCGTCGACCCCGCCTGCGGCCAGCGCGGCCGGTACCGCCCCTTTCCGGCAGCCGGTGAGGATCTGCCAGTGCCCGTCGCCAGCCGCGGCGGCGAGCACGTCCAGGCTGGTCAGCGGGCGGCCCTTCTCCCCGCCGGCCAGGTGCGCGTCGGACACGGCCCTGGACAGCCGCCGGTATCCCTCCGGGTCGCGGGCCAGCACGAGCAGGTGCTCGCCGTCGGGGTCGGGGCCGCCTGGGCGCGGGGCAGGCAGGTCGAGGGAGACCTCCACCCCGTAGAGCGTCCGCAGGCCCACCTCACCCGCCGCCTCCGCGAACCGGACCACCCCGTACATGCCGTCGTGGTCGGTGAGAGCCAGCGCGGACAGCCCCAGCCGGGCGGCTTCCTCGACGAGATCCTCCGGCTGGCTGGCCCCGTCGAGGAAGCTGAACGCGGAGTGGCAGTGCAGCTCCGCGTACGGTTCGCCCGCCAGCGCCGCGCCGTCGCCGCCGCGCGCGGCGGCGACGGCGGCCGCGACCAGCTCCGGCGCGGGGCGGTAGGGCTCGCGCCGCCGCGTCCACGCCGGCGCGTCCCCACCATCACCGTCCGGCCCGTCCTCGCCCCCGCCTGGACGGGCCGGACGGCCCGACATCCGCCGCTCCAGCTCCGTCCACGAAACCGCCGGATTCCACCAGCTCACCGCAACCTCCCGACCCATACACCCCAACACGGCCCGCCGTCCCTACCCGTACGACGCCTCCCACCACCAGCGGCCGGACTCGACGAACAGCAGGCAGGCCGAGCCGTCCTCGGTGACCAGCTGGAACCGGGCCCGGCGTCGGGCGGTGGGCTCCCACCACCGCTCGTCGACCGGCCACGGCCCGGCCCAGCCGACGACCCGGGCCCGTGGGCGGCCCTCGACGGCCAGCCAGGCCGGCGCCCCGGTGGTCGTCGCCCGCCCGCTGACGACGACCGGATCGCCGGTGGCATCAAGCAGCTCGGCGGGGCGGGGCTCGGTCAGCACGGTGGCCGGCGCCGGCGAGGGCAGCCGGCCGGGCCAGGGGGCGGCGGCCCGCTCCGCCTCGGCCGGGCCGCGTGGGCCGCGGGGCTCCCCCCACGGCACCAGCCGGACGGCGGCGAGCGGGTCACGCCCGCCGCGCACCTCGGCGGTGAGGACCGCCTCCGGCCCGAGCAACCCCTGCACCCGGTCGAGCGCGCGACGCACCCGGCCATCGACCGCTCCCGGCTCCCCCCACAGCCCCAGCTGGCGGCCGTCGGCGGCGAGCAGGTCGTGTGGGGTCACCCGGATCCGGATGACCCGGGCCGGTTGGGGAGGTCGCCCCAGATGCGACGGGGAAGTGGTGACCGCATCTGGGGCGGCCTGCCCAACCGGCCCGCTGACGGCGTTCGCGGCGGACAGCCAGCCGTCGAGCTGCCAGCGGATCCGGTCGGTGATCGCGGCGGCGGTCAGCGGGCCGTCGTGCCGCCAGACCCGGCGCAGCGGCTCGCCGTGCTCCGTCTCCGCCTCGATCGCGACTCGGGCGCAGGCCAGCCCCGCGGCCAGCAGCCTGGCGTGGGCGTCCTCGGCGAGCCGGCGGGCGGTGAAGACGACCTGGTCGACGTTGTCGGCCGGCGGGTCGAGCTCGGTCTCGACGGCGAGGTCCGGCGGGACCACCCGCGGCGTCGGCAGCCGCTCGTCGTCGCCGCGGGCGAGCCGGTGCGCGAGCGCCCCGTCCGGGCCGAACCGGACCAACACCTCCCGCGCGGGCAGCGCGGCGAACGCGCCCAGGGTGGGCAGCCCCAGCCGACGCAGCAGCCCGGTGAGCTCGGGACGGTCGAGCAGCTCCACCGGCAGCGGCGCGAGGAAGCCGGCGGCGGCACCGGCCGCCACGGTCTCGCCCAGCCGGGCGGCCACCATGGCCGCGAACGGCCCGTCGGCGATCCCGAAGGACGGGCGCGCCGCCGCCGCCGCGCCTCTGCCCGAGCCACCCCCGTCAGCCAGACCGGCCCTGTCGCCCAGGCCTCTCGGGCCGCTCCGGCGGGCCGAGCCGCGTGGGCCGCCGGTCGCCGCGGGCCCACGGGCCGCGGCGCCGGTCGCCACGGCGGCCAGCGCGGCGGTGACCGCGCCCCGGATCTGGGCGATCACCAC
>NZ_KI912266.1:6407019-6440687 GCF_000235425.2 Pseudofrankia saprophytica
CACGGCCTCGGCGCCGAAGTAGCGGGCGGCGCCGCGGACGGGCACGAGGCAGTCGCCGGGCTGGGTCACCTCGGCGACCGCGGCAACCACCGGCTCGAACAGCCGGGCGTCCCGCTCCGGGTCGGCGGCCAGCAGCCGCAGCTCGGGGGCAGCGCCCCTGGGCGTCTCGACGGCGCAGCCCGGGCAGCACGCCGGCGGCGCGGGCGGCCGCGGTCACCGCCACGACCTGGTTCGCCTCGATGACGGCGGCGGGCTCCTCGGGACCGGCTCCCGCGGCCGTCGTCGGCCAGTCCGGGCAGTGCAGGGCAAGCATCCGCACAGGCATCTAGGCCGCCCTCTCGGCAGAGGACGGCCCTGGCGCGACCCGCGTCTCTCCGCCGGCTCGCGACCCGACGCCGGGGTCTCGGGCGGCGGCAGCCAGGCTGGTGACGGGATCCGCGCCGGCGACGGTGAGCCAGCCATCGCGCGGGCGGGCCGCGGCGCCGCGGCCGGATACCCGGACCAGCAGCCGGGCGCCGCGGAGGTGGCCGTGCCCCTGGCCGACGCCGTGGAAGGAACGCTCCCCGGCGGCCAGGCGCAGGTCCGCGCCGTCCCATCCCTCCCCGACCGGGACCAGCACACAGCCCCGCTCCCGGGCACGGGCCGTGAGCCGCCGGGCCGCGCTGGCCGTCCCGGCCGCCGCGCCCCGCGCCGGCGGGCGGACCGCGACCACGTCCAGGGCGTCGATCAGCGCGGCGACGACCACCGGCCAGCGCGGCCCCGGTTCGGGGACCAGCACCAGCCGCTCCAGCGCGATCCCCGCCTCGGCCGCCGCGAGCAGACCGAGCGTGGGGCAGCCGACCACCGCGCACCAGGCCCCGGCCCTGGACGGCTCGGCGAGCACGGTGAGCAGCAGCGCCGCCGATCCCTCGACGGCCACCGTCGCCCCGCGCGGCAGCGCGCGCCGGGGCAGCAGCGCGGCCAGCGCCGCCGGCACCGGCAGCATCCGGTCCGGGTCGGTGAGGTCTGGCGGGTCGGCCCGGCCCTCCGGGCCGCTGGCGATCTCCCGCAGGTCCCGCAGCTCCCGCAGGTCCCGCAGCGCGGCCACCACCGGCTCGGCGAACCCGTGGGCGGGATCGGCCGCCCTGGCGGGCGCCACGGCTATTCCGTCCCGGAACGGGCCGTCCCCGGCACCGTCCCGGTGAGCGCAGGCTGGGATGGCAGGCCGAGGACCTCCTCCACCACGCCGAGGAAGATCTCCACCTGCCGGACGAGGTCGTCGGCCTCGCGGGCGTTCACGACCGACAGCCCGGCCTCCGCCGCCGCCCGCCGCGGCGCGCCCGCGGCGAAGAAGTCCGCCCACTCGCCCAGCTCCGGGGCGACCTGGGCCAGCAGCCGCCAGGCGCTCACCGGCCGGCCGCGCCGGCCCGGCCGCGGCTTCGCCCGGGCCGCCAGCACGGCCGCGGCCACCCGGAGCGCGGCGAGGTGAGCGAGGGCATACCGCTCACCCGCCGGCCGGGCGAACGCCGCCTCGGCCAGCCCGTGCCGGGCCGCGGCCAGCAGGTCGTCCCGGGAACGGCGCGGCATCCCGGCCGCCGGGACCGCCACGCGGCGATCATCGGAGGAAACCTGTCCCACCCCCGAGGCAGACTGCGAGGACAACGGAGGCTGTGGAGGCCGCGGCGGCTGCGGGGGCCGATGGCGGACCGGGTGAAGGGTGGGCTGCTGGCACACGGGCTGCTGACGCATGGCTGGGCGCGGCGCTGGCTGAGCTGGCTGGTACGGAGTCGGCTGGCTGTTCATGTCCCACCCTCCGGTCTGGCGGCGTCCTTGCTGGCGTCGTCAGTGCTGACTGCGGGCTGACTGGCCGGCGCCCCACCCGTGTTCGAACACAAGTTCGAACACAACTGAAGGTAGCCCGGCCGAGAGGAGGCGTCAATGTCACCGGTCATGCCGTGTCGAGCCGTCGCGGCAGCCGGTCCGCACCCGGTTCCGCCGGCGAGTTTCCCTTGCGAGAAAGGCCTTCCCGCCGGTGCGACCGGCCCCCCGCCGCCGCTGGTCACCGTCGACCTGTGGCGGGTACCGACCCGGCGGGTCGGCGCGGCGCTGGTCCGGATGGCGCTGGGCGGGGCACGGCTACGCCGGGTCCCCGGGCTCACCTTCGCCAAGCTGGTCGGCACCGGCGCCCCCGGCGCCTTTGGCCCGCTGGACGCCGAGCCGCGCCGCTGGGGCCTGGTGGCCGTCTGGGACAGCGAGCGAGCGGCCGAGGCGTTCACGACCTGCGCCGTCGCGCGCTCCTGGGCCCACGCCGCCGAGGAGCATCTCCACCTGCGGCTACGGCCCGTCGCCACCAGGGGTCGCTGGTCGGGCCGTGAGCCCTTCGGCCGCCTCGCCCCGGGACGCCGAGCCACCGAGGAGGCGCCTGGCGGCCCGGTGGCGGTCCTCACCCGCGCCCGGCTCGCGCCCAGGCACGCGGTCACCTTCTGGCGGGCCGCTCCCCCGGTCGCCGCGGACCTCGCCGCCCTGGCCGCCGACCCCACCGCCGGACCGTGGCTCGCGATCGGCATCGGAGAGGCCCCGATCGGCCTGCAGGGGACGTTCAGTGTCTGGCCGGACCTCACCGCCGTCCGCGCGTTCGCCTATGGGCGCCCCGCGCACGCCGCCGCCGTCCGCCGCACCCCCGAGGTCGGCTGGTACGCCGAGGAGCTGTTCGCCCGCTTCGCGGTCCTCGACGCCCATGGCACCCTCGACGGGCGCGACCCCCTGCGTCCCGGCGGTGGTCGATGACCCCCGCCGGTCACGCGGACGCCCGTTCCGGGCGGTGGTGGTGGCGACTGGCCGGCGCAGCGCCACCCGGGCCAGAGCCAGAACGCAGACCCCGCCCAGTGCGCCCGCGGCCGCGATGACGAGGCCCGGGGCGATGAAGGTGCCCGCCAGGCCGCCGAGCGCGGCGCCCGCGCCCTGCGCCGCCATCAGCCCGCTGGCCTGCAGGGTGAAGACGCGTCCGCGCGCCGCCGGGCTGGTGGCGGCGACGACCAGCGCGTCGAGCCCCTGGCCGAACGCGATGCCGGTTCCCGCCACCGCCAGCAGGACGGCGGCGACGGGGATGGTCGGCGTCGCGGCGAACGCGATCAGGGGAAGCTGCATCAGCAGGGCGAGCGGCAGGAGGAGAACGCGCCGCGCACGCGGAGGAAACCGCGAGACGACGACCTCACCCAGCACGGCCCCCGCCGCGTTGCTGACGAACAGGACGCCCGCGCTCGACGCGGACGCGCCGGTGCGCACGGTGTAGGCGACGATCAGCGCCTCGGCGACGATGCCGAACGCGGCCGCCGTCCAGCCCAGCAGGACCAGCCAGCGCAGGGGCGAGGTCCCGGCCAGGTAGCGCAGGGCGGCCAGGGAGTCGCCGAGCATCGACCGGGCAGGCTCAGCCCTCTCACCGCCCTCGGCTCCCTCAGCCCTCGCGGCGCCCTCGGCCTTCTCGGCCCCTTCGGCTCCCTCGACGACCGGGCCGGCGTCTCCCCGGCGCCGGCCGCCCCTCTCGCCGGCCGGCGCGGGGGTGGCCGGCGACCGGAGTCTCAGCAGGGCCGCGGACGTGAGGAAGCTGGCCGTGTCCGCCGCCAGCAGCCAGGTCGGCCCCAGGACCCGTAGCGCGATGCTTCCCGCCGCCATGCCGGCGAGCAGCGCGGACTGGCTGATGGTGCGCAGCAACGACCTGCCCGTCGGGAAGGCGTCCGGGCCGAGGAAGATGGCGAGGCTCGCCGCCCGGGCGCCCTGGAAGACCGGCGCGACGGTCCCGATCACCAGCAGCAGGGCGAACAGCCCTGCGATCGGCAGCCCCGGGACGAGCATCGCGCCGACGCAGGCCGCGCTGATCAGGTCGCAGGCCACCAGCACCCGCCGGGCCGGGAAACGGTCCGCCACGGCGGAGAGCGCGGTCCCGCCGACGGCATACGGCAGGAACGAGAAGGTCAGGACCAGCGACGACAGGAACGCCGAGCCGGTGCGCTGGAACACCAGGATGCTCAGCGCGACCTCGGCGGCGACCGTGCCGACCATGGACACCGCGTGCGCCCCGAACACAGCCCGCAGCCCCGGGGAACTCAGCAGCGCCCGATAGCCGGGGGGCAGTCCGGGCATTTCGGTCGCGGCCATGGCGGAATCGTTCCACGCGCAATGTCGCACACCAGCCGAAATCAACTGCGACTGAGTAATCGATTAATGTCTCTCTGTCCTCTTCGTGGTCCGCTCCCCCCGTCGCCGGGCGCGCGACGGCACCGGCGGGTTATCGTCGACCTCCCGACTCCACGCCGAACCCTGGCTCACGGAGGCGCGAAGGACGAGCTTGTCGCGCTTCCTTCGGCCAGGCGCCCAACCCCTGCGAGGCGAGCCTTGGCGAGTGCCGACATCAGGCTGGTGCGCTGGACGCCCGCCCGCATGCGGGCCCGCCTCGACGAAGTGATCGCCGTCTACAAGGCCGCCTTCCTGGACGTCCACGAGGCCGATCCCGTGCGCGCCGCACGCGACCGCATGACCCATGCCCGCCGGCACACCGAGCGGCGCGACCTGCGCGCCGTGGCCGCGCTGACCTCCGACGACGTCCTGGTCGGCATCACCTACGCGATGCCGGGCCAGGTCGGGCAGTGGTGGCACGACGTGGTGGCCTCGGCGCTGTCGCCGGCCGCCGCGGCGTACTGGCTGGAGGACTGCCTGGAGATCGTCGAGCTCCACGTCCTGCCGGACTACCAGGGCCAGGGCATCGGCCGCGAGCTGCTGCGCGAGCTGCTGCGCGACGTGCCGTACCGCACCGCGGCACTCTCGGCGCTGGAGCTCCCGGACAGCCGCGCCCGCCGGCTCTACACCAGCGAGGGATTCGCCCCGCTGCTGTCGAACTTCCGCTTCCCTGGCAGTTACACCCCCTACGCGGTACTCGGCAAGGAGCTGCCGCCGCCGGCCTCCCGGCGCCGGCGCGGCGCTGTGACGGCCCGCTTCGGCCGTCCCGCCCGCGCACTGTAGGCGGGCCGCCCGCGTGGCCCACGGCTTCGGTGCCGCGGGCGGGTCGCCCCTGTCACCACCGGGGCCCCCGCCATCTCGGGGGGTACGGGTTCCGCCGTCGCGGGCCTGGGTGCCTTGGCTCGCGGCCGGGATGGTGGTCGCAGCCCAGATCCCCTACCCGCTGCTGCCGGCGGGCGGGCGCGGGCGGCTCTGGCTGACGGCCGCCCAGATCGTGGCGTTCTTCGTCGCCTCGGCGAGTCACGCGGCCCTGCGTCGCGGCTGGGTCTTCACCGCCGGATACCTGGTTCTCACGATTGGCCTCGGTTTCGCCGCCGAGGTGGTCGGCGTGCGCACCGGCTGGCCGTTCGGCCGCTACTCCTACACCGGCGGACTAGGCCCCGAGATCGTCGGCGTCCCGCTACTCATCCTCCTCGGCTGGGCCATGATGACCTACCCGGCCCTGCTGTTCGCCCGTTGGCTGACACATCGCCAGGGGGACACACCGGGAACGCGCGGCCACGATGCGTTGACCGCGATCGCCGGTGGGGTGCTGCTTGCCGGATGGGACCTCTTTCTCGACCCTCGGATGGTCGCCGAGGGCTTCTGGGGATGGGCGCCCGGCGGCGGGCCGGCCCTCAACGGGATTCCGCTGACCAACGCCGTCGGGTGGCTGTGCGTCGGCACGGTCCTGGTGGCGCTCGTCGACCGGCTCCCTGACCCGACCCGTCGACGGGCGCCGGAGGACGGCCACCGGCTGGCGGGCGACGGCGTCCCGCTGCTGCTGCTCTGCTGGACCTACGGATCCTGGGTGTTCGCCTGCCTGGTCTTCTTCGGCCAGCTCACGGTCGCGCTCGCCGGCGGCGTCGGCATGGCCCTGCCGCTGTTGCCCGTCGCGTTCCTCGCCGCCGCGCGAGCCGTCCGCCGCCTGGCACATCAGCCTGTTCCCCCCAGGCCGGACGAACCGCGTGCCCCGCGGCGCGATCTGACCGACACCTCCACCGGCGCCGGGCCAGCAGGACCGCCGGCGCCGCCCAGGAAGCGCGGATGACAGCCAGGTGGACGGCCGCCAGGTGGACGACCGTCCGGGCCGCCGCACGCGCCGCGACCCGCGACGCCGTGCGCGCCGGGGCCGCGGGGGCGGTACTGGTCACGGCGCACACCGTCGTCAACACGCGGCTGTGGCGACGGCCTCCGCCGGCGCGGGCCGCCGCCGAACGGGTCTCCGTGCTGCTGCCCGCCCGCGACGAGGCGGTCGCGATCGGGCCGTGCCTGGCCGCCGTGCTAGCCGCCACCGGCGTCGACGACCTCGAGGTGATCGTCCACGACGACGCCTCCACGGACGCCACCGCGGATCTCGTCGCCGCCGTCGCGGCCGTCGACCCGCGGGTGGTGCTCCAGCGCGGCCAGGGCCCGCCGGCCGGCTGGCTGGGCAAGACGCACGCCTGCGCCCGGGCGGCCGAGGCGGCGACCGGGAGCGTGCTGGTGTTCGTCGACGCTGACGTCACGCTCGCCCCGGACGGCCTCGCCCGGGCGGTCGCACTGTTGCGCGACGCCGGGCTGGACCTCGTCAGCCCGTACCCACGGCAGGAGGCGGTCGGCGTGGCGGAGCGACTGGTGCAGCCGCTGCTGCAGTGGTCGTTCCTGGCGTTGCTACCGCTGCGAGCGGCCGAGCGCTCGCCCCGCCCGTCGCTGTCGGCCGCGGGCGGGCAGCTGCTCTGCGTCGACGCGGCCGCCTACCGGCGCGCCGGCGGGCACGCGGCGGTGCGCGCCGAGGTGCTGGAGGACATCGCGTTGCTGCGGGCGGTCAAGCGGGCCGGCGGGCGCGGCGTCGTCGCCGACGGGACGCGGCTGGCCGCCACCCGGATGTACACCAGCGCCGCCGAGCTGCGCGACGGCTACGCCAAGTCGCTGTGGGCGGCCGGTGGCGGGCGGGTGATCGCCAGCGCTGGCCAGGTCGGGCTGCTCGGCTGGCTGTTCGTGCTGCCGGCCGTCGCGGCGTTGCGCGGGTCGCGTGCCGGCCTCGCCGGCTACCTCGCCGGGGTCGCCGGCCGGGCGGTCACCGCCCGCGCCACCGGCGGGCGCGCCTGGCCGGACGCCGCCGCGCACCCGTTGTCGATCTGCGCCCTCGGCTGGTTGACCGCGCTGTCCTGGTGGCGTCACCGCCGCGGCACCCTCAGCTGGAAGGGCCGCTTCCTCCCCGGACCCGACGGCCCCTGACCCCACGGCCGGGAGCGGCGCCGCCCACGCGCGAGGTGAGCGAGGCACGGCGAGCGGCGGGCGGCGGCGGTCGCCGAAACCGGCGATCGCCATGATCGAGGTCAGTAGAGTCGGCGGATGGCCAGGATCGTGGTGGTGGGCGCCGGGGTCGGCGGGCTCGCGGCGGCGGCCCGGCTGGCCGCCGCCGGGCACGTCGTCACGGTGTGCGAGCAGTCGTCCCAGATCGGCGGCAAGCTCGGCTGGTACAGCAGGGACGGCTTCTCCTTCGACACCGGCCCGTCGCTGCTGACCATGCCCGAGGTCTTCGAGGAGCTGTTCACCGCGACCGGCGGGCCGCCGCCGGCCGGGCTGGAGTTCCGCAGGCTCGACCCGATCGCCGCCTACCGGTTCGCCGACGGCTCCGGTTTCGCCGCCCGCGCCGGCGACGACGAGTTCCGCGCCGAGCTCGACGATGCCCTGCTCCCCGGCGCGGGCGAGCAGTGGGCCCGTTTCGACGCGCACGCGGCCAGGGTCTGGGAGATCACTCGGGACACGTTCCTCGGCCAGCCGATGTCCGCCGGCCGGCTGGCCCGCCTCGCCGGCCGCCACCCCGCCGGCATCACCGCGGTGGCCGCCGGATGGACCCTGCGGGGCCTGGCCGCCCGCCACCTCACCGACGAGCGGCTGCGGATGTTCGCCGAGCGCTACGCGACCTACACCGGCTCCGACCCGCGCCGCGCCCCCGCCGCGCTCGCCGTGATCGCGCACGTCGAGCGCCGCTACGGCGGCTGGTACCTCCCCGGCGGGCTCTTCCGGCTTGGCGAGGCGATCGCCGAGCGGGCCGCTGAGCGCCGGGCCAGGATCCGGGTCGACGCCCCGGTCGTCACGATCACCAGGGAGCCGGGCGGCCGGGTCGACGGGGTGATGCTCGCGGACGGCGGCCGGCTGCCCGCGGATGTCGTGGTCGCGAACGCGGACGCGGCGACGGTGTTCGGCGGGCTGCTCGCCGGGGCTGGGGGCAGTGGGGCTGGGGGCAGTGGGGTGGGCCGCTGGCTCGCGCCCAGGCCGACGCCGTCGCTGTCCGGCTTCGTCCTGCTGCTCGCCCTCGGCCCGGACACCCGGCCCAGGGGTCCGTCGAGGCCGGGCCACCCGGGCCACCACACGGTGCTGTTCCCCGCCGACTACGACGCCGAGTTCGACGCCGTCTTCCGTGGCCGGCTGCCGACCGACCCGACCGTGTACGTCAGCGCGCCGCCCGACCCGACACTCGCCCCGCCCGGCTGCGAGGCCTGGTTCGTGCTGGTCAACGCCCCGCCGCACGCGGCCCGGCCCGGCCCGGCGCGCGCCGGTGTCGACTGGGACCGGCCGGGGCTCGCCGCCTCCTACGCCGAGCGCGTCCTGGACCTGATGGCGGCCCGCGGCCTCGACGTCCGCCACCGGCTGCGCTGGTACGAGACGATCACGCCCGCCGACCTGGAGCGGCGCACCGGCGCGCCCGGTGGCTCGATCTACGGCACCTCGTCCAACGGCGCCAGGGCGGCCTTCCTACGCCCGTCGAACCGGACCTCGGTGCCCGGGCTGTTCCTCGTCGGCGGTTCCACCCATCCCGGCGGCGGCCTGCCGCTGGTCACCATGTCCGCCCGCATCGTCGCCGACCTGGTCGGCCCCGCCTGAGCCTCCCGCCCGGCCTGGTCAGCCGCCTGGGACGGGCTGGACGGGAAGGCCGGGGACGAGGGGCGTGAGCTGCTCGATGTCGTGGCGAGCCCGGAGGGCGACGATCTCCGCCGGGTTGGGCGGCCCGCCGGCTGTCAGCAGCTCGCCCAGCTCGCGCATGTAGTGCTCGTGCCCGGACGGGGCGACCACGAACAGCATCCGGGCCGGCACCGAGCCGGGGTTCGCGAAGGCGTGCGGGCAGCCCGGCGGGACGTGCATCAGGCTGCCGGGCCCGCCACGGGCGATCTTCCGACCGTCGGTGCCCTCCCAACGCTGCCAGTCCCCGGAGGTCCGGACGAGCGGCTCGAACGCGAGCAGGTCGAGCTCGCCGTCGAGGATGTAGAAGATCTCCTCGGCGGCGCCGTGCCGGTGCGCTCCGACGTCGAAGCCCGGCGGCACGTCGGCCTCGAACACCGACCAGCGCGCCGAGACCTCGGCGCCGATCTTCAACGTCATCCCCGCCGACTGGAGGCGCCGGCCCGCGCCTGGCGGCAGGACAAGCCCATCGGTCATGCCGCCAGACCTCCATCGCGTGGTTCCCAGCCGGTGGCGTCGAGCCAGCCGGCCAGCGTCAGCAGGCCGGGGTGCAGCGCGCGCAGGGCGCCCAGGTCCGGCCGCTGGCTGGCACCGGCGTCGAGCCACGCGAACATCGCGGCGACGTTCTCGTCGAACGCGCGCACGTCGGCCAGCGGGGTCTGCCGGAAGAGCACAGGCTGGCGGGACGCGGCGGCGAACCGCTCGGCGATCTCCAGCCCGGTCAGGATGTCGCCGCCGATGACCGTCGGGCCGGCGGCGAACCGCTCCGGCTCGTCGAGAGCCATCGCCCCCAGCGCGCCGATGTCCCTGATGGAGATCGTGGACAGCCGGGTGGTCGGTCGGACCGCCAGGCTGACGGTGAGCGCGCCGTCGCGCGCCTGCGGCCGGGTGAACGAGGCGAAGTTCTCCATGAAGAACACCGGCCGCAGGATCGTCGTCGCGAGGCCGAGCCGCGCGAGGTGGGCCTCGATCCGGCTCTTGCTGTCGACGTGGGGAACACCGGTGGGGTCGACAGCGTCCGGGTCCGCTCCCGCGATCGAGCTGTAGACGAGGTGCTGGACGCCGACCTCGGCGGCCACCTCGCAGACCGCCTGGCCACGCCGCTGTTCGGCCGCCACGCCCGCGTCGGTCACCCGGGGGCCGGTCATCATGGTCAGCGCGAGGAAGACCGACGGCGTGTCGGTCATCGCCGCGCGCAGCGACGCGCGGTCGTCGAGGTCGCCGGTGACCAGCACCGCGCCGGCGTCCCGCAGCTCGCGCGCCGCCGGCCGGTCCGGGTCGCGGACCAGGGCGTGCACGGTCCGGCCTCGCTCCAGCAGGGCGCGCGCCACGGCGCCGCCTTGCTGGCCTGTCGCGCCGATCACCAGAATTGGTGGGGATCCATCCGTCATGTGCGGAACGGTAGGTCTCTGGGCTGTTCTCAGCCTGGTGCGATTGCCACCAGGCAATGGCGACAAAATGGCATCAGGCGGCGAGGACGTCGGCACAGCCGGCTCGGAGCAGAGTGGCAAAGGGGCCAGACATCTACGGGTGGTCATAGATGACGACCGACGGGCCATCAGCCGATCAGGGGCAGTCACCGGCGGCGGCCCGACGTGCCGAGCTCGCCGTGTTCCTGCGCAGCCAGCGCGCGCGGCTGCGTCCGGCCGATGTCGGCCTGACGTCCGGCCACGGCCGGCGCCGCACCCCCGGCCTGCGCCGCGAGGAGGTCGCCGAGCTGGCAGGCATGTCCCTCACCTGGTACACCTGGCTGGAACAGGGCCGGCCGATCCCGGCGTCGGCCCAGATCGTCGACGCGCTCGGCCGCGCGCTGCGGCTGGATCCCGACCAGCATCGCCACCTGCGGGCGCTGGCCGACCTGCCGATGCCACCCGTGCCGACCCCCGCCGAGACGGCGACACCCCGGCTGCGGCGCCTCGTCGACGCGGCCGCCCCGAACGCCGCTTCCCTCTATGACCGGCACTACGACTTCATCGCGTGGAACGACGCCTACGTCCGGCTGCGGCATGACCCGGGCTCGATGCCACCGCCGCGGCGCAACCTGCTGTGGATGATGTTCACCGATCCCGAGAACCGGCGGCGAATGGCGGGCTGGGAGCCGGCCGCGCGCGCGGTGCTCGGCCAGTTCCGCGCCGCCGCCGGCCGCCAGCCCGACGATCCGCGCTTCGCCGAGCTGGTCTCGGCGCTCACCGACGCCAGCCCCGAGTTCCGGCAGTGGTGGGCGAGCTACCCCGTGCGCGACTTCAGACCGGCGGCCATCGTGATCGACCACCCGATGGCTGGGCGGATCACCCTTGACCTGTTCCAGCTGCGGCCGGTCGAGCATCCGGACCTGCTCCTGGTCCTGCAGGTCCCGGCCGGCGCCGAGGACACCCGCCGCGCCCAGGCCGTTCTCGCGCCACCGGCCGCCCGGCGGTCCGACGGCGACGGCGACGGCGACGGACCAGCCTCTGACATGTCGGCATAACGATCTCTGGGCGACCGCGTGGGCGCCGTATGGTCAGCTGCCAGTGCCGAACGCCCGCCGGTCTCACATCGGCGGGTGGCCCACCGTGAGAGGACTTTCACGGGCCCGAGACCCGTAACGGTGCGTGCCGTAACCGAGTCGCAGTGCACTGGGCGTCGGCAGGGGCCACGCGACGGCGCGTGGCCCGACGAACGCCCACCCCAGAGCAGGAGATCATGAGCCCTGAGGAGATCCGGCTGGTCCAGGAGACGTTCGGCGCCGTCGCGCCGGCGTCCGACGCGGTCGCCGCGCTGTTCTACACCCGGCTGTTCGAGCTCGACCCCGCCCTGCGCGCGATGTTCCCGGCCGACCTGGCCGAGCAGCGCGGCAAGCTCATGAACATGCTGGCCGTGGCCGTTAACGGCCTGTCCCGGCTCGACTCGATCGTGCCGGCGGTGCGGTCGCTCGGCGTGCGGCACGCCGGCTACGGCGTCAGCGACGCGCACTACGACACGGTCGCCGCCGCGCTGCTGGCCACCCTCGCCGAGGGTCTCGGGGACGCCTTCACCCCGCCCGTGCGGGACGCCTGGACGAGCGCCTACACGCTGCTCGCCGACACGATGAAGAGCGCGGCCCACGAGGCGGCGGCCGCGTAGCGAGGGCCGGCCGGAGAACGAGAAGCCGGAGAAGGAGAAGAGGTCCTTAGCGGCCGCGCAGGACACGGTTGAGGACGGCGGTGAGCTGGCCGAGGCCGATGACGGCGACGGCCAGGGCGGCAGTGGCCGCGGCGACGGACGCCGGGCCGCGCAGCGACGGCAGGACGCCGGCGGCGAGTAGCCCCACGGCCGTGATGATCACACGGGTGGGCCGCTCCCCCACGGTGACGACGCCTATCTCGCCGAAGCCGGCGTTGCCGGCGCGGGCCCGGGTGTACTCCAACAGCCCCATGGCCGCGCCGGCGGCGACGGCGAGCCAGCCAGGCGCGCCCAGGAGCCACAGCGCTACCAGGTAGAGCACGTCGGCGACCCGGTCGGCCACCGAGTCCAGCACGAACCCGGTGGCGCTCACCCGGTCACGCAGGATGGCCACCGCGCCGTCGAGGTTGTCCAGCAGGCCGCTCACGGCCACGACGAGCGCCGCCAGCAGCGGCCACCGGCCACCGGCCACCGCGGCGGGCAGGGCGAGGGCCGGCATGGCCGCCGCGGCGGCCGTGACGGCGGCCGGTGGGGTCCTGGCGGCGGCCAGCGGCCGGGCCAACAGATAGGTCACGGTCAGCCAGCCGCGGACGAGCGCGTTACCCGTCGCCGGGTCGTAGCCACCGTGCGTCACAGCCCATGCGGCGAAGTAGTCGATCCGTCCAGGCACGGGGGTACGCACGCGGCCTATCGTCGCCTCCCCGTAGAGTGCCCCGCGTGAGCGAGCAGATTTCGGGCGTCGTCGAGAGCCTCGACGACCTTGACCCGGCCGAGTTCTTCAACACGAGCCGCGACCAGGTGATGCTCGCGGTCAAGATCACGCCCGTCTTCGGCACGCTCGACCTGAGCCTGGTGATGGCCGTCGTGGACGCCGCGAACGAGGCGGGGTTCGCCCTCGTCCGCGAGCAGCCCCTGCGCGACGAGTATCTGCTGTGCGTCTTCGACGCCTACGAGGAGCAGGACTGAATCAGGCCACGACACCCGGCTTACAGGATTAGGCCGTGCGCGAGGCGTTCGGCACCAGAACGAGCAGGGCGGAGCAGCGCGCCGCGGCGCGCTGCTCCGCCCGTTCTGCGTTCTAGCTGACGCCGCCGGAGTGGTCGGCGCCAGAGCGGCCGTGGTGGGCGCGGACGACCTGGCAGACCTCGCGGGTCGCGCTGGACCGGTTCAGGGTGATGAAGTGCAGGCCGGGTGCGCCGCCCGCGAGCAGCCGCTCGGACAGGTCGACGGCCACCTCGATGCCGATCGCCCGCACCGCCGCCGGGTCGTCGGCCACGGCGTGCAGCCGCCCGACGAGGTCGGCGGGGAGCTCGGCGCCGGACAGCTGCGCCATCCGCTCGATCTGCGCGACGTTGGTCACCGGCATGATGCCCGGGATGATCGGCGCATCGCAGCCGCGCGCGCGGACCCGTTCGACGAGCCGGAAGTAGTTGTCGGCGCTGAAGAAGAACTGGGTGATCGCGTAGTCGGCGCCGGCCCTGAACTTGCCGACCAGGAAGTCCGCGTCGCTGTCCGGGTCTGGCGAGCGGGGATGCTTGTCCGGGAAGGCAGCGACGCCGACGCAGAAGTCGCCGAGCGACTTCACCAGCTCGACCAGCTCGCTCGAGTAGCGCAGCCCTTCGGGGTGGGCGACCCAGTCCCCCTGCGGGTTGCCCGGCGGGTCGCCGCGCAGCGCCATCACGTTGCACACCCCGGCGCCGGCGTAGTTGCCGATCACCTGGCGCAGCTCGGCGACGGAGTGGTTCACCGCGGTCAGGTGGCCGATGGGCGTCAGCGTCGTGTCGGTGGCGATCTGCTCGGTGACCCGGATCGTGCCGTCGCGGGTGGACCCGCCGGCGCCGTAGGTCACGGAGACGAACGAGGGGTGCAGCGCCTCGATCTCGCGCAGCGCCCGCCACAGCGCGCGCTCGCCATCCGGTGTCTTGGGCGGGAAGAACTCGAACGAGTACGAGATCTCACCGGCGGCGAGGAAGTCCCGCACCGTCCTGGGCCGCTCCGTCTCAGGAGTCTGTGTCGTCCCAGGAGCCGGTGTCCTCGGAGGCAAGGTCACTGGAGCGCTCCCCACCGCTGTCATACCAAGGAGCGTAGCCGGGATACAGCCCACTCCCAGAACCGCCCCAAAGCTGTGTTGCTGGTTCGCTCCGTGCGGGCACGGCACTCCGGCCCCGTACTCGCTTCGCTCCCACGGGACCTCCGCGCCGCGGGGTTCCTGCCGGATCCGACGAAGTCGATCTGGGAGGTCCGCCTCCTCCGCTCACGTGCGCTGCGGCGACCTCCGCTGCGGCCCAACCCACGTCGCTTCACTCGTGGGCCGGGCCTCCGCGCAGGCGCGCCTCCGCGCCGCACGGTCACCTCTCACTTGACCGTTCAAGAGACCAGGTCAGGCCGGTGCCGGGGCCACATCCTGCAACTCAGATCGGGCGGGTGCCGCCGGCGGCGGGGGTGCCGACGCGGACTGGGCCGCCGTGGCTGCGCACCAGGATGGCGCTTGGCGCGTCCGGGTCGGTGTCGACGTCGACGCGCGCCGGGCTCGCAGGGTCCGCGGACTCCACCTCGACGGCATAGCGGCCGTCCGGCAGCACGATGGTGATCGTCCCGGACCCGCCGGTGACCGCGAGCCGCCTCGGCTGGCCGGTGAAGTGCAGGCTGATGTCCCCGGCCGCGGCGCGCGCGGTGACCTCCGTCCCGGACAGCTCGCGCGCGGCGATCGTCGCCGTCTCGGTCACCAGCGCAAGGTCCCCCGCCGAGCCCCACATGCTGATCTCGCCGGCGCGCAGCTCGACGCGCGCCGGCGTCGCGCGCGGCAGCCGCAGCCGCAGCCGCGCCTCGCTCGTCTCGCCGTCCAGGCGCAGCGTCCCGTCGGCCACCGTGAGCCGGGGAAGGGCCTGGCCCACCCGGCGACGTACCGTCAGGTCGACCCGCGCGTCGGCCCGGTCGTCCTCGCCGATCTCGACTCGGCCGGCCATGAGTCGAACCTCGACGGCGCGTACCCCCTCGACCGTGCGCACGGCGGACACCGGCGGGCGGCGCAACAGCCGCAGCCCGCCGACCGCGAGCGCGAGGAACACGGCCGCGAGCACCACCACGAGCGCGTTGCCGACGGGACCGGACACGGGAATGCTCCACACAGGTATCAACGGGCATGTGCACGGACAGGACGGACGCATGGAGGCACGACGACCTCGGCTTGGTGACGTTACAGCGGCAAGCAACCGAGCTGGGAGCGAAGGCACACCTGTGCAGCGCCCCAGCCACGAGCGACGGGGTCCCTGCGGAATCGGCGAAGCCGATTCCGCAGGTCGTGCAAGCTCTCTACCAGCCCTGTGCTTCCGGGTTGGTGACGTTCCAGCGCAAGGTGACCGTGCGGCGCGCAGGCGCGCCTCCGCGGAGGCCCGGCCCCGCGCGAAGCGACCTGCCCCGCAGGGATGGTTCCGGACCCGGTCGTCGTGGGTCGGTGACGTTCAGCGGTTGGTGACCGTGCTGGCGCGGAGGCGCGCCTCCGCGGAGGCCCGGCCCCGAGCGAAGCGAAGGGGTTGGGCCGCAGCGGAGGTCGCCGTAGCGCACGTGAGCGGAGGAGGACGGCGCGCGGAGGTCCCGTGGGAGCGAAGCGAGCACGGGGCCGGAGCGCGCCGCCCGCACGGAGCGAACCATGAAACAAAGGTGGCGGCGTGCGGACGGTGATCGGGCCGACGGACCATGTGGTGGTGGTCGGCGCGGGCCTGGGCGGACTGTCCGCCGCGCTGCGGCTGGCCGGAGCCGGCCGGCGGGTGACCGTGCTGGAGCGTGCCGACGTTCCCGGCGGGCGGGCCGGGGTATGGCGCGCCGGCGGCTACCAGTTCGACACCGGCCCGACGGTGCTGACGATGCCGGACCTGATCGCCGACGCGTTCGCCGCCGTCGGCGAGGACCTCGCCGACTGGCTGACGCTGCGCCCCCTCGACCCGATGTACCGGGCGCGCTTCGCCGACGGGTCGACGCTCGACCTGCGGGCCGACCCGGAGGCGACGGCCGCCGGCATCGAGGCGCTGTGCGGCCCGGCGGAGGCCGCCGGCTATCGGCGATTCGTGGAGCTGGTCAGCGCGATCTACCGGGCCGAGATGCGCGACTTCATCGACGCCCAGCTCGACTCGCCGCTGGCGCTGCTGCGCCCGTCGCTCGCGCGCCTGGCCGCGCTCGGGGCCTTCCGCCGGCTCGACCGGCTGGTCGGCGCCCACCTGCACGACCCGCGGACCCGCCGGCTGTTCTCGTTCCAGGCGATGTACGCCGGCCTGGCGCCCAGCCAGGCGCTCGGGGTCTACGCGGTGATCTCCTACATGGACTCGGTGGCGGGCGTGTTCCACGCCGAGGGCGGCATGCACGCGGTGCCGGCGGCGATGGCGGCGGCGGCCGCCAAGCACGGCGTGACGCTGCGTTACAGCACCGCTGTCACCGGGGTGGAGGTCCGGGGCGGGCGGGCGGTGGCGGTGCGCACCGCCGACGGTGAGCGGATCGCCGCCGACGTGGTGGTGCTCAACCCCGACCTGCCGACCGCCTACCGGGAGCTGCTGCCGCCGGCCCTGACCCCGGCGCGGCTGGCCCGGCTGCGCTACTCGCCCTCGTGTTTCCTGCTGCTCGCGGGCGCGGGCGCCACCGCCCATCCGGACGCCGGCCGCCCGGAGGCCGCCGCCCAACACACGATCCACTTCGGCCACGCCTGGCGGCGGACGTTCGCCGAGATCATCGGGCGGGGCGAGCTGATGACCGACCCGTCGTTCCTGGTCAGCGTCCCGTCGGTGACGCAGCCTGGGCTCGCGCCGGCGGGCGGGCACGCGTTCCACGTGCTGTTCCCGACGCCGAACACGGTGGCCGGGGCGGGGCTGGACTGGTCGGTGATCGGTCCGCGCTACCGCGAGGAGGTCGTCGCGGCCCTGGAGAGCCGGGGATACCCGGGTTTTGGCGCTTCGGTGGCAGTGGAGTCGATCACCACACCGGCGGACTGGCAGGCGCGCGGGCTGACCGCTGGCGCGCCCTTCGCGGCGGCGCACACCTTCCGTCAGACCGGCCCGTTCCGGCCCGGAAACCTGGTTCCCGGCCTGGAGAACGTCGTGTTCACCGGCAGTGGCACCCGCCCGGGCGTCGGCGTGCCGATGGTGCTGATCTCCGGTCGACTGGCGGCGGAACGCATCATCGCGAGCCGCCACGCCCGGCTACTCCCGGCCGGTACGCCCATGTCCCTAACCGCCTTAAGAAACCGTAACCGCCTTAAGAATCCGTAAACAAACAGGACGAGCGTGGCTGGACCTCGGCTTTCCCCGCCGGTTTCCCGGCCCGGCTGGGAGAATGGGACCCATGGAGGAACGGGCGGAGACGCTGGCCGCACCGGACACGACCAGCGATGCGGCACTGCTGGAACGTGCGCTGTTCGAGGTGAAGAAGGTCATCGTCGGCCAGGACCATATGGTCGAACGGATGCTGGTCGCGCTGCTGGCGCGCGGGCACTGCCTGCTCGAGGGCGTGCCCGGCGTGGCGAAGACGCTGGCCGTGCAGACGCTGGCCGACGTCGTGGGCGGCAGCTTCGTGCGCATCCAGTTCACCAACGACCTGGTCCCGTCCGACATCGTCGGAACCCGGGTCTACCGGGCCAGCCGGGAGACGTTCGACATCGAGCTCGGGCCGATCTTCGCGAACTTCGTCCTGGCCGACGAGATCAACCGGGCGCCGGCGAAGGTGCAGTCGGCGCTGCTGGAGGTCATGTCGGAGAAGCAGGTCTCGCTCGGCGGCGTCACCCATCGGCTGCCGGTCCCGTTCCTGGTGCTGGCCACCCAGAACCCGATCGAGTCCGAGGGTGTCTACCCGCTGCCCGAGGCGCAGCGCGACCGGTTCCTGATGAAGGTCAACGTCCCGTACCCCACGCCGGGCGAGGAGCTTGAGATCGTCCGGCGGATGGGGGTGCGCCCGCCGAGAGCGGACCGGGTGCTCGACCCGAAGACGCTGGTGCGCCTGCAGGAGCGAGCCGACGACGTCTTCGTCCACCACGCGATCATGGACTACGCCGTCCGTCTCGTGCTGGCGAGCCGCACCCCGGAAACCTACGGCCTGCCCGACCTCGCCGGCCTGCTCACCTACGGCGCGTCGCCACGCGCCTCGCTCGGCCTGATCGCCGCGGCGCGGGCGCTCGCGCTGCTGCGCGGGCGGGACTACGCCGTGCCGGACGACGTCCGCGCGGTCACGCTCGACGTCATGCCGCACCGGCTCGTGCTCTCCTACGACGCGCTGGCCGACGGCCTGAGCTCCGACGAGATCGCCGCCCGCATCGTCGCCGGCGTGCCTGCCCCGCAGGTCGCCCCCCGCCAGCAGCCGGGTGGGCGCGTCCCGGTCGGCGCCGGTCGCTGGTCCCCGAACGTCAGCAACGGCTTTCCCGAGTACCAGGACGAGGACCGGCCGGCATGACCGATCCCCGGCGCCGCCCGGGCTGGCTGACTCCCCGTGGCGCGGTGATGTCCGCCCAAGGGGGCGGCCCTCCCCCCGTGCCCGGCGTCGGTCGGCCGTGGGCCGGGCCCTCCCCGGACCCGGACCTGGTGGCCGGGACGACCGGTCTCGCGCCGGCCGGGACCGGGGGCACCGCCGGCACGGGTGACGCGGCCGGCCGGGCGCACGCGCGGGCCACCGACCCCGTGGTCGAGCGGACGCTGCGCCACCTGGAGCTGACCGTGCTGCGCCGGCTCGACGGGCTGCTGCTCGGCGACTACCTCGGCATCCTTCCCGGCCAGGGCAGCGAGAAGGCCGAGAGCCGCGAGTACCAGTTCGGCGACGACGTCCGCAGGATGGACTGGGCGGTCACCGCCCGCACGACGGTCCCGCACGTGCACGACCTGATCGCCGACCGCGAACTGGAGACCTGGGCACTGGTCGACCTGACCGCGAGCCAGAACTTCGGCAGCGCCCGCTGCGAGAAGCGCGAGCTCGCCATCGCCGCCACCGCCGCCGTCGGCTTCCTGACCGCGCGGACCGGCAACCGGATGGGGGCGATCGCGCTCACCGACACCGGCACCCGGCTGATCCCGGCGAGGCCCGGCCGCGCCGGCCTGCGCGCGCTGCTGCGCACACTGCTGTCCCTCGAGCCCGCCGCCTCCGCCGAGGCGCCGCGACCGGGCATGTTCGGGCGCCGCGCCCCTGGCGCCACCCGGACGGCCCGCGGCACCGGCCAGCCGCCGGCTCCCACCCACCAGCAGCCGCCCCCGACGCACCGTCCCAAGGCGCCAGGGAGCCCCCGGCCGGGCACCGACCTCGCGGCGGCGATCGAGGCGCTGCGCCGGCCCGTGCGCCGGCGCGGCCTGGTCGTCGTGATCTCCGACTTCCTGTCCGTCGACCTCGCCTGGGCGCGCCCGCTGCGGGCGCTCGGCGGCCGGCACGACGTGCTCGCCGTCGAGGTGGTCGACCCGCTGGAGCTGTCGCTGCCGAACGTCGGGCCGCTCGCGGTCGTCGACCCGGAGACGGGCGAGCTGTTCGACCTGCCCACCCACTCCCGCCGCTTCCGCGAGCGCTACGAGGCGGCCGCGGCCAGCCACCGCGCCGAGGTGGCCGCGGCGCTGCGCGGCGCCGGCGCGGCGCACCTGCGGCTGCGCACCGACAAGGACTGGCTGATCGAGATCGCCCGGTACGCGGCGGCGAGCCGGCGCGGGCAGGCCGCGCTGCGCGGCGCCGGGGGTGCCAGCGGCGCCCGGGGTGGGGGCGCCGCCAGGGCACGCGCCGCCAGGGAGACGGCCCGCCAGCACCGCCCCGCGGCCACGGTCCGCCCGATCCGAACAGGCGGCACGACGACATGAGCTTCCTGTCCGCCCACTGGCTGTGGCTGCTGTTCGCCGTCGCGGCGCTGCTCGCCTGGCACATCGTCGCCTCGGTCCGCCGCCGCGGCTACGCGGCCCGGCTCGCGTCCGCCTCCACGCTCGCCTCGGTGCTGCCGATGCGGCCGCAGTGGTGGCGCCGGCACGTCCCGGCCGCGCTGATGCTGCTCGCGCTCACCGGGATGGTCTTCGCGCTCGCCCGCCCGGCCAAGGCACAGCGGGTGCCCCGGGAGCGGGCCACGATCATGCTCGCGATCGACGTGTCGAACTCGATGGCGGCCACCGACATCACCCCGAACCGCCTGGCCGCGGCCAAGCAGGGCGCCCAGGCGTTCGTCGACCAGCTGCCGCCGCGGATCAACCTGGGGCTGGTGTCCTTCTCCGGCAGCGCGGCGGTGCTGGTGCCGCCGACCACCGACCGCGAGGCGATCCGCACGGCGATCAACGGCCTGCAGCTCGGCCCGGCGACCGCGATCGGCGAGGGTATCTACGCCTCGCTACAGGCGATCAGCAGCGCGGGCGAACGGCTGACGGAGGCCAGCCAGTCCCCGCCGCCGGCGGCGATCGTGCTGCTCTCCGACGGCGAGACGACCCGGGGCCGGCCCAACACCCAGGCCGGCCAGGCCGCCAAGGACGCGCACGTCCCCGTCGACACGATCGCCTACGGCACCGCCGGCGGCACGCTCGACGTCGGCGGGCAGCTGATCCCGGTACCGGTGAACGAGCCGGCACTGCGCCAGATCGCCGAGCAGACCGGCGGCTCGCACCACCGGGCCACCTCGGGCGACGAGCTCACCTCTGTGTACAAGGGCCTGGGCAGCTCGATCGGCTACCGCAAGGAGTTCCGCGAGATCACCCCGGCCTTCGTCGGCGCCAGCCTCGCGCTCGGCCTGGCCGCCGGCGCCCTGGGCCTCGCCTTCGGCCGCCGGCTCCCGTGACCGTTACCCAGGAAGCCGAGCTGGCCGCGATCGCAGCGGAGCCGGTACTGCGTCGCTCCTATGCCGCCGCCCGCCGGCTCAACGCCGAACACGGCCGCACCTACTATCTGGCCACCCTCATGCTCCCGGCCTGGAAACGGCCGTACGTGCACGCCCTCTACGGTTTCGCCCGGTATGCCGACGACATCGTCGACAGCCTGGACTCCCAGCTGCCCGCCGCCGACCGGGCCGCGTGGCTCGCCGACTGGGGCGGCCGCCTCGTCGACACGCTGCACCGCGGCGCTGACGCCACCGACGACTCGGTGCTGCCGGCCGTCATCCACACGATCCGCCGCTGGGACCTGCCCGTCGGCTACTTCGAGTCGTTCCTCACGTCGATGGCGATGGATCTCACCGTCACCGGCTACGACACGTTCGACGACCTGATGACCTATGTCTACGGCTCGGGCACCGTCATCGGCCTGCAGATGCTGCCCGTCCTGGGGCCCTCCTCCCCCGCCGCCGCCCCGTACGCCGGCGACCTCGGCACCGCCTTCCAGCTGATCAACTTTCTGCGCGACGTCGGCGAGGACCTGCGCCGCGGCCGGGTCTACCTGCCGCGCGAGTCGATGGAGCTGTTCGGCGTCACCCGGGAGAAGCTCGCGACCGGCGTCGTTGACGGCGCCGTGCGCCGGCTGCTGCGCCACGAGATCGGCCGGGCGCGCGAGCTGCTGCGCGCCGCCACTCCAGGTATTCGGCTGTTGCACCCGACCTCGCGGGACTGCATGTGGACGGCGGCCCGCCTCTACGGCGGCATCCTCGACGAGATCGAGAAGGCGGACTACCAGGTGCTGTCCCGCCGGGTCGCGGTCGGCACGCCGCGCCGGCTCGCCGTCGCCGGCGGCGTGCTGGTGCGCAGCCGCGCTCGCCGCCTCGTGCCACGGCAGCGCTAGAGCCCCTCACCGGAACGATCCCGACGATGACGCACAGGCGTCGACTCTGCCGCCGGGGTCGGCTGTATCGTCTGTCGATCGTCTGTCGCGCGCCATGGGCCTCGACGGGCGAGACACGCGAGACCCGGCTGATAGCGTGACCATGAATCGACCTCACGTACCAGGTCGGACGGCCAGCCTGCCCGCAGCCGAGCATGCGCCGGGCGAAAGGCGGTCGGAACCTTTCATCGGGAACGACGGGACTTCATGCTCGACAAGCGCTTCATCCGGGAGAACCCCGACGCCGTGAAGCAGGCGGTGGCCGTCAAGGGAATCGACCTCGACGTGGACGAGCTGCTCCAGCTCGACCAGGACAACCGCAAGCTGCAGTTCGAGGTCGACACGGCGCAGGCCAGCCGCAAGTCCCGGTCCAAGGAGTTCGCCAAGGCCGACGCGGCCCGCAAGGCCGAGCTGCGGGCCGAGCAGGCCGACTTCGACAGGAAGCTGACCGAGCTGCGCGAGCAGCTGTCCGCGACCGGCGCCCGGCTGAACGAGCTGATGCTGGCGACGCCGACCATCCCGTGGGAGGGCGCACCGGTCGGCCCGGACGAGTCCGCGAACACGGTCGTGCGCACCTGGGGCACCCGGCCCGAGTTCGACTTCGCTCCGCTCGACCACGTCGACCTCGCGGAGAAGCGCGGCTGGGCCGAGTTCGCTCGGGCGCGACGGGTCGCCGGTGAGCGCGCCTACGTGCTGTGTGGCGACGCGGTGCTGTTGGAGCGGGCGCTGCACTCGTACGCCCTCGACCTGCTGCACGGCCAAGGCTTCCGGTTGATGTCGGTGCCCTCGCTGGTCAAGGAGGCCCCACTGGTCGGCACCGGCATGCTGCCGAAGGGCCGCGCCGAGATCTACGAGATCCCGGCCGACGACGCCTTCCTCGCCGGTACCGCCGAGGTATCGCTGGTCGGCCTGCATGCCGGCGAGATCCTCGACGCCGCGCGGCTGCCGATCCGGTACGCGGGCATCTCGCCGTGCTTCCGCCGGGAGATCGGCAGCGCGAGCCGGGACGTGCGCGGGCTGCTGCGCGTCCACCAGTTCGAGAAGGTCGAGCAGTTCGTCATCTGCGCCAACGACCAGGACGAGTCGGACCGCTGGCACGCGGAGCTGCTCGGCACCGCCGAGTCGATCCTGCAAGCCCTGGGACTGGCCTACGAGGTCGTCGAGTGCGCCACCGGCGACATGGGCGTCGGCAAGTATCGGATGAACGACATCAACACCTGGTTCCCGTCGCTCGGGATGTTCCGGGAGACGCACAGCTGCTCGTCGCTGAAGGACTGGCAGGCGCGGCGAGCGAACGTGCGCTACCGGACCACGGATGGCGAGATCCACTTCGCGTACACCCTGAACAACACCGCTGTCGCCACCCCCCGGCTGCTGGCCGCCGTGCTGGAGAACTTCCAGACGGCCGACGGCGCCCTGCGGGTACCCGAGGTGCTCCGCCCCTACCTGGGCGGCCGCGACACCCTGTGAGGCCGACCCGGGCTCCCGGCGTGAGGCTCTCCTGCCCCGCCGGGATTCCCGGCGAAGCGCCATCGCTCAATGATCGGAACGATGCCACGGATCCGGTAACTTCGCCGACGGGTACCGTCGGGCGGTCCGTGCCTCCAAGGTTTCGCTAAGGCGACCCCAAGGCAATGCTTAGCCGGATTCAACAGGCTTGGGCGGGTCGGCGAGCCGGGCGGGCCGAAGGGCATGCGGAAATGATCTTCTTTCGCGTGCCCGGCGGCCATGGTCACTCAGGGACGCGGACAGCAGCGGCAGGCGTGTGTAGGGCAGGGAGGCCCGGTCGGTGAGCAACTCGAAGACACGGCGACGGCGCGAGCTGGAGATGGCCAGAGCGCAGCGGGCGGCGGAGCGGCGGCACGCCGCCCGTCGCCGACGGCAGCGGGTCATCACCATCGTCGCGGCCGCGCTCGTGGTCGTGCTCGGTGGCACGATCACGGCCGTCGTGCTGGCCACCACCGGTGGCGACGGCAGCCCCACCGCGAGCCCGACCCCGAGCGCGAGCGCGGCCGGCGCCACCACCAAGGTCGGCGACTGTGTCTACACCAAGGACACCTCCGGCCAGGCACCGGCGAAGGAGGTCTCGATGCCCGCCGCGGCGCCGGCCGTGAGCACCAAACCGGCGACGATGACCATCAACACGAACCTCGGCACGATGGTCGCGACTCTCGACCCGGCCAAGGCCCCGTGCACGGTGCACGCGCTGTACGCGCTGGTGCAGCAGAAGTACTTCGACGACACCCCGTGTCACCGGGAGACCTTCGGGCCCGAGGCCGGCATCTACGTGCTGCAGTGCGGCGACCCGACCGGCACCGGCTCGGGCAGCCCCGGGTTCACCTACAAGAACGAGAACACCGCGGGCGTCAACTACAACCGCGGCGTGCTCGCCATGGCGAACGCCGGCGCCGACACCAACGGCAGCCAGTTCTTCATCAACTACGCCAACCCGAGCGAGGAGGGCGCCAAGGCCCTCGCCGGCGGCTACACCGTCTTCGGCCAGATCACCCAGGGCCTGGACATCCTCGACAAGATCACCAGCCCGGGCGTCGACGAGGGCGGCTCGGACGGCGCCCCCGTCACCAAGCCCCAGATCACCTCGATCACGATCGACCAGGAGCAGCCCGCGGCCGCCACCGGTTCCGCGTCGCCGGCTCCCACCACGAGCCCGGCCACGTCACCGACGCCGACCGCCACCGCCACTCCGTCGTCCTGACGGGACGGCGGGCCCGAAGTACCCAGGCCGGGGCTGACCTCCGCGGAGGTCAGCCCCGGTGGCGTCTCACGGGTCCGCTAAGAGGCGTTCCACTTCCGGATGGTGTCGATCCTGGTACGCAGCTGGGCGGCGGTGGCCTGGCCGCTGGGCGGCCCGCCGCAGGTGCGGCGAAGCTCGGCGTGGATCATGCCGTGGGGGCGGCCGGTGCGATGGTTGTTCGCCGCGACCAGCCGGTTGAGCTCCTTGCGCAGCTCGCCGATCACCTCGTGGACCGGGCGGCTGCCGTCCTCCTCCGCCGCCAGCGAGCCGACCTGGGCCGGCGGGGTGACGCCCGCCGCGATGTCCTTGGCCGCCTTGGACTTGCGGGCGCGCTCGGCGGCGAGCTGCGAGGCCTGGCGCTGGCGCAGCAGGGTGGTCACCTGGTCGGGCTCCAGCAGGCCGGGCAGGCCCAGGAAGTCCTCTTCCTCGGCCGAGCCCGCCGCGGCCGGCGCGCCGAACTCGCCGCCGTCGAAGATGACCCTGTCCAGCTCGGCGGAGGAGTCCAGCGCCGTGAACGGTGAGTCCGGCTTGTCGGTGGTGTCGCGGCGCCGGTTGGCCTCGCGCAACGCGTCGTCGTCGAACCCCTCCGGCTCGCGCAGCGGCTTGTCCAGCGCGTGGTCGCGCTGGACCTCCATCTGGCCGGCGAGATCGAGCAGTACGGGGACGCTGGGCAGGAACACCGACGCGGTCTCCGCCCGCCCGCGACCGCGCACGAACCGGCCGACGGCCTGCGCGAAGAACAACGGCGTCGCCACCGACGTCGCGTAGACGCCGACCGCCAGCCGCGGCACGTCGACGCCCTCGCTGACCATCCGCACCGCGACCATCCAGCGGTCCGTCGAGCGGCGGAACGCCTCGATCCGGTCGCTGGCGGTCGGGTCGTCGGACAGCACGACCGTGGGCTCGGTGCCGCTGATCCGGCGCAGCAGCCCGGCGTAGGCGCGGGCGTTCGCGTGGTCGGTCGCGATCACGAGGCCGCCCGCGTCCGGCATGCCGCCGCGGCGGACCTGGGTGAGCCGCATGTCGGCCGCGGCGAGCACCGCGGGGATCCAGTTGCCCCGCGGGTCGAGCGCCGTGCGCCACGCGGCGGCCGTCTGCTCGTTGTTCAGCGGCTCGCCGAGCCGGGCGGACAGCTCGGCGCCGGCGCTGGTCCGCCAGCTCATCTCGCCCGAGTACGCGAGGAAGAGCACCGGGCGCACGACGCCGTCGCGCAGCGCCTCGGAGTAGCCGTAGGAGGAGTCCGCGACGCTGCGCGTCACCCCGTCCTGGCCCGGCAGGTAGGTGACGAACGGGATCGGGTTCACGTCGGAGCGAAAGGGCGTCCCCGTCAGCGCCAGGCGGCGGGTGGCCGGGCTGAACGCCTCCCGGGTCGCCTCGCCCCAGGACAGCGCGTCGCCAGCGTGGTGGATCTCGTCGAGGATCACCAACGTCCGCCGGGCCTTGGTGCGGGCAAAGTGCAGCGCCGGGTGCGCGGCCACCTGGGCGTAGGTGAGCACGACGCCGTCGTAGTCACGCGAGGTCGCGCCGGCGGAGTTGCGGAAGTTCGGGTCGAGGGAGATACCGGCGCCGGCGGCGGCGTCCGCCCACTGGCGCTTGAGGTGCTCGGTCGGCGCGACGACCGACACCGCCGTCACCACGCCGGCGGCGAGCAGCTCGGCGGCGGCCGTGAGGGCGAACGTCGTCTTGCCTGCTCCCGGCGTCGCGACCGCGAGGAAGTCGCGGCCACCCGCGGCCGAGGTCGCGCGGTAGCGCTCCAGCGCCACCCGCTGCCACTCCCGCAGCGGGCGTGCCTGGGTTCGCGGGGCGGGCACGGTCTGGGCCGCCTGCCGCGGTATCGGCCGGGTTGGCTCGGATTGGTGGCGGACGTTCACGGGCTCTGACTCTATGGGGCACCACCGACAACCGGCCGCCCCCGGGGCAGGCGCCGCGCCGGAGCCCACCCGTTCGAGGCCCGGCGGCGGCTGGCGGCCAGGCGGCGGCCGGCCGGGCGGGCGCGCCTCACGGTGCGCGGCAGGTGACCGGGCCGGCCCGACCTGCCCGCGGCGGACGCACGGGCCGTGACCGCACGGGCTGTGACCGGCGACGAAGTGGAGTGATCTGCACCACATCGGGCGCACGAGGATTTCCACAGCACGGTAGCCGGCACGAGCGTTGGTGACGACCATCTGCACGACAGGATGCACCTGCAGTCACGCTACGCCACGCTAAGGCCACAGCCCGAATACGTAGCGCCGAACGCGCGGCTACATTCTGTTTGCCGAAACCCAGGCCTGTACGTTCCGTGAACAATTCCGGAGCAGGTACTCGTGGACTCGCCTTTCCAAGCGGTTACGCTGATCGTGTCCATTGCCTGACCTGGAGGTTGCGCGATGCCGGCACAAGTCGGGACCGAGGCTCGTCCCATTGCGACTGAACCGCGTCGCGTGCTGGCCGCGGACCGGGGCCGCGCCCCGGCTGCCCGAGGCGCCCACCCGGGTCAGGGCAACCGTGGCCAGAACACCGCCCTGCCGGGCGCGCCTGGCCAGCACACCGCGGGCCGCGGCGGGCACGGCCAGAGCGTTCACCACCAGCCCGACCGGTCACGCCCGGCCATCCACCCGGCCGATTCCGAGATGGACGCGGCGAGGCCGATGCCCGCGCGAACTCCGAATGGCCGGCTGCGGACCTGCCGGGAGGAGAAAGGCTGGTCCCAGGAACGGCTCGCCGTCGAGCTGCGACGTTTCGCGGTTCTGCACGAGGGCCGGGAGGCCGGCGTCACCGGCAACATGATCTGCAAGTGGGAAAAAGGCGACAAAAAGCCGAGCCTGCGTTACCAGCGGCTGTTGCGAGCCCTTTTCCACCGCTCATCGGCGGAGCTTGGATTCATCGACGACGACCCAACATCGAATGGGCCCACCGCAGGCATGGCCGCGGGAATTCTGGGTATAGCGGACGTCGTGGACCCGCACGTAGTGAACACCATGGCCACGAACAGCTCCGGAAACCATGTCGACCGCACGTCGTCGATTGTCCTGCGCACCGGCGAGGACGCTCGCGGCATTCCGGTCGAGCGGCGCGGATTCCTTCGGATGATGGCGGCCGGTGGGGTCGCCGTCGTCCCGGTCGGCGCCACCGTCGCCGCGACGGGAGCCGCCGACGAGGCGCCCTGGGACCGGCTCTCGGCGGCGCTTCGCCAGCGCAGCCCCGTCACCCCCGAGCTCGCCCAGCAGCTCAGCCAGCACACCGCCGGTCTTTTCGGCCTGGAAGAGCGGGTGCCCGCGCGCACGCTGCTGGGCCGCGTCGCCGGCCACCTGTGCACCCTCACCCAGCTGCTCGAGTCGACGACCCGCTCACCGATCCGGCGCGAACTCGCCAGCACCGCGGGCGAGACGGCGGCGCTCGCCGGCTGGCTCGCGTTCGACATGAACGACAACCCCTCGGCGCTCGCGTATTACCGGGTCGCCATCGAGGCCGCCAAGGAGGCCGACGACCCGGCGCTGTGGGCCTGCGTCCTCGGCTACGAGAGCTACCAGCCGGGCGCGGCCGGCCGCCCCGACCAGGCCTGCGCGCTGCTCGCCGAGGCGCAGCGCAGGATCGGGCGTGGCGCGAACCCACTGACCAGGTCGTGGCTCGCCGCCAGGGAGGCCGAGGAGCAGGCGGCGCGCGGCGACGGCCGCGCGGCGAGCGCCGCGATCGACCGGGCCCAGGAGGCGTTCGCGAAGGCCAACACGCCGGACCGGGTCTGGACTGGCTTCTTCGACCGCGGCCGCCTCGACGGCCTGCGGGTGACCACCATGACGCGGCTGCGCCGCCCGACCGCCGCGTACGCGGCGGCGAGCGACGCGCTGCGCGCCGCCGGCCCCGCCGCCACCAAGAAGCGGTCCCTCCTGCTCGCCGACATCGCCGAGGTGCACATCCAGCGACGCGACATCGAGAGCTCCTGCCGGTTCGCGGCCGATGCCCTCGCCATCGTCGCGCAGACGGACTTCTCCCTCGGCCTCGGCCGTGTGCAGCGGGTCCGCGAGCGTCTCGCCCCGTGGCAGTCCACCGTCGCCGTCCGCGACCTCGACGAGCAGCTGCGCGCGCTCGTCTAATTGGTTCGCTCCGTCCGGGCACGGCGCTCCGGCCCCGTACTCGCTTCGCTCCCACGGGACCTCCGCGCCGTGTCCTCCTCCGCTCACGGGCGCTCCGGCGACCTCGCTGCGGCCTCCCCACGTCGCTTCGCTCGTGGGGAAGCCTCCGCGAGGCGCGCCTCCGCGCCAGCGCGGTTGCGATCCGCTGAACGTCACCAACCCGAAACCACAACGCTCGTATGGACACGTCGCTTCGCTCGTGTGGCGGCTTTCACCCCTGTCTAGACACTCCACGAGCGCAGCGAAGTGTCCCGACGGACAGGCCTGCTTCGGCTACGTGACGTTCAGCGCAAGGTGACCGTGCGGGCGCGGAGGCGCGCCTCGCGGAGGCCCGACCCACGAGCGAAGCGAGGTGGGCCGGGCCGCAGCGAGGTCGCCGGAGCGCCCGTTCGCGGAGGAGGACGGCGCGCGGAGGTCCCTTGGGAGCGAAGCGAGTAACGGGCCGTAGCGCGCCGCCCGCACGGAGCGAACCAGCAACAACCTTCCACCCCAACCCCGGAGCCTGCGAAGCGAGTACGGGCCGGAGCGTGCTGCCTGGACACAGCGAACCAGAAATACAACCCAGCCCGTGGAAAAACCGGTCCGCCGGCGCCGGATACCGCATTCTTACCTGTCCGGCGGCAGCGCATCCCGACTCCGACGCGGACTCACCGAGCTCCCATTGTGAACGGAGCCCGAGGCTGAAAGACCGAGCCCGGAAAATGAGCGTTCACACCGGATATGGATATTTCTCCGGGGATGAGGCCACCGCGCGGCGGGTGTGGAGGTCGTCGATGGTCGCCGCGTCGTAGCCGAGCTCGGTGAGAATCTCCCGGGTGTGTTCGCCGTACAGCGGTGCCGGGCGGTCCGGGCGGGTCGGGGTGTCGCTAAAGGTCATGAGGTTGCCGAACTGGCGAACCCGGCCGAGCAGCGAGTGCGTGTGCTCGGTGACCAGGCCAAGGCGCACCAGGTCCTCGTCGAACAGCAGGGTCTCGCCGTCGCGGGTGTCCGCGGAGATCTCGGCCGGCACCCCGGCCGCGTCGAGTGCACGTACCCAGGCCAGCGCCCGGTCCGCGCGGAAGGCCTCGGCGAGCAGCGCCGTGAGCTCGGCGCGGCGCTCTTCGCGGGCGGCCGGCGTGGCGAACCGCGGGTCGGCCGCGAGTTCGGCGAGGCCCAGCACCGCGCACAGCGCCTGCCAGTGCTCGGGGCGCACCGCGGCCAGCTGCAGCCAGCCGTCCCTCGTCTCGTACAGCCGGTAGAGGGCGCCGAGGCCGAGCTGCTCGCGGTCGAGCTCGCCACGCGGCGACGGGGTGCCGTCGGCGGCGAGCCAGGAGTCGGCGGTGTGCAGCATGCTGCCGTGCAGGATCGACGTCCACACCGACTGGCTCACCCCGGTGTTGGCGCGGTGGAACAGCGCGACCAGCACGCCGAAGACCGAGGGGATGGCGGCGGCGATGTCTCCGTGCCCGTAGCGGTACCACAGCGGCGGGTTGCCCGCGGGGACCGGACCCTGCTCCCATTCGATGCCGCTGGCCGCCTGGCCGAGCGGGTCGAGCCCGCCCAGGTGGGAGTACGGCCCGACCGGCCCGTACATGTACGTGTTGCAGTACAGGATGTCGGGTCGCACCGCCTTGCAGTGCTCGTGGCCGATGCCGAGCCGGTCGGCGATGCCCTTCTGCATGTTGTGGTGGACGACGTCGGCGGTCGCGACCAGCCGCAGCGCGACGTCCAGGCCCTCGGGCTTCTTCAGGTCGAGGGCGATGTCCCGCTTGCCGCGCTGGCAGCCCAGGAACGGGCCGACGTTGTGGTGGCGCATGCCGTCGCCGTGGATCGACTCGACCTTGATGACCTCGGCGCCGAGGTCGGCCAGCAGCATCGGCCCGAACGGGCCTGCGAGGAACTGACCGAAGTCGATGACGCGAATACCCTCGAGTGGCCCGGGCACGTCAGATCACTCCCTTCGCGCGCAGGTCGGCGAGCTCGGCGGTGTCGTGGCCGAGCGCGCCGAGCACCTCGTCGGTGTGCGCCCCGGCCGCGGGGCGCGGGCCGGCCACCACGGCCGGGGTCGCCTCGAGGAAGACGACCGGGCCTACCTGGGTGGTGGCGCCGACCTCCGGGTCGACGACCTCGACCACCGATCCGGTGGCCAGCAGCTGCGGATGGCCGAACCGTTCGTGGGGCGGCCCGATCGGCTCGGCGTTGCGGCCGGCGGCGTGAAGCTCCTCGATCAGCTCGGCGCGGTCGCGGCGGGCGAACGCCGCTGCCTTCTTCGTCTCGTGCGCGGCCCGCTCGGCCGGCGACATCGCGAAGACGACGGCCGGTTCGACGTCCTCGATGCCGAGGATGTCACCTTCGGTGCGGGTCGGCTTCCCGCCGGTCACCATCGCCGCGTGGATCCACTCGCCGTTCGCGCACTCGTAGATGCCGGCCTGGTGGATGGAGGGGAACGAGTTCGGCAGGCCGTGCTGACCGGTGTCGGTCCAGTTCCAGTTCTGGGTGGTCAGCGACATCGCCCCCGCGAGCAGCGACACCTCGACCCGCTGGCCCCGGCCGGTGCGCTGCCGGGCGACGAGCGCACCCATGATCGCCACGGGGACGAGGTACGCCGCGCCGAGGCTCGCCACCGGGCTGTGCTGGAACACCGGCCCGGGGCGGTGACTGGGCACCTCCCAGTGCAGCCCGGCCCGGGCCGACACCAGCGCGTCGTAGCCGGACCGGTCCGCGAAGCGGCTACCGGTCGGCCAGGCCGGGACCGCGCAGTAGACCAGCCGGGGGAACTCGTCGCGCAGGTCGGCGTAGTCGAGCCCGAGGCGGGCCATCGTCCCGGCGGCGAACGCCTCCACCAGCACGTCCGCGGTGGCGAGCAGTTCCCGCAGCAACCGCGCCCCGTCGGCGCTTTTCAGGTCGAGCGTCACCGAGCGCCGGCTGCGGTCGTAGACCACCGACGCGGGCTCGGCCCGCCCGGGCCGGCCACCCGGCGGCTCGATCTTGATCACGTCGGCGCCGTGCTCGGCGAGCTGCAGCACGCCGAGCGGCCCAGCGATCCCACCGGTCAGGTCCAGCACTCGAACACCGTCAAGAGCCTGCATGCGCCGCGCCTCGGCCTTCCGTCGAAGTGGTGGTCAGCTGCTCCGAGCCGGTCGCAGGTGCCGGTCGAGGAACGTGGTGGCGTCCGCCCAGGCCGCGCGGTCCGCCGTCTCGTCCCGCATCGGGCCCCACGGCGAGCTGAACGCGTGGCCGGCGCCGGCGTAGAGGCGGACGTCGGCGTCGACGCCCCAGCGCTCGATACGGGCCCTCAGCTCGTCGAGCAGCGCCGGGGGCACGACCGGGTCTGCGTCGCCGTAGAGGAACAGCGCCGGGCAGGTGAGCTGCCAGAGCAGGTCCAGCGGGTGCACGGGCGTGCGCGGGCCGAGCTCGTGGAAGCGAGGCTGGCTCGGGTAGTACAGGACCGCGGCGGCCAGGTCACCTCGCCCGCAGGCGGCGAGCCAGGCCAGCGTTCCGCCCGTGCAGTACCCCCACACGGCGACCCGGCGCGGGTCGACGGCCGGGTGGGCGCGCAGGGCGTCGACGGCGCCGGCCAGGTCGCGCGCGCCGTGGGTGAAGTCGAGCCGGTCGACGTGCTCGCGGACCTCGGTGAAGTCGTCGTAGGCCTCGGTCCTGGCCGGCCCCTGGCCGCGGTAGTAGTCGGGGACCGTCGACGCGTAGCCCCGGTCGGCGAGCCGTCGCTGTATGCCTCGGATGAACGGGTTGATCCCGTAGGCCTCCGCCCCGAGGACGACGCCGGGGAACGGCCCTGAGCCGGCCGGCGTGACGACCTGTGACGCCGGGCCGGGCAGGAAGCGCCCCGCGGCCGCTAAGTCGGACTCCACCTCGATCGGCCCACCTTCAGGCTCGGTCCAGCAGTTTTGGTGGCAGTGTCGCGACGTGAATACTAGGTCCGTCCCGCCCGCTCTGTCTCTGGTTCGCTCCGTGCCCGCACGGCGCGAACCAGACTCACGCGGGCGGCTGGCAGGCGCGGAAGCAGTCGTAGACGCCGCCCACGGTGCGGACGGCGGCGAGGACGGCGGCGAGCTGGTCCGGGCCGGTCACCTCGACGGTGAAGCGGGCATGGGCCACCCGGTCCTCCGACGTCGACGTCGACGCGGCGCGCAGGCCGGCGGCCGTCTCGGAGAGAACCTCCGTGATGTCGGCGAGCAGGCCGTACCGGTCGAAGGCCTCGACGCCGATCTCCGCGGGGAAGGTGTGCGTCTCCGGACATCGCCAGGACAGGACCTGTACCGGCTCCCTGACCGGGCCGGACGGTCCGGACGGCCGTGTGTTCGGGCATTCGGCGCGATGCAGCGTCACCGCGCTGTGGCCCGCGCTCTGGCTGGCGACGAAGCCGATGAGTCTGTCCCCGGGCAGCGGGAGGCAGCAGCGCGCGATCCGTACCGGTGCGGCGTCCGCCTGCCCCTCCAGTGACGCCACGCCCGCCCAGGCCGGCGTCGGCCGCCTGCCCACCACGGAAGCGCTGGCCGACCGCGCCTGGCGGCCCCGGCGCGCGCCGGTCGCGGAGTCGGCGTCCGAGCCCTCCGGCGCCGGCCGTGCGCCGGCCGCGGCTTCGGTGACGCCCATACCAGCGGCGACGGCGGCGGCGGCGCTGGCGACGACCGCCGCCTTGGTGGCCGTCGAGCCGTCCGCATCCGCACCCCCACTCGTGCCGACGACGCCTGGGTCGGTCACCGGCGTCGGCGTCGGCGCGGACGGCTCGCCCGCGGCGGGCGGCGGGCCCGCGGCCCGGGATGCGGGCGGGGCGTGGTCCAGGGCGGCCGTACCAGCCCGGACGGGCTCTCGCCGCGGGTCGGCGGAGGGCTCGGCGACCGGGGCGGGGATGCCGGTGGTGGGCGTGGGGCTCTCCGGCCGGCCACTGGTCTCGGCGTCCGCCCCGGCCCCGGCGGGGGCGGTACGAGTGGCGGCCGGCGAGGCGGGGGCGGTGACGGCCGGGGCGGGCACATCCGGGCTTGGCGACGCATGGCCGGACGGGACCGTCG
>NZ_KI912266.1:6440787-6451755 GCF_000235425.2 Pseudofrankia saprophytica
CGAGGCGACGGTCTGCCCGGCCACGGGCGTGGCCGGAGCCACGACCGGGGCCGGGGCCACCGGTGCGCCCATCGACGGTGAGGTGCCCGTCTCCGATACCGGCGGCTGGGTGCCCTGGGCCTCGGCGGCGTCGCGGCGGCCACGGGCGAGGCGGCGACGGATCCGTACTCGGGCGCGCGCGGTCCTGACGAACGACAGCCAGTCCTCGCTGGGCCCGGCGTGCGGCAGGTTCGACGTGAGGATCTCGACGACGTCGCCGTTGCGCAGCCGGGTGTGCAGCGGCACCAGCCGGCCGTTCACCCGGGCGCCGACCGCCCGGTGGCCGATGTCGGTGTGCACCGCGTAGGCCACGTCGACGGGCGACGACCGGGCCGGTAGCGCGATCGCCTTGCCCTTCGGGGTGAAGGCGAGCACCTCGTCGGCGTCCAGGTCGCTGGAGAGCGACTCGAGGAACTCCCCCGGGTCCTGCGCCTCGTCCTGCCAGTCGAGGAGGCTGTGCAGCCAGGCCAGGCCCTCCAGCCGGGCCCCGTCGGCGCCGGCGCCGACGGGGCGGGCGACGATGCCGGTCTCGGCGAGGACGTGCATCTGCCGGGTACGGATCTGGATGTCGACCGCGTGGCCGGTCGCGTCGGTGACCGTCGTGTGCAGCGACTGGTACATGTTGAACTTCGGTGTGGCGACGAAGTCGCGCAGCCGGCCCGGAACAGGCCGCCACAGCCCGTGGATCACCCCGAGCGCGGCGTAGCAGTCGCGGACGTCCTCGACGAGCACCAGCACCCGGACGATGTCGTAGAAGTCCCGGGGCTGCCGGCCGCGTTCCTGGGCGCGCTTGTGGATCGAGAACAGGTGGCTGGTGCGCACGGACACGTCACCGGCGATCTTCGCCTCGCCGAGGCCGGAGCGCAGCCGGGTGACGACCGCCGTGAGCTGGCCGCTCTCCCGCTCGGCGGCGATGAAGTCGTCGACGAGCATCTTCGTGCGCCGGTGCTCGTCCGGGTCGAGCACCTCGAACGCCCGGTCCTCCAGCTCGCGCTTGATCACGCTGACGCCGAGCCGGTGCGCGAGCGGGGCGAGGATCTCCAGGGTGACGCGGGAGATCTTGGCCTGTTTCGGCGGCGACATGAAGCCCAGCGTCCGCATGTTGTGCAGCCGGTCGGCGATCTTGATCAGTAGGACGCGGTAGTCCTTGGCCAGCGCCACGATCAGCTTGCGCAGCGTCTCGGCCTCGGCCGCCTCGCCGAAGCGCATCTTGTCCAGCTTGGTGACCCCGTCGACGAGGTTGGCCACCTCGCTGTCGAACTCCTCGGTGAGCAGCTCCAGGGTCGCCCTGGTGTCCTCGACGGTGTCGTGCAGCAGCGACGCGACCAGGGTCGTCGTGTCCACCCCGAGATCGGCGAGGATCTCGGCGACGGCCACCGGGTGGATGATGTACGGGTCGCCGCTGCGGCGCATCTGGCCGCGGTGGTAGAGCTCGGCGGCCTCGTACGCGCGCACGATCGCGCCGATCTCGGCCTTGGGGTGGAAGTCGCGATGGGCCTCGACGATGTCGCGCAGCTCCGGCGGGATCTGCCCGCCGCGGCCGGAGGCCACCCGGCGCGCCAGGTGCGCGAGCCGGTGGCTGGCCTGGCGGGCGGCCAGCAGCGGGCGCGCGTCCTCACCAAACGGCGTCGTCACCCCAGGCGACAGACTTCCCCCGGCCGGCAGTGCCGCCCGCGCCCCAGCGTCCATCGCCCCCGCCCTCCTCTACGGCGCCGCAGGCCTACGCCTGTACGCCAGATGTGACCCGGAAACAGTCGTAGACGCCCTCGATCCGGCGCACCGCGCCGAGCACCTGTCCCAGGTGCTTCGCGTCGCCCATCTCGAAGGTGAACCGGCTGATCGCCACGTTCTCACGGTTCGTGGTGACCGACGCCGACAGGATGTTGACGTGATGGTCCGACAGCACCCGGGTGACGTCGGAGAGCAGCTTCGCGCGATCCATCGCCTCCACCTGTATCACCACCAGGAAGACGGAGCCGCTGGATGGGGCCCATTCGACACTCACCTGCCGGTCCGCCGACGGGCTCGCCGGGTCGCCGACGTTGACGCAGTCGGTGCGGTGCACCGACACACCTCGTCCGCGGGTGACCAGGCCGGTGATCTCGTCACCCGGCATCGGCGTGCAGCACCGGGCCAGCTTCACCCAGATGTCGGACGCCCCGGAGACCAACACCCCCGGGTCGCCGGCGGAGCGGCGCAGCGGGCGGATCGGCAGCGCGGTGTCGGCGACGTCCTCCTCGGTCGCCTCCGGACTGCCCATCGCGGTGAGCAGCCGGTTCACCACCGCCTGCGCGCTGATGTTGTTCTCGCCGACCGCCGCGTAGAGCGCGCTCACGTCGGCGTAGCGCAGGTCCTTGGCCAGGCTGAGCAGGCCCTCACCCGTCATCAGCCTGGTCAGTGGCAGGTTGTGGCGGCGCAGCGACCTGGCGATCGCGTCGCGGCCCGCGACGACCGCGTCCTCACGGCGCTCGCGCGCGTGCCACTGGCGGATCTTGGAACGGGCCCGGGACGAGCGGACGAACGTCAGCCAGTCCTCGCTGGGCCCGGCTCCCTGTGCCCGGGAGGTGAAGACCTCGACGGTGTCGCCGTTGTCGAGTTCGGTGTCCAGCGTGACGATCCGGCCGTTGATCCGGGCGCCGACGCACTGGTTGCCGACGTCGGTGTGGACCGCGTAGGCGAAGTCGATCGGGGTGGAGCCCGCCGGGAGCGGGATGACGTCACCCTTCGGGGTGAACACGAAGACCTCGTCGGCCGGAGCCTCGAAGCGCAGGCTGTCGAGGAACTCGCCGGGGTCCGCGGACTCCCGCTGCCAGTCCAGGATCTGGCGCAGCCAGCTGGCCAGGTCCGGCTCGTCGCCGCCGCGGCGGCGACTCCTGGCCAGGTCCGGCTCGTCGCCACCGCCACCGCGGCGGCGGCTGGCGGCCCGGCCCTCCTCCTTGTACTTCCAGTGCGCGGCGATGCCGTACTCGGCCCGGTTGTGCATCCCGTGCGTGCGGATCTGCAGCTCGACCGGCTTGCCCTCCGGGCCGATCACGGTCGTGTGCAGCGACTGGTACATGTTGTACTTCGGCATCGCGATGTAGTCCTTGAACCGGCCCGGGATCGGCTTCCAGTTCGCGTGGACGGTGCCGAGGGCGGCATAGCAGTCGCGGACCGAGTCGACGAGCACCCGAATGCCGACCAGGTCGTAGATGTCGTCGAAGGACCGGCCGCGCACGACCATCTTCTGGTAGATCGAGTAGTAGTGCTTGGGCCGGCCGACGACGACCGAGGCGATGCCCGCCTCTGACAGGTAGGACTGCACCCCTGCGGTGACGTCGGCGAGGTAGACGTCCCGGCTCGGCGCCCGGTCCGCGACCAGGCGGACGATCTCGTCGTAGCGCTTCGGGTACAGCGCGGCGAAGGAAAGGTCCTCCAGCTCCCACTTCAGCGAGTTCATCCCGAGCCGGTGCGCGAGCGGCGCGTAGACCTCCAGCGTCTGGCGGGCCTTGCGCTCCTGGCGGTGCTCGGGCAGGAACCGCAGCGTGCGCATGTTGTGCAGCCGGTCGGAAAGCTTGACGACGAGGGCCCGCGGGTCGCGCGCCATCGCGATCACCATCCGGCGGATCATCTCCGCCTGCGCCATCTCGCCGGCGTTGACCTTCTGCAGCCGGCTGACCGCGTCGACGATCAGCGCCACCTGGTCGCCGAACTGCTCGCGGATCGCGTCGGCGGTGAGCGTCGTCTCCTCGAGCGTGTCGTGCAGCAGCGCGGCGCACAACGTCGGGACGTCCATGCCCAGGTCGGCGAGGATGCTCGCGACCGCGATCGGATGGGTGATGTAGGGGTGGCCGGAGGCTCGCACCTGCCCGGCATGCGCCGCGTCCGCCACCTGGAAGGCCAGCTGGACCGGCCCGATGTCGGCCTTCGGGTGGTTGGTGAGCAGGCCGCGCAGCACCGGGTCCAGCGCGGAGGGCGGAGTCTCGCGATGCGGGGAGAGGCGCGAGAGCCGGCTGCGCAGCCGGCGCGGCAGCGGCGGCGACTCGTGGCCCAGCCGGGGCGTCACCGGGGCGCCGTCCTCGGGCAGCTCGTCCGACACCGGCCCGCCGGCCAGGACACCACCGCTGGCCAGGACACCCCCGCCGACCGGTGCGCCCCCGCCGACGGCCTCGGTCTCGGTGACCGGACGGTCGACCCCCGCCGCGCCCGCCGCGGTGGCGCCCGCGTCCTCGCCGGGAGCGCGCTCGCCGGCGCCCTGGCTCCCGGTTCTGGGCAACCCACGACGCCGCTCCGGCGCCGGACCCGTCACGGGCCCGGGCGCCGGGAGCGGTCCGCCGCCGGTTATCACCGGGATTGCGTCGGGCACTGGCCTGCTCCTGCCGGAAAGTCTGACTTCGAGACTAACGCTGGGTTAGCCGCAGGCCTTCCGCAACCCAGCCAAGCCGACACCGAAGCCCCGGGATCATGCCTGGGTGGCCTCGGTGACGCGCGCGGCGGCCGTAAGGACGGCGGCGCGTGGCAGGTAGGGCAGGGCCCCGCTCGGCGGCGGGCGGCCCGCGGGCGGCGGGAGCGAGAAGCCTAGATCGACAGAAGGGTGGTCACGTTGAGTGACGGAATCTGGGTGCGGCCGGCCAGGAACGTGAGCTCCATGAGCACGGCGAGGCCGAGCACCTCGGCGCCGCCGTGGCGCAGCAGGTTGACGGCCGCGGCGGCCGTACCACCGGTGGCGAGGACGTCGTCGATGATGAGCACCCGGTCCCCGGCGCCGACGGCGTCGGCGTGCATCTCCAGGGTCGCCGTGCCGTACTCCAACGCGTAGGACTCGGTGACCGTGCGGCCGGGCAGCTTGCCCTGCTTGCGGATCGGGACGATCCCAGCGCCGATCCGGTCGGCGACCGGCGCGGCCAGCAGGAAGCCGCGGGCCTCGATGCCCGCGACCACGGTCGCACCGAGCCGTTCGGCCGTGTCGGCGAGCGCGCCGATCACCGCCCCGAAGGCGGCCGGGGTCGCCAGCAGCGGAGTGATGTCCTTGAACACCACGCCCGGCTGGGGGAAGTCGGGGACGTCGCGCACGTGGGAGCGCAGCGCCTGGGCCGCCGCCGCGAGGCCGGCGTCGGCCGCCTCGGGCGTCAGGGCGCTCGCCGCGGGAGTCTCGATGCTCGTCATGGCGCCTTCTTACCGTCGCCGCTTCCCACCGGGGCGACCTCCGCCGCGGCGCGGCGCGGCGCGGCCGCGGCCGGCCGGCTGGCCAGGGCGGGCACCCGGACGGCGTGGCACTCCCGCCGAGGCGGGTTCCCGTTCCTCGTCACCGACCTCGACGACGCTGGCGTCCGCCTCGCCGGCCGCCCCGGCCAGGCGGGGGGCGCGCGCCGCCGTGCCCGTGTTCTTGCCCGACGCCGCGGCTTCGGCCATCGCGCTCGTGCGCGCGGCGCTCGCCCGGGCCCGCAGCACCCGAGCCTGGAGGGCCAGAACCGCCGGCTCACGCTGCTTGAAGTCCACCAGCAGCGGGGCAGCGAGGAACAGCGACGAGTAGGTGCCCGAGGCGATACCGACGAACTGGGCGAGGGCGAGGTCCTCGAGCGTGCCCGCGCCCAGCAGGCCCGCGCCGACGAACAGCAGCGACGCGACCGGGATCAGCGCGATGAACGAGGTGTTCAGCGAGCGGATCAGGGTCTCGTTGAGCGAGTCGTTGGTCTCCTCGGCGTAGGTACGCCGGCTGGACGTCGCGATCCCGGCGGTGTTCTCCCGTATTCGGTCGAAGACGACGACGGTGTCGTACAAGGAGAAGCCAAGGATGGCCAACAGCGCGATGATCGTGGACGGCGTGACCTCGAACCCGACGAGCGAGTAGATGCCGAGAGTGACCACGAGGTCATGGATCAGCGCCACCATCGCGGCGGCCGCCATCTTCCACTCGAACCGGAACGTCAGGTAGAGCATCACCAGCACGAGGAAGATCACAAGGCCCTCGACGGCCTTTTTCGTGATGGTGGAACCCCAGGAGGCGCCGACCGTCGAGACCGCGATATCGGCGCTCTTCGCTCCGAAGTCCTCTGCCACCTGACTGGTGACTGCCTCGGCCTGGGCGTCGGTGAGCACCGGAGTCTGAACCCGCAGCTGCTTGCTGGTCTCGAGCTGCTGGATGATCGCGTCGTTCGGGTTCACCCCGGCCGAGTTCAGCGTGCCGCGGGCGTCCTCGACCGAGTGGCCGTTCGCCGGGAACTGGAAGACGGCGCCGCCGGAGAAGTCGATGCCCAGCGAGAAGCCGCGCACGATCATGCTGACGATGCAGATCACCAGCAGGACACCCGAGAACAGGTACCAGATCTTGCGCCGGCCGATGAAGTCGAACCAGAACTCGCCGCGGTAGAACCGGGTGATCGCCGACATCTCAGGACTCCCGCTTCTGTCCGGGCCTGGCGGCACGCGCCCCCGGCCGGGGGCCGGAAGCCACTCCTGGCGGCGCTCCCTGGGCCGGGGTGCCGCCGCCTGGTGCTCCGCCACCTGGTACTCCGGCGGCCGGTACGGTGCCGACCCGGCGCGAGAGCCGGGGCCGCTCCTTGCCGTCGGTGCTCCCGCGTTTCGCCGGGGTGAGGCCCGACCACTTCGGCGAGTTGAACAGCCGGCGCCGGACCAGCAGGGTCACCAGCGGCCTGGTGAAGATGAACACGATGACGACGTCGGACAGCGTCGAGAGCCCCAGGGTGAAGGCGAAGCCGCGTACCGACCCGATGGAGACGATGTAGAGCACCGCGGCCGCGAGGAACGAGACCGTGTCCGCGGACAGGATGGTGCGCCGCGCGGCCGGCCAGGCCCGCTCGACCGCCGCCCGGGTGGTCCGGCCCTGGGCGACCTCGTCCTTGATGCGTTCGAAGTAGACGACGAAGGAGTCAGCCGTCACGCCGACCGAGAGGATCAGACCGGCGATGCCGGCGAGGGTGAGCGTGAACCCGATCGCCTCGCCGAGCAGCGTGACCGCGGCGTAGATCAGCACGCCGCTGACCGCGAGCGAGGTGATCACGACGACGCCGAGCAGCCGGTAGTAGAAGAACGAGTAGAGGATCACCAGGGCGAGGCCGATCCCGAGCGCCAGCAGGCCGCCCTTGAGCTCGTGCCGCCCGAGCGTTGGCGAGATCGACTCCGCCTGCGACTTCTCGAACGACAGCGGCAGTGCGCCGTACTTCAGCACGTTGGCCAGGTCGTCAGCGTCGGACTGGGTGAAGCTGCCGGAGATCTGGGCGGAGCCGGGGATGCGCTCGTTGGTCGTCGGCGCTGACTGCACGACGCCGTCGAGCACGATCGCCACCTGCTTGCCGATCGTGTCCTCGGTCAGCTTGGTGAACTTGTTCTGGCCCGAGCCGGTGAAGTCGACGTTCACGACCCACTGGCCGGTGTTGACGTTGGTGGTGCCGCCGCTGGACAGCAGGCCCGCCGACGCGGTCTTGACGTCGGTGCCGATCACCTTCGCCGGCTTGAGCAGGTACTTGACCTGGCCGGTCCGGTCGCACGCGGCGGTCCAGTCCCCCGGCGCGTCGGTGGCGGCGGCGGAGCCGCGTACCTCCGACGGGGCACAGGTCAGCTCGTCGTACTTCTTCTGGACGTCGGCGGGCGGCGTGTTCGCGTCGGCCGCCGGGCTGGCGCTCGGCGTCGGCGTCGCGGACGGGGTGGCGCTCGCGGACGGCGTCGAGGTAGGCGTGGGCGTCGGGGTGGCGCTCGGTGTCGCAGCCGCGGCCGGGCTCGCGGACGCCGAGGCCGACGCCGTCGCGCCGGCGGTCGGCTGCCCGCTCGCCGGCGCGAGCGTCGAGCCGGCCGACGGCGAGGCCGACGCGCCGGCGGACGGGGTGGCCGTCGGGCTGGGAGCCGGTGCCGCGGCGCCGGAGGTGACGACCTCACGGAACCGGAGCTCGGCCGTCTGGCCGACGAGGTTGACGACGTCGGAGCGCCCGCGGCCGGGCACCGAGATCTCGATCTGGTTGCCGTTGCGCTTGACCTCGGACTCGGCGACGCCAAGCCCGTCGACCCGCTGACGGATGATGTCGATCGCCTTGTCGACGGCGCCGCTGTTGACCTTCTGGCCCGCCTGCGTCGACTTCGGCGTGAGGATGACGCTCGTGCCGCCCTGCAGGTCCAGGCCGAGGCGGGGCGTGAACGTCCCGGTCAAGGCCATGATCCCGTACAGCACCACCAGCACACCGGCGAGGGACCCCAGCCGGAGCCAGAACGGCCGCATCTCGCGCGACCGTGTCGACCGACGTGCCAACGGATGTCCCTTCATGACCGCCGGGTCGACGATGATCCCGGCCGGAGCCCAACGTATCCGACGAGCGACGGGATGGGGACGTTGGCCGCCCAGCCCGCGCCGGATGGGTCGTTCTTCTTACGACGCAGGGACGCCTACAGTTCCTTCTTCGGCTTGTCCGCGTCATCGGGCGCCGGACGGTCCTCGCTTGCCGGCTCGCCCGAGGGCTCCGACGTCGCGTCCGCGGCCGTCCCGGCCGGCGATCCGTCGGCCGTCGGCGTGTCGTCGTCCGGAGTCTCGGCCGTGTCCTCGTCGACCTCGGTGGTCGGCGAGCTCACGATCCGGCCGATCGCGCCCCGGCTGAACCGGCACACGACGTCCGGCGCGATCTCCAGGAGCACATCCTGGCCGTCGACCTCGACGACCGTCCCGTAGAGCCCGCCGCGGGTCATGATGAGGCTGCCCGGGCCGAGCTTCGACTGCTCCTGCTGGGTCGCGCGCGATCGCCTGCGCTGGATCGTGAAGAAGTACACCCCTACCAGAATGATCAGAAGCGGCAGTAGCCAGCTGCCGGCGCCGCCACCGCCACCCTTGTCGTCGGCCGTGGTCTCGCCGGCCGCAAACGCGGCGGTCGCCAGTACGTGCACGTCCTGCCCTCCTCGGTGTCGCGGCCGATCGTACGGCGGTCCCGTGACCGGACGCTCCGCGCCCCAGACCTACCAGATCGCTACGCGATCCGGCAGGGACCCCGACCAGGCGCCGCCTGTCGGGCGCGCAGCGCCCTCCCCGAATGGTTCCGGGTCAAGGCGTATGACGATCGTTGGCCTGGTCGCGGGTGGGCGACGTGGCCGGGTTGGTACTGCGCCGATGCGCCGTCACGTTCTGTGGTTCTGTTGCGCGCATTGCCCACCAACGCGACGCCTCACCAACCGTGCGGCCTGACGTCCGAACCCAGGCCACGCCCAAGGGGCCGGTTGGGCGGTGGGATGACTCAGTTGGCGTCGGCGTCGGCCTCGAAGCCCGGTTCGAACAGGGGGGCGGGGATGGCCTGGGAGCGGCCCAGCGGGTCGGCCGGGGGGTCGTAGCCGAGGTGGGCGAAGGCGGCCGGGGTGGCGACCCGGCCGCGGGCTGTCCTGGCGAGTAGGCCGGCGCGCAGCAGGAACGGCTCGGCCACGTCCTCCACGGTCTCCGGCTCCTCACCCACCGACACCGCGAGCGTGGTGAGCCCGACGGGGCCGCCCCCGAACCGCTTGACCAGGGCGGTGAGCACCGCGCGGTCGAGCCGGTCGAGCCCGAGCGGGTCGACGTCGTACACCCGCAGCGCCGCCCTCGCGACCTCCAGGGTGATGACCCCGTCGGCACGCACCTCGGCGTAGTCGCGGACCCGGCGCAGCAGCCGGTTGGCGATCCGAGGGGTGCCGCGGGAGCGCCCCGCCACCTCGACCGCCCCCTCTGGCCTGAGCTCCACCCCCAGCAGCCGGGCGGACCGGGTGAGCACGGCGGTCAGCTCGTCCGCGTCGTAGAAGTCGAGATGGGCCGTGAAGCCGAACCGGTCGCGCATCGGCCCGGTCAGCAGGCCCGCCCGGGTGGTCGCGCCGACCAGGGTGAACGGGGCGACGTCGAGCGGGATCGCGGTCGCGCCGGGGCCCTTGCCGAGCACTACGTCGACGCGGAAGTCCTCCATCGCGGAGTAGAGGAGCTCCTCGGCCGGGCGGGCGATCCGGTGGATCTCGTCGATGAAGAGCACCTCGCCGGGCGCGAGCGACGTGAGGACGGCGACCAGGTCACCGGCCCGCTCGATCGCGGGGCCGCTGGTGAGCCGCAGCGGCACCGCCAGCTCCTGCGCGATGATCATGGCAAGGCTCGTCTTGCCGAGGCCCGGCGGCCCGGACAGCAGCACGTGGTCCGGCGGGCGCCCCCGGCCGCGCGCACCGGCCAGCATGATCGACAGCTGTTCCCGTGCCTTGCGCTGCCCGACGAACTCCGCCAGCGTCCGCGGCCGCAGTCCCGCCTCGAACGCACGCTCCTCGGCGTCCGCCGCGGTCGCGGCCGCGACGAGCCCTTCCTCGCTTCCCATGTGCCCCACTGTCCCGTACGCCCCCTGCCGCCTAACGCGGCCGCAGGACGGCGAGCGCGGCGCGCAGCAGCGCGGAGACGTCGCCGTCCGGGCCGTCGCCGGTCGCCGCCACCGCGTCCTGCGCCTCGCGGGTCGAGTATCCAAGGCCGACGAGCGCGTCCGTCACCTGCTCGGTCGCGGTCCTCGGGGCGGGCATGATCCGTCCCGAGGCGCCGAGGCCGGCGCGCGGCGCCGCGCCACCCACCGGCGGGCCGAGCTTGTCCTTGAGGTCGAGCACGATCCGCTGGGCGCCCTTGCGGCCGACGCCGGGCACCTTCGTCAGTGCCGCCAGGTCCTCCTCGGCGACCGCGCGGCGCACGTCGTCCGGCGCCAGCACCCCGAGGACCGCCTGGGCCAGCTTCGGCCCGACTCCGCCCGCGGCCTGCAGAGTCTCGAAGACCTCCCGCTCGTCGGCGTCCGCGAACCCGTAGAGCGTCAGCTCGGTCTCCCGGACCACCAGGGCGGTCGCGAGCCGCGCCGGCTCGCCGACGACGAGCCCGGCGAGCGTCACGGGGGTGCACTGCACCAGGAGTCCCACCCCGCCGACCTCCACGACGGCCGCCGTCGGCGACACCGACAGCACCGGCCCGGCGAC
>NZ_KI912266.1:6451855-6480789 GCF_000235425.2 Pseudofrankia saprophytica
CCCGCGCCAGACATGGCACAGCGCGAGCGCGAGCGCGTCGGCGGCGTCCGCCGGTCTCGGCGGCGCCGCGAGGTCGAGCAGCTTAGTGATCATGAAGGTCACCTGGCTCTTGTCCGCCCGGCCGCTGCCGGTGACGGCGGCCTTGACCTCGCTCGGGGTGTACAGGGCGACCGGCAGGCCACGGCGCGCCGCGAGCACGATCGCGACCGCGCCGACCTGCGCGGTGCCCATCACCGTGCGCACGTTCGCCTGGGCGAACACCCGCTCCACCGCGACCGCGTCCGGGCGGTGCCGGTCCAGCCAGGACTCGATCTCCAGCGAGATGTCCCGCAGCCGGATCGCCACGTCCTCATCCGCCGGCGTCCGCGCGACCCCGACCTCGACCAGCGTCGCGCGCTGCCCAGCACCCCCGCCGTCCACAACCCCAAGCCCGCACCTGGTCAGCCCGGGATCAACACCGAGCACCCGCACCCGCCGAACCTCCGCCCAGGACAAGAGCGTTCACCGAGATAGCGAACGCCTGTTCGGATCCTAGTACGGGACGGTTCGGACATCGCCCGACACGCCGCCGGGCAGCGACTCCCGCCGTCAACCCGCGACGAGCTCCATGACCTCGTCGGAGATGTCGGCGTTGAACCAGACGGACTGGACGTCGTCCAGGTCCTCGAGGGCATCGACGATCTTGAGCACCTTGCGGGCGGGCTCGGCCTCGAGCGGCACGCTGACGCTCGGGAGCCAGGAGATCTCGGCGGACTCCACCGTCAGGCCGGCGTCCGTCGCCGCGACCCGCACCGTGTGCAGGTCGGTGGCCTCGGCGACCACCTCGAAGGCCTCGCCGAGATCGTTGACCTCGTCGGCGCCGGCGTCGAGAACCGCCAGCAGCACGTCGTCCTCCGTCAGCCCCGCAGTCTTGGTGACCAGCACGACGCCCTTGCGGTTGAACAGGTAGGAGACCGAGCCCGGGTCGGCGATCGTGCCGCCATTGCGGGTGACGGCAACCCGGACGTCCGAGGCGGCCCGGTTGCGGTTGTCGGTGAGGCACTCGACCATCACGGCGACCCCGCTCGGGCCATAGGCCTCATAGGTGATCGACTCGTAGGTCACGCCACCGGCCAGCTCACCGGAGCCGCGCTTGACCGCCCGCTCGATGTTGTCGTTCGGCACGGACTGCGACTTCGCCTTCGCGATCGCGTCGGCGAGGGTGGGATTACCGGCCGGGTCACCGCCGCCGGTCTTCGCGGCCACCTCGACCGTTTTGATCAGTTTGGCGAACAGCTTGCCACGACGGGCGTCGATGACCGCCTTCTTGTGCTTCGTGGTCGCCCACTTGGAGTGACCGCTCATGCTTGCCCCTCTGTTGACCCAACGCCTCTGGCGGCGCGACGACGCAGCACGCGCGCACCTCCTTCGGCCAGTCCGTCGGCCCGGCCGTCCCCGGCACGGGAACCTTCATGATCCCACATGGCCAAGGGGTGCGCGAGAACGGCGGAGCCATGCGCGCCCGAAGGCCGAGTTCTGGTTGTCCGGGCCGGCGGGCACCGTAGCCGGCCGACCGGTGAACGTCGTGTTTCCTCCTACCATCTTTACCGCGACTGGCCCACCGCCCCCCGCGGCCGGCGTCGACCAGGCGTCGTGAACCGGGCATTGGAGGCATGGCACCAGGCACCAGGCACCAGGCGGCGAACGCCGTTAGCCCGGCGCGCGCCGCCGGGTCACCATGTCGACGAACAGCTCGTGCATTCGGGTGTCCCCCGTCAGCTCCGGGTGGAACGACGTCGCCATCAGATGCCCCTGCCGGACCGCGACCGGATGTTCCCCGACCCTGGCGAGGACCGTCACGCCGTCACCGGCCTTCTCGACCCACGGCGCGCGGATGAACACGGCGTGCAGCGGCGGGCCGACCAGGCCCTCGACCTCCAGGTCGGCCTCGAACGAGTCGACCTGCCGGCCGAAGGCGTTGCGCCGCACGACGACGTCGAGGCCGCCGATGAGCGGCTGGTCCGGCCGGCCGTCGAGCACGTCCTGAGCGAGCAGGATCATCCCGGCGCAGGAGCCGTACACCGGCAGGCCGTCGCCGACCGCCGCCCGCAGCGGCTCGAGCAGCCCGAAGATCCGCAGCAGCCGGCCGATCGTCGTCGACTCCCCGCCCGGCAGCACCAGCCCGTCGACGGCGGCGAGCTCCTCGGGCCGGCGCACCTCGACCGCCTCCGCCCCCACCGCGACCAGCGCCCGGGCATGCTCCCGCACGTCCCCCTGCAGCGCCAGCACGCCGATCCGGACGCTCTCCTCCGAAGAACTCACCAGCCGCGGTCGGCGTAGCGGGCGGCGGGGGCCAGCTCGCTGACGTTGATGCCGACCATGGCCTCGCCGAGGCCGCGGGAGACCTTGGCGATCACGCCCGGGTCGTTGTACATCGTCGTCGCCTCGACGATCGCCCGCGCCCGCTTCGCCGGGTCACCGGACTTGAAGATGCCGGAGCCGACGAACACCCCGTCCGCGCCGAGCTGCATCATCAGCGCCGCGTCCGCCGGGGTGGCGATGCCTCCCGCGGTGAACAGCACGACCGGCAGCTTGCCGAGCCGGGCGACCTCCGCGACCAGGTCGTACGGCGCGCGCAGCTCCTTGGCGGCGGAGTAGAGCTCCTCGGCGGGCAGCGCCGACAGCCGGGCGATCTCCGCGCGGATGGTGCGCATGTGCACGACGGCGTTGGACACCTCGCCGGTGCCCGCCTCGCCCTTCGAGCGGATCATCGCCGCGCCCTCGGAGAGCCGCCGCAACGCCTCGCCCAGGTTCGTCGCGCCGCAGACGAACGGGACGGTGAACGCCCACTTGTCGATGTGGTGGTGCGGGTCGGCCGGGGTGAGCACCTCGGACTCGTCGACGTAGTCGACACCCAGCGCCTGGAGCACCTGCGCCTCGACGAAGTGCCCGATCCGGGCCTTCGCCATGACCGGAATGGAGACGGCCTCGACGATGCCCTGGATCATGTCGGGGTCGCTCATCCGGGCGACGCCGCCCTGGGCGCGGATGTCAGCCGGGACCCGCTCGAGCGCCATCACGGCGACGGCGCCGGCGTCCTCGGCGATCTTGGCCTGTTCGGGCGTGACCACGTCCATGATCACACCGCCCTTGAGCATCTCGGCCATGCCGCGCTTGACGCGCGCGGTGCCGGCCTGCCTCGCTGGCCCGGCGGGCGCGGGGACTCCGGCGGGCGTTTCAGCTGGCGTGGCTCCGGCAGGCATGGCGATCCGTCTCTCTCGGGTGTCCTCGTCACGGTCATGCGTTCTGGTCATGTCCCGCACCGGTCCGGCTCGCGGCCGTACGGCCGCGAGCCCCCGTCGTCCCGAGGGCCGCGGAACTCGCGCGCTGGTCGGACGGGCGGGGCCCGGAGGCCCAGTCCAGGGCCGCGCCCCGTGTCCGGACCCTGTGTCCGGACCCTGCGTCCGGTCGCGACTCCCCGACCTCGACCGGCCCTCACCGGCCGGGCGGACATACCAATCCCATGGTACGGCCGACCGGCGCGCTTCAGCCTCGCCGCAGCGCGTCCCGCTGATCACTCCGGGTGCCTGGCGTTCGCCCGGACGTCAGATGGCCGGGTCCGCGACCACCTCGGTCGGGCGCTCGCGACCCGGACCTCCCAGATCGCTTCGCGATCTGGCGTGGAGCCCCCCGCCCCACCGCGCCGGCAGGGCATCGTCGATCTCGAAGTAGGCCGGCAGCGGGCGGCGGCTGCCCAGGCGCGTGACCCGCACCAGGCGCCGGCCCCGCAACGCGCGCAGATCGCGCACCGCGTCATTGTGCAGCTGGCGGGCGAGCGCCACCCGGGCCGCCGCCGAGTCGACGGCGTGCAGCAGCTGCGGCGCGCCCTGGCCGGCGGTGCCCACCTCGGGAGCGCGCAGGGCGCGGCTGAGCTCGTTCTCGGTGTCCTCGACACCGGTGTCCAGCGCCGCGCCGGCCCGCAGCGCCGCGTGCCCGGCCAGCGCGCGCTCGGCCGCCGCGGTCAGCGGCAGGAGCCCGCGGCTTTCGGCCAGTGCCACCGCCGCCCCCGCGCGCGCGGCCAGCTGGGCGGCCAGCCCGGCCTGGGCCGCGTCCACCCGGACGCCGAGCCGGTCGAGGCGGCGCGCCATCCAGGTGAGGTAGGTCGCGATCGCCACCACGACGGCGACCACGGCCACGACGACTGTCATTCCGGGCAGCGTAGACGACCGGGTGGCGGCTGGGTCCGGGACGTCCCGAGCATCACAGAAGCCGGGTTCAGGCGTCCGCGGCGGAGGCGAGGGAGACGGGACCGGCGCCGGCGGTGACCATACGGTAGAGATCGACGATCGACTCGGCGATCACCGGCCAGTCGTAGCCGGCGACGACCGACCGGCCGTGCCGGACGAGCGCGGCGCGCGCCACCTCGTCCCCGAGCAGCTCGGCGAGCCCGGCTGCGAGCTGGGCCGGCTCGCCGACACCGAACAGCCGGCCCGCCCGGCCGTCGTCGAGCACCCGGCGGAACGCGTCGAGGTCACTGGCCATGACGGGGGTGCCCGCCGCCATCGCCTCCAGCAGCACGATCCCGAAGCTCTCCTGGCCGGTGTTCGGCGCGCAGTACACGTCGGCGGAGGCGAACACCCTGGCCTTGTCCTCGTTCGACACGAGCCCGACGAGGTTCACCTGGTCGCGCAGCAGCGGGTCGAGCCGGGACCGCACCGCCGCGACGTCGCCCGGCCCGGCGACGAGCAGGCGCACGCCCGGCACCCGGCGAGCGAGCTCCGGCAGCGCGGCGAGCAGCACGTCCAGCCCCTTGCGCGGCTCGTCGATGCGGCCGAGGAAGCAGACGGTGTGCCGCGGCGGCTCATAGCCGGGCAGCGGGTGGGCACCCGCGAACGCGGCGACACGCACCCCGTTCGGGATCAGTACCGCGCTGGTGCCGAGATGCTCGACGATCGTGCGCCGGGCCGCCTCGGAGACCGCGATCCGGGCGCGCAGCTTCTCCAGTGACGGCTGGAGGGCGCCCTGGGCGGCAGTGAGGATCTTCGAACGCGGGTTGGCGGTGTGGAAGGTGGCGACGATCGGGCCGTCGGCGAGCATGCAGGCGAGCAGGCCGATGCTCGGCGCGGTCGGCTCGTGGACGTGCAGCACGTCGAAGTCGTGCTCGCGCAGCCAGCGGCGCACCCGGGTCGCCGAGACCGGTCCCATCAGCACCCGCGACACCGAGCCGTTGTATGGCACCGGCAGCGCCCGGCCGGCGTCGACGGCATAGGGCGGCAGCGCGTCCGTGTCGTCGGCCGGGGTGATCACCGACACCTCGTGCCCGGCCGCGATCAGCGTCTCGGCCAGGTCACGGACGTGTACCTGCACCCCGCCCGGGACGTCCCAGGTGTAGGGGCAGGCCAGCCCGATCCTCACCGCTCCCCCGGCCCCGCCTGGGCCGCCCCGCCCGCCTGGCCCGCCCCGCCCGCCTGGCCCGCGCCGGCCGCCTGGCCCGCGCCGGCCGCCTGGCCCGGCTCGTCCAGCCAGACGCGCTGCAGCATGTGCCAGTCGGCCGGGTGCTCGCGGATCGTCGTCGCGAACGCGTCGGCCATCGCCTGGGTCATCGTCGCCACGTCCGTGTGCTCGACGGGAGGGAAGATCCGGGCGCGCCAGCCGCCCCCCTCGAACCAGAGCGTGGTCGGCAGCAGCGCGGCGCCGGTGCGCAGCGCCAGCGCCGCCGGCCCCGGCGCCATCCGCGCTCGCCCGCCGAAGAACTCCACCGGCACGCCGCGCGCGGACAGGTCCCGGTCGGCCAGCAGGCACAGGCAGCCGCCGGCCAGCAGCCGCTCGGTGAGCAGTGCCGACGGCGGCTCGGCGCCGCCGGTGAGCGGGATGACCTCCATACCCAGCGACTCGCGGAAGGCCACGAACCGATCGAAAAGCGACTCGGGCCGCAGCCGTTCGGCGACGGTGGTGAACGGGACCCCGGTGCCGGCGAGCCACGCGCCGGCCTGTTCCCAGTTCCCCATGTGCGGCAGGGCGAGGATCATGCCCTTGCCGGCGGCGTAGGCATCGCGCAGGTGGTGCTCGTCGCGGACGGCCATGTCCCCGATGTAGCGCTCGGGCGGCATGTCCTGGAGCCGGAAGACCTCGAGCCAGTAGCGCGCGTAGGAGCGCATCGCGGCCTTCGTCAGCGCGTCGAGGTCGGTGCCCTCGGGCACGACGTGCGCGAGGTTCGACCGCAGCCGCCGCGCCCCCTTGCCGCCGCGGCGGATGGCCCAGTCGGCCCCGGCGGCGAAGCCGCGCGCGGCGAGCCGCTCGGGCAGCGTGCGCACCACCCGCCAGCCCACCGCGTAGGCGAGGTCGGTGAACCGACCTGGGGAGGGCACGGGACGGGCCGTCCCGGGCTCAGCCGGCCGAGGTGACCGGACCGGCCACCTCGACACCGGCCACCGCGCCGACCACCGCCATCGGCCCCGCCGGGCCGCTGGCCCGGTGCGGTGGGATCCCGACGGCCGCGGCTCCGTTGGCGTCGGCCGCGGTACCGCCCGCCGGAGGCGCGTCGACCGGGCCCGACGCCGCGTCCGCCGCGGGCGCGTCGATGTTGGCCGCGGCCGACGCGAGCGCCGCGGCACCGGCCCCACCGGAACGCTGGAACTGGCGGTACACGTGCCAGATCCGCTGGACGACCGTGATGACGGTCGCGACGGCGAGCACCCACAGCGCGACCGGCAGCAGGTACGGCACGCCGAGGCCGTAGAGGCCGGCGGCGACGAGCAGCAGGAGCAGCCGCTCACCGCGCTCGGCCAGGCCGACATTGCAGGTGAAGCCGAGGCTTTCCGCCCGAGCCTTGACATACGAGGTGACGGCGGCCGCGACCAGGCTGATCAGCGCCGCGCCGGCCAGCGGCAGCGAGTCACCGTCACCGGCGTACCAGATCACCAGCGACCCGAAGACGGCGCCGTCGCCGATCCGGTCGGAGGTCGAGTCGAGGAAGGCGCCCCACTTGGACGAGATCCCGCGAGCCCGAGCGATCGCGCCGTCGATGAGGTCCGAGAAGACGAACAGCGTGATCACGAGGGTGCCGAGGAAGAACACTCCGCGAGTGAAGAAGCCGAGCGCGCCGCCGACCACGCCGACCGTGCCGATGATCGTCACCAGGTCCGGCGAGAGCGACGTCCTGGCCGCCCATCGGCTGAACGGCTCCAGCAGCCGGTTGATCTGCGGCCGCGCCTTGCTAGCGAGCATGTCCGTCCCGTCGTGTCCGGCGCGGTGTTTTTCGCGCGGGTTCACCCTACCGATCCCCACTGCTGTGCCAGCCCTCAGGAACGCCGGCGCCAGGGTCCCGCGCACCGGGAGCCAGCGCTTGGTGCCACACCGGGTGTTGCGGGGAACTAACTCAAGGTTCACCTCCTCTTGTGCTTTAGGTCACATGAGCGCAGGCTGAGCGACGACGTCAGCAACCGTCCGAGCGCAGGAGGCCAGCCCAAGGAGGCGCGAACACATGATCTTCCTGTTCCCGCGCGGCGGCCTCCGCCCCCTGGAGTTCAGGGCCCCGGAACATCGGCCCATGGCGCGCTAGGGAGGCGCTCGGCTGGATCCGAACGGAGGCCGAGATGCCGTCTGCCGCGGCTAAAGTCCGCAACGTCGTCCTTGTGGGTCACACCGGCGCGGGTAAGACCGCGCTGGCCGAGGACCTGCTCAGCGTGGCCGGGCCCGGGAGCGCCGGGCAGGGCCGTGAGCAGGCCCGCCACGGGGACGGCGAGCACCGTTCGGCCCGCGGGATCAGCCTCACCCTGTCCGCGCTGTGCCACCGGAACATGACGATCAACCTGCTGGACACCCCCGGCTACCCCGACTTCGTCGGTGAGTTGCGCGCCGGGCTGCGCGCCGCCGACGCCGCACTGTTCGTCGTCAGCGCGATCGACGGCATCGACGGCGCCACCAGGGCGCTGTGGGCCGAGTGCGCCGAGGTGAACATGCCGCGCGCCGTCGTCGTCACCCGCCTCGACCACCCGAGGGCCGACTTCACCGCCGCTGTCGCCGCCTGCCAGGACGCCTTCGGCGCCGGCGTCCTGCCGGTCTTCCTGCCCGACGGTGCCACCGAGGGCGGCGACGGAGCCCGCCTGGTGGGGCTGCTCACCGGCCGCGTCGTCGAGTACGGCCCCAAGGGTCGGCATGAGGTCGACGAAGGCGCCGAGCTCGACGGTCCCTACGCGGCGGCCCGCGGCGCGCTGATCGAGGGCATCATCGCCGAGAGCGAGGACGAAAGCCTGCTCGACCGCTACCTCAGCGGTGAGGAGCTCGACCCCAAGATGCTGCTCGACGACGCCGAGACCGCGATCGCGCACGGTTCCTTCCACCCGGTGCTCCCCTTCGCCCGCGCCGCGAACGGCGCGGGTCCGCCCGTCGGCTCGGTCGAGCTGCTCGACATGCTGGTCGACGCGTTCCCCTCCCCCGCCGAGCACCCGATCCCGCCGCTCACCCGCTGCGACGGTTCGGACTGCCCGCGGATCTCCGCCGACCCCGACGGCCCGCTGCTCGCCGAGGTCGTGCGCACCACGACCGACCCCTACGTCGGGCGGATGTCGGTGGTGCGGGTCTTCTCCGGCACGCTGCGCCCCGACGCCACTGTGCACGTCTCGGGTCACGGCCGCGCCGCCGCCGGCCATCCCGACCACGACGTCGACGAGAAGATCGGTGGGCTGTCGCTGCCGGCGGGCACGGCGCTGCACCCCGTCGACGCCTGCCAGGCCGGCGGCATCTGCGTGGTGACCAAGCTCGGCACCGCCGAGACGGGCGACACCCTGTCAGACCGGGACGACCCGCGCCTGCTGGCGCCGTGGTCGATGCCGGAGCCGCTGCTGCCGATCGCGATCGAACCGCGCACCAAGTCCGACGAGGACAAGCTGCCGGGGGCGCTCGGGCGCCTGGCCGCCGAGGACCCGACGGTGACCGTGCGGACCGACGCCGAGACCGGGCAGCTGCTGCTGTGGTGCATGGGTGAGGCACACGCCGACGTGCTGCTCGACCGGCTCGCGAGCCGCTACGGCGTCGATGTCGATCGCCGGGAGCCGCGGATCGCGCTGCGCGAGACCCTCCGCGGGGCGGCGCACGGCCTGGGCCGGCACGTCAAGCAGTCCGGCGGCCACGGCCAGTACGCGATCTGCCAGATCGAGGCCGAGCCGCTCCCCGCCGGCGCGGGTTTCGAGTTCGTCGACGAGATCGTCGGCGGCGCGGTCCCCCGCTCGTTCATCCCGTCCGTGGAGAAGGGCCTCGCCGCCCAGCTGGCCAGGGGCGTCGCCACCGGCTGCCCGATGGTCGACGTCCGGGTCCGCCTGGTCGACGGCAAGGCGCACAGCGTCGACTCGTCCGACCTGGCCTTCCAGGTCGCCGGCGGCCTCGCCCTGCGCGACGCCGCCGCGAAGGCGGGGGTCGCGCTGCTCGAGCCGATCCTGGAGGTCTCGGTCCTCGTGCCCGACGAGCACGTGGGCGCGGTCATGGGCGACCTGTCCGGCCGCCGCGGCCGTGTGATCGGCATGGAGCCCCTGGGCGCGGGCGACGTCGGCCGTACCGTCATCAGGGCCGAGGTCCCCGAGCTGGAGATGATCCGCTACGCGGTCGAGCTGCGTTCCCTCACCCAGGGCACCGGCACCTTCACCCGGTCGCCGGCTCGCTACGAGCCCATGCCCGACCAGCTGGCAGCCACGATGATCCGCGATCGCGCCAGCTGACCCGCCTGCCCCCTGTCGAGGCACCCCCGCCTCGACAGGGGGCAGGCGGCGGGCCGGCGGCCGTGCCGCCAGACGCGATGGCGCGCCTGCCGCTGTCAGTCCTCGCCGACGATCTTCTCCCAGGCCTCGGCGATGAGCACCCTGGTCTCGCCCAGCAGCGCGGGCAGCACCCTGGTGCCGCCGATCACCGGCATGAAGTTCGTGTCCCCGCCCCAGCGCGGCACCACGTGCTGGTGCACATGCGCCGCGATCCCGGCGCCGGCGACCGATCCGAGGTTCATCCCGGTGTTGAACCCGTGTGCCCCGCTGGCCAGCCGCAGCGCGCGCAACGCCCGCTGCGTGAACAACGCCATCTCGGTCGTCTCGTCCGGCGTGAGGTCGGCGTAGTCGGCGACGTGCCGGTAAGGGACCACCATCAGGTGCCCCGCGTTGTACGGGTAGAGGTTGAGCACCGCGTAGACGACCGCGCCGCGAGCGACCACGAGGCCGTCGTCGTCGGTCATCGCGGGGATCAGGCAGAACGGACAGCCGTCGTCGTCCGACCGTCCCTCGCCCTTGATGTAGGCCATCCGGTGCGGTGTGTACAGCCGCTGGAATGCGTCCGGCATCCCGACGCCCGCCTGCTCGTCCAGCGGAATACCGCTCGGCGCCGAGCCGTCCACCGTCCCGCTCAACCGCCTACCTCACATCCCTGCATCCCGCACCGCGCCCCGACCGTACCAGCCGCGGCGCCCCCACCAGCCCTGAACCAATCCCGCCCATCCGACGACGGGCGGCCGCCCACCACCTCGCCGACGCTCCGCCGCGGTGGCCCACCCGCACCGTTTCGCGGCTCGGTGGCACTGGCCCGTCCCAGCACCCGTCCACGCCAAAGCCCCAGATCCACCGGCGTCCCCGTCCCCCACCAGGGTGACGCGCGGTGTGTCGCCGTCCCGCCCAGGGTGACCCGCTCACCCGCTACCGGCCATACCGGGACATGGACCTCATCGATCAGTGGCCACCACCTCGGCCACCGTCCAGACTCGGACCGACACCCGACCCGAGGAGACTCATGACCCCCGGCCGCCCAAGCGCGACCAAGTCCCCGAGCAAACGGGAAACCGCGACAGCAATCCCCCCTCGGCAGCCCAACGCCCCACACCCACCCGACCCAACGCAACAAACGAAAAAGGCCGCAACGCGCGAAGCGCGAGCGGCCGGGGGTGTCAGGGGCGGAGCCCCTGACCCGGGGGTTCCAGGGGGTCGCCCCCCTGGGCAGACATCGCGGCCGGTGGCGCAGCCAACCAAAGGTTGGCAAGCAGCCGAATCCGGCTCGGGGTTCCAGGGGGTCGTCCCCCTGGGCGGACATCGCGGCCGGTGGCGCAGCCACCAGAGGTGGCAAGCAGCCGAATCCGGCTCGTGGGCGTACGTGGTTTCGAACCACGGACCTCTGCCGTGTGAAGGCAGCGCTCTACCCCTGAGCTATACGCCCGCTGGACGCAGCCGAACCCGATCTTTGGCTGGCCGATCTCTGGCTGGCCTTCGAGCGGCTCCTCGATCAGTTGGCTGCGGGGCTCAGCTTACACAACCCGGCGGGAGCGGCGGAACGGCGGGCCGCTCGGTCTCCGCCGGGGTCTCGCTCCGAGTCAGGGGCATGTCCGTCCCATGTCGGACTGATGTCCCGTCGCTGGTGGTCCTGTGGGCGTTGGTCGGCACTCGCCGTGGTTGAGGCCCGCGCCGCGGGGAACGATATCGGCGCACGGCCACGACAGTGGGATCCGTGTCCGGGGGGATCCCGGTGGGGGTTCGCAACGAGGGCCGACGCCGCCTCCCGGCGGCTCGGACCGACGCCGGGCCTTCCACCGCGGGGGCCTGACGGATGTGGGCACACCTCCCCGGCCAGGCAACTCGCCCGAACCGTCGTAACAGATGTTGTCTTGGCATAACCTTGTTTCCTACGAGCCGCAGAGTGGGAACTATCTCGTTACACGGGTGCTCGCCCGCACCACCGCACCGCTGAGAGGCCGCCCGATGACTATTCGTCACGATTCGATCACCGCAGAGCTCGCCCTCCGGCTCGTCGTGCCAGGAGGTGCTCCAGTCCCCGTCGCCGCGACGGTCCGGTACGAGCCCGACGACCCGTACGCGGTCAGCATCGGGTTCCGCACCGGAGCGGACGAGGTCGTCGAGTGGACCTTCGCCCGGCAGCTCCTGAGCGACGGAGTCCGCCGCCCGGCCGGGGACGGCGACGTCCAGGTCTGGCCCGCGGCGCAGTCCGGCGGCAGGATCGTCTGCCTGTCGCTGTCGAGCCCGTCAGGGCACGCGCTGTTCGAGATGCCCCGCTCGGAGGTGTTGGCGTTCCTACGCCGCACCTACGCCGCGGTCCCGCTAGGCAGCGAGAGCGACGTCATCGACCTCGACGCCGAGCTGGCTCTCCTCATCTGGGGCGGCCCCGACCGGTGACGCTCCCGGGTCGGACGCCGTAAGGGGCCCGACCCGTGAAATCCGGTGCGGGCACCGTTCGGCGAACGACAATCGCCAGCCCGCTCGGTGGGACCCTCCACCGAGCGGGTTTTTTCGCGCCCTTCGCGCCGAGGTACCCAGCCCGACCGCTGAAAGACCCACCCCTCGACCGAACGGCATCCGCCAGCTGTCCACGTGAACAGGGCCGCCTAAGTCGCCCCGCCCCGGAAGCCCAACGCCCCCGCACCCACCAGCGCAACGCAAGAAAAGAAAAAGGCCGCAACGCGCGAAGCGCGAGCGGCCGGGGGTATCGGGGGCGAAGCCCCTGACCCGGGGGTTCCAGGGGGTCGCCCCCTGGGCAGGCATCACGGCCGGTGGCGAAGCCTCCCCGAAGGGAGGCGAGCAGCCGAATCCGGCTCGTGGGCGATACTGGGATTGAACCAGTGGCCTCTACCGTGTCAAGGTAGCGCTCTCCCACTGAGCTAATCGCCCGAAAGGGTTTACACCCAAGTAAGTGCGAGGCGGAGGCGGGAATCGAACCCGCGTACAGGGCTTTGCAGGCCCTTGCCTAAACCACTCGGCCACTCCGCCGGAGGAGGCCTTGTGGCGTGACCTCGTGACCTCGCTACTTCCGAGCGGACGACGGGATTCGAACCCGCGACCCTCACCTTGGCAAGGTGATGCTCTACCAACTGAGCCACGTCCGCGTGCGTTGCCTACCTTACAGGATCCGGATCCCGTTCCCGCGACCGTGTCTCACGACTCGTTCACGGGTTGGCCGGCTCGCCGCCCTCCGGAGTCTAGCAGCAGGTTCCGGTCGACCAGAAGATCGGGTTGAACCGGTTTGCCCCACTTTGCCGCTCCCCGTCGGGTGCAAGATGAACTCTAGCGGACGGCGAGGCCGATCGTCGAACAGCGCGCGAGCGTCGTCCAGATGTTGCGCGGCCATCAGCGCCATCGATCTGCCGTGGACCCCCGAGTGAGGCACCACGGGACCGCCTAACTCCCGGGCGCGGTGAGGTAACGGGCGATGCCGTCGGCGATGCCGTCGGCGGCGCGCTGGCGCCAGACCGGGTCGCTGACGTGCGCCGCGTCGGCCGGGTTGCGCATGTTGGCGCACTCGACGAAGACCTTGGGGACCGTCGACAGGTTGAGGCCGCCCAGGTCGGACCGATCGACGATGCCCTGGTGGGTGGGGAGGTAGTTGGCTGGTGCCTCGCCGGTCGAGGCGGCGAAGGCGTCGCGCAGCTGGGTCGCCAGCCGGCCCGAGGCCACCAGGATGCCGGCGTTCACGTTGTCGGGCCCCCGGTCCGGGGCGATGACGTGGAACCCGAAGCCGTCCGCCGGGCCGCCGTCGGCATGGATGGAGACGGCGGCGTCGGCATGCGCGTCGGCGCTGGCCCGGGCCCGGGCGTCGACGCACGGGCCGATACCGGTGTCGTCCTTTCTCGTCAGCACGACGGTGGCGCCGCGGTCCCGCAGCACCTGGGCCGTCCGGTTGGCCACGTCCCAGGTGAAGGCGTGCTCCGGGTAGCCGGCGTCGGTGCTCGCGCCGACGGTGTCGCACTCCTTCAGGAAGCCGCCGGCGTCGACCTTGCGGTCGATCTGCGCCGGCGCCGCGCCGTTGCCGCCGTCATGCCCCGGGTCGAGCACGACCACCCGTCCGCGCAGGTCGACGCCGGGCCCCGCCGCGCCGGGGGCCGCGGAGCTGGGAACCACCGGGCTGGGGACCGCCGTCGCCGACGGGACCCCGCCGGGCACCGCCGAAGCGGCCGTGTCGCCCGCTCCACCCGCGCCGGCGACGCCGGGCCCTCCGGCCACGGTGGCGCCCCGCGGCGGCGCCGGAGTGCCTCCCGTCGCGCCGGCCACCAGCACGGCCACCAGGGCCGCCAGCAGCAGCACCGCGACCGCCACCACCGCGAGCACCGGCCGGGGCATCCCCCGACCGGCGGCCAGCGGCGACCGTCTCGCTAACCCCAACCGGCTGCGCCGCCCTCGCCGGGCCGGCGCGCTCCGGCGCCCCGCACCCGCCCGCGGCGGCCGCGAGGACCCGCGGGCCCCGGTCGGCCTGCGGACCCCGGTCGGCCGCCGACCGCCGGCCGACAGCGGCTGGCTCGCGGACGGGGGCGGATCAGCCGGTGGTGACAAAGTCGATGAGCTCCTCGACGGCTCGTAGCAGACCCACCTCGAGGTCGCTGTAGCTGTCCACGGACGCCAGCACGCGCCGCCACATCTCTGCCGGCTCGCGCACGCCGAGCGCGCGGCACACGCCTTCCTTCCACGGCTGACCGCGCGGCACCTCGGGCCAGGCCCGGATGCCGACGGAGGCGGGCTTCACCGCCTGCCAGATGTCGATGTAGGGATGGCCCGTCACCAGGACGTGCTCGCCGGTGACGGACGCGGCGATCCGGCTCTCCTTGGAGCCGGCGACCAGGTGGTCGACGAGCACCCCCAGCCGGCGCCCGGAGCCCGGCCGGAACGCCGCGACGATCGCCGGCAGCTCGTCCACGCCGTCGAGAGGTTCCACGACGACACCCTCGACCCGCAGGTCGTCGCCCCAGACCCGCTCGACGAGCGCCGCGTCGTGCAGGCCCTCGACGTAGATCCGGCTGGCCCTGGCGACCCGCGCCGGCGCGCCAGGCACCGCGACCGAGCCGGACGCGGTCCGCGAGGGACCCGTGGGCGCCGCCCGGCGCGGCCGCGCCAGCGTCACCCGCCGGCCCTCCACCAGGAACGCCCCTTCCTCCAGGGGGAAGAGGCGGCGCACGCCGAACCGGTCCTCCAGGGTGACCCCGATGGCGTCCAGCTCGACGACGGCTCCGCAGAAGCCGCTCACCCGGTCCTCGACGACGAGGTCCAGCTCGGCCTCGACGATGGGCAGGGGCGCCGGCGCCTTCTTCGCGGACGGAGCCAGTACGTCCCGGCCATAGTCACGGCTACGCATACCCGACACCCTAGGATCACAGCACGACTGCCCCCACGCGGGCACACCGGGCGGGCACGGCGGGGCGGGCACAGCGGGCGACACGGAAGGAACACGCCGATGACGACGTATGGCCCCGGGGTGGCGTTGATCGTCGTCGACCTGCAGAACGACTTCGCGACGCCGCGAGGCAGCCTGTACGTGCGGGGCGGTGAGGAGATCGTCGACGCGGTCAACGCGCAGGTGGCCGAGGCCGAGGCCGCCGGGTCACCCGTCTTCTGGACGCAGGACTGGCACCCCGAGGTCACACCACACTTCGTCACGTCCGGTGGCGTCTGGCCGCCACACTGCGTCGCCGGGACGGCGGGCGCCGAGTTCCATGCCGGGGCGCGCGTCACCGGCGAGGTGGTTCGCAAGGGCGCCGACGGCGCCGACGGCTATTCGGGGTTCTCGGTGCGCGACCCCGAGTCGGGCGCGCGGACCTCCACCGTGCTCGGCGAGCGGCTCGCCGCGGCCGGCTGTCGCCAGGTGGTCGTCGTCGGCCTCGCCGGCGACTACTGCGTCAAGGAGACGGCACTGGACGCGCGGCGACTCGGGCTGGACGTCATCGTCCCGCTCGAGCTCACCCGCTTCGTCAACCTCCAGCCGGGCGACGACGAACGCACCGTCGCCGAGCTGCGCGCCGCGGGCGTGCAGGTGGATGCGCCCCCGCGGGTTCCATCAGACGTGATCTCGTAGGGAAGACGTGATCTCGTAGGGACGCGCGGGTCCGGAGCCGGGGGCTGAGCCGCGGACCCGCCGGATTGGCATCGCCAATTCGGCAGGGTCCCCGGAGACCCCGGCGACCGGGCCAGCGCGGTGGGAAACGAGCTGTTTCCCAGTTACGCGGCAAATCTTCGTTAGGCGGCGCAGTCCCGGCAGATCATGCGACGAGCGTCCACCAGCTGGCTACGGTGATGAACCAGGTAGCAGCTGGTGCAGGTGAACTCGTCGGCCTGGCGAGGCAGTACCCGTAGGTTCAGCTCCTCGCCAGACAGGTCGGCTCCGGGCAGGTCGAGCTCGGTCTCGAACGGGTCGACTTCATCACCGAGGTCGGCCGCCGCGTCCGCCCGCCGCGCCTTGAGGGCCTCAAGGCTCTGCTCGGGGGCGTCCTCGAGATCCGCGGTACGGGGGGTGTCGTAGTCGGTGGCCACTTGATTTCTCCCAGATGGTCAGGGTCCCCGCGGAATCGACGAAGCCGATTCCGTAGGTTGCGCTCCTCGTGCCCAACCCACAACGCACGACTGTCTGGCAATGTGCCCAGGCTGTGCCCTGGACTTTCCTGTGGCCTTCGCCACACGATACGACCGGGCCACCGCGCAGCGTGGTCACATCGGCCCCCGCGCGGCGTGCCGAACAGCCCAGACCAGCGGAAGGCCAGCCAGCCCAGTCATCGGGCCGGACCTGGTATACCCCGAACACGGACATCCACGTCGAGCCGCGCGAGGCAGGCGAGGGCGCGAGGCGCCCAGGATGTCGGGGGCGAAGCCCCCGACCCAGCGCCCGACCTTATCCGGTCCGGCGCAGCCAGGTCACCGGGGCACCGTGGGAGCCACGGCGCAGCGGCTCGAGCACGTCGTCCCAGTCAGTGCCGAGCAGGCGGTGCAGGCCGCGGGCGAGGGTGTCGCGGCCCTCGCCGCGTTCCAGCAGGGCGCGCAGCGCCGCCTCGCCGATGACCACGTCGCCGTTGGCGGCGATGCCGACCCGGTGCAGGCCGAGGTCGGGCGTGTAGGAGTAGCGCTCCGCGTCGCAGCCGGGCGACGGGCCCTCGACGACCTCGAAGGTGACGTGGCCGAGACGGCGCAGCCGGGTCGCGAGCCGGCCGGCGGTCGCGGGAGCGCCCCGCCACTCCAGCCCCGCGTAGAGACAGCCGGGCCGGGCCGGCTGCGGCGACCAGGTGAGTGACACCGTCGCCGACAGCGCGCCGGACACGGCGAACTCCAGGTGTGGGCACAGCGCCGGCGGGCAGGCGAGCACCGACAACATGCCCGGCACCACGTTCGACGCCGAGCTGGATGACAGCCCTTGGGCTGACGACATGACCACGGAGTACCTCCGTCGACGAGGAACGCCTTCCCCTTGCGTCTCGTCAGCGGTGGGCCTGTGCCGGGTACGGGACGATCGTGCCATGTCACGGGGGTCGCGGACCACCGGTTTGGCCACCCAAACGAGTTATCTGACCCGCAATCCGGGTGACAGTCCAGGCCAGGTGTCGGCGAGGTCTCCGGCGCGTGTCCGATCCGTGTCACCGCGCACCAGCCCGCGGTGTGGCGGTTCCGGTCCGCTTCTGTGACGGACGGCCCCTTGGGCCACGACACGCTGGTCCGTGCTCGCCGCCGTCGGGTTTCCCGTCGCGCGTTCCCCCTCTCCCCGCGGGCCGGGAGAGGCTCCTCCGTCCACGGAACACCAGGCGCGCGGGCGGCCACCGGACCCATGTGGGGGTAGATTCCGTAGGCTTCGCGGGTATGTCGCAGGTCTGGCCTGGCCACCCTTATCCCCTGGGCGCCACATATGACGGATCCGGCACCAACTTCGCGATCTTCTCCGAGGTGGCGGAGCGGGTCGAGTTGTGCCTGTTCGACGACGGGGGTACCGAGCAGCGCATCGAGCTACACGAGAAGGACGCCTTCGTCTGGCACGGCTACCTTCCCGGGGTCGGACCGGGCCAGCGCTACGGCTATCGGGTCCACGGCCCGCACGACCCGGCCCACGGCGTGCGCTGCAACCCGAACAAGCTGCTGCTCGACCCCTACGCCAAGGCCGTCGACGGTGAGATCGACTGGGACCAGGCGTGTTTCGGCTACACCTTCGGCGAACCAGACAGCCTCAACACGGCGGACTCCGCGCCACACGTGATGAAGTCGGTGGTGATCAGCCCGTTCTTCGACTGGAACGGCGACCGGCCGCCGCGCACCGCGTACGAGAAGACGGTCATCTACGAGGCACACGTCCGCGGCCTCACGATGCGCCACCCCGATCTACCCGACGGCTACCGCGGCACCTACGCCGGCGTCGCCCACCCGATCATGATCGAGCACTACCAGAAGCTCGGGGTCACCGCCGTCGAGCTGATGCCCGTTCACCAGTTCGTCCACGACGAGCACCTGGTGAGCCGGGGCCTGCGCAACTACTGGGGCTACAACTCGATCGCGTTCCTCGCCCCGCACAACGCCTACTCCGCCTCCGGCGGCCTCGGCCAGCAGGTCCAGGAGTTCAAGGGCATGGTCCGGGACCTGCACAACGCCGGGATCGAGGTGATCCTCGACGTCGTCTACAACCACACCGCCGAGGGCAACCACCTGGGCCCGATGCTGTGCTTCCGCGGCATCGACAACGCGGGCTACTACCGGTTGATGGCTGACGAGCCGCAGTACTACATGGACTACACCGGCACGGGCAACACGATGCACGTCCGCCACCCGCACGTGCTCCAACTGATCATGGACTCGCTGCGCTACTGGGTGACGGAGATGCACGTCGACGGTTTCCGCTTCGATCTGGCCGCGACGCTCGCCCGCGAGTTCTACGATGTCGACCGTCTGTCGAGCTTCTTCGACCTGGTGCAGCAGGACCCCATCGTCTCCCAGGTGAAGCTGATCGCCGAGCCGTGGGACCTCGGCGAGGGCGGCTACCAGGTGGGCAACTTCCCCGCGCTGTGGACGGAGTGGAACGGCAAGTACCGCGACACCGTCCGCGACTTCTGGCGCGGCGCCGACCACGGCATCGCCGAGTTCGCCTCCCGGCTGACCGGCTCCAGCGACCTCTACCAGTTCAACGGCCGGCGCCCGATCGCCTCGATCAACTTCGTCACCGCGCATGACGGCTTCACGCTCGCCGACCTGGTCTCCTACAACGGCAAGCACAACGAGGCGAACGGCGAGGACAACCGGGACGGCTCCGACGACAACCGGTCGTGGAACTGCGGGGCCGAGGGGCCCACGGACGACGCGGCGGTGCTCGCGCTGCGCGGTGCGCAGGCCCGTAATCTCCTCACGACGCTGTTCCTGTCCCAGGGGGTGCCGATGCTCGTCGCCGGCGACGAGATGGGCCGCACCCAGGGTGGCAACAACAACGCCTACTGCCAGGACAACGAGACGAGCTGGCTGGACTGGTCGCCAGCCGCCCAGGACTCCGGCCTGCTGCGGTTCACCGCCGAGGTGTCGCGGCTGCGCCGCGAGCATCCGGTGTTCCGCCGCCGCCGGTTCTTCCATGGCGCCCCGATCCGGGGAACGGGAGACGGGGAGTACGGGGTTGACGACGGCCTGAAGGACATCGTGTGGCTGCGCCCGGACGGCGGCGAGATGTCCGACCACGACTGGGAGTCCGGCACCGCGCGCTCGCTGGCCGTGTTCCTCAACGGCTACGGCATCCCCGACCCGGACGAACGCGGCGAGCCGGTCCTCGACACCTCGTTCCTGATGTTCTTCAACGCCCACCACGAGACGGTCAGCTTCCAGGTGCCGCCGGTGGAGCTCGGCCCCAGCTGGGAGATCGTCGTCGACACCCGGGTCTCCGCCCAGTCCCAGGGCGACGCCCCGCAGCCGAACGCCGGCCCCCACCTGGTCAAGGCCGGAGACGCGGTCCCCCTCGACGCCCGCTCGACGCTCGTCCTGCGCCGTGCCGACTAAGCCCGGATCAGCCGCTTCGGGGCGGATGGAGCGGATGGAGGGGTGTCGATGAGCGACGGCGGCCCGACTGGCGACGAGCGCACCCGGGTCGTGCCCACGTCGACCTACCGGCTCCAGCTGCACCTGGAGTTCAACTTCACCGACGCCGCGGTGATCGTGCCGTATCTGGCGGCGCTCGGCGTCTCGCACCTGTACCTGTCGCCGGTCCTGGAGGCGGCCCCCGGCTCGATGCACGGCTACGACGTCGTCGAGCACGGCCGGATCAGCCCGGAGCTCGGCGGCGTCGGCGGCCTGCGCCGGCTCACCGCCGCCTGCCGGCGGGCGGGTCTGGGCCTCGTCGTCGACGTGGTGCCCAACCACATGGCGATCCCGACCCCGCAGACCGCGAACCCCGTCTGGTGGTCGGTGCTGCGCGAGGGCCCCGACTCCCCCTACGCCAACTGGTTCGACATCGACTGGGCGTCGACGGACAACCCCGGCAAGGTGCTGATGCCGCTGCTCGGCCAGCCGCTGCACGACTGCCTCGAGGCCGATGAAATCTCCCTGGTCAGGACCGCCGACGCCGCGGAGACCGGCGCCGGGGACCTCGCCGGGTTCGGCGACGTGGGCGCCGGCGATGACACCGTCGACGGCGACGACTGGGTGATCACCTACTACGACCATGTCCTCCCGGTCGCGCCCGGCACCGCCGACCCGGACGACCTGGCCGGCACGCTCGACGCCCAGTACTACCGGCTGTGCTGGTGGCGCACCGCCGGCACCGAGCTCAACTACCGGCGGTTCTTCGACATCACGACCCTTCCGGCGCTGCGCCAGGAGGACCACGACGTCTTCGCCGCCACCCACCGCCTCCTCATCGACCTGGTCCGCGCCGGCACCGTCGAGGGCCTGCGGATCGACCACCCCGACGGCCTCGCCGACCCGGAGGAGTACCTGCGCCGGCTCTCGGACGCGACCGGCGGGGTGTGGACGGTCGTCGAGAAGATCCTCGAGGGCGACGAGTCCCTGCCCGAGGCGTGGGCCTGCGACGGCACCACCGGCTACGAGGCGCTGAACCGGATCACCCGGCTCTTCCTCGACCCACTCGCCGCCCGCCCGCTGGCCGCGCTCTACGCCGAGGTCTCCGGCGAGGCGCCCGACTGGGCGCACACCGCGCACCAGGCCAAGCTGGACGTGCTGGACAACGTGCTGCGCCCCGAGCTGGACCGGCTGACGGCGCTCGCGCTCACCGAGGCCCGCCGGGACCGCGCCGACCTGACCCGCACCGGCCTGCGCGAGGCGCTGCGCGAGGTGCTCGCCGGCTTCGGCGTCTACCGCGCCTACGTCCGCCCGGACGGCACCCCGTCGCTGGAGGCCCGCTCGCACGTCGTCCGGGCCTGTGAGGAGGCGCGCCGCCGGATCCCGCGCCGCGCCACCGAGATCGACCTGATCGAGGACCTGGCGCTCGGCGGCCCGGCGGAGTTCGTCGTCCGCTTCCAGCAGACCTGCGGCCCGGTGATGGCCAAGGGCGTCGAGGACACCGCGTTCTACCGGTTCGGCCAGTTGGTCGCGCTCAACGAGGTCGGCGGTGACCCCGGCGCCTACCCGGCCTTCCCGCCCGGCCATCCACGCAGCGCCGTCCACGAGTTCCACGAGGCCAACGTCACGACGGCGCGGACCTGGCCGCTGACGATGACGACGCTGTCCACCCACGACACCAAGCGCTCGGAGGACGTGCGGGCGCGCCTGGCGGTGCTCTCGGAGGACCCGCGCGGCTGGGCGGACGTGGTCCGCCAGCTCGGCCGGCTCGGCTACCGGCACACCGACGCCGAACGCGGCTGGCCGGACCCGGACACCGTCTACCACCTGATCCAGGTCCTGGTCGGCGCCTGGCCGATCACCGCCGAGCGGGTCCGCGAGTACATGCTCAAGGCGGTCCGCGAGGCCAAGACGCACACCTCGTGGAGCGACCAGGACCCGGCGTACGAGAACGCGCTCACCACCTACGTCGACGCCGCCCTCGAGGACCCGGACTTCGTCGCCGCGCTGGAGAACTACGTCTCCACGATCGTCGAGCTCGGCCGGCAGAACTCGCTGGCCGCCCGGCTGCTGCAGCTCACCGCGCCCGGCGTCCCGGACGTCTACCAGGGCCAGGAGCTGTGGGACCACTCGCTGGTCGACCCGGACAACCGCCGGCCGGTGAACTTCGGGGAGCGCACCAAGCTGCTCGGCGAGCTCGGCACCGACCCGCTGCCGCGGCGCCCGCCATCGCTCGACGACACCGGCGCCGCCAAGCTGCTGGTGGTCTCCCGGGCGCTGCGGGTGCGCCGTGAGCACCCCGAATGGTTCGGGCCCGGGGCGTCCTACCGGCCCCTGTGGGCGGCGGGCTCGGCGGCGGAGCACCTGGTGGCGTTCACCAGGGCCGAGTCGGTGGTGACCGTGGTGCCCCGGCTGGTGCTCGGTCTGCGCCGCGGCGGTGGCTGGCGGGACACCACGCTCGCCCTGCCCGACGGCCGCTGGCTCGATGTCCTCACCGGCCGCCGCCACGACGGCGGCACCGCCTACGTGCTGCGCCTCCTGCGCGACTTCCCCGTCACCATGCTCATCCGCGTCCCGTAGACCACCCGGCGTTAGGGCATGGGGGTGCCGGCGGTAAGACAGAGGCGATGAGCACTTTCCGGGTCTGGGCGCCCCTCGCGAAGTCCGTCGCCGTCGTCACCGCGCGGCCCGGTGACCCGCCCGCGGCCGGTGATGCCGGCGGTCCGGGCACCGGTGGCGCCGCCGAGCCGGCGGACGACCTGGTGACCGACCTGGCGGCGGGTCCCGGCGGCTGGTGGACGGCGGAGGTGCCGGGCGCCGGGCACGGCACCGACTACGCGTTCCGGCTCGACGGCACGGACGAGGAGCTGCCCGACCCGCGGTCGGCGTGGCAGCCGTACGGGGTGCACGGCCGGTCCCGGGTCGCCGACCACGGCCGGTTCGCCTGGACGGACCAGGGCTGGCGGGGCGTGCCGCTCGGCGGAAGCGTGCTCTACGAGCTGCACATCGGCACATTCACCCCGGAAGGGACGTTCGACGCCGCTGCCGGCCGGCTCGATCATCTCGTCGACCTCGGCGTGGACGCCGTCGAGCTGCTGCCGGTGAACGCGTTTCCCGGCCGGCACGGCTGGGGCTACGACGGCGTGGGCCTGTTCGCGGTCCACGAGCCGTACGGAGGGCCGGACGGGCTCAGGCGGTTCGTCGACGCCGCCCACGCCCGCGGCCTCGGCGTCGTCATGGATGTCGTCTACAACCACCTCGGGCCCGACGGGAACTACCTGGGCCGGTTCGGCCCGTACTTCACCGGCCGGTACGCCACCCCGTGGGGCTCGGCCGTCAACCTCGACGACGCCGGCTCCGACGAGGTGCGGGCCCTCATCGTCGACAGCGCGCTCGCCTGGCTGCGCGACTACCACTGCGACGGCCTGCGGGTGGACGCGGTGCATGAGCTGCGCGACAGCCGGGCGATGCACGTCCTCGAGGAGCTGTCGACGGCGGTCCACCGCCTGGGCGGGCACCAGCGTCGGCCGTTGTTCCTCGTCGCCGAGTCCGACCTCAACGACCCGCGGATGATCAGATCGGTCGAGGCCGGCGGCCACGGGATGGACGGCCAGTGGGCCGACGACATCCACCATGCGCTGTGGACGGCCCTCTCCGGTGAGCGGCAGGGCTACTACCGCGACTTCGGCTCGCTCGCGACGCTCGCGAAGGCCTTCGAGGGCGGATTCGTGCACGACGGGACGTACTCGACGTTCCGCGGCCGCGCCCACGGGCGGAAGATCCCGCCGTCGGTGCCGGCGTCCCGGCTCGTCACCTTCCTGCAGGACCACGACCAGGTCGGCAACCGCGCCATCGGTGACCGGGCGGCGGCGACGCTGTCCGACGGCCTGCTGCGGGTCGGCGCCGCGCTGCTGCTGTCCGGGCCGTTCACGCCGATGCTGTTCATGGGCGAGGAGTGGGGCGCGACCACCCCCTGGGCCTACTTCACCGACCACGAGGCGGACTGGCTCGCCCAGGCCGTCCGCGACGGCCGGCGGGCCGAGTTCGCCGCCCATGGCTGGCGCCCGGGCGACGTGCCCGACCCGCAGGCCGAGGCCACGTTCACCCGATCGAAGCTGGACTGGTCGCAGCCGGCCGCCGAGCCGCACCGAGGCCTGCTCGACTGGCACCGGCGCCTGATCGGGCTGCGGCGCACGGTCGCGGACCTGGCCGACCCGTCCTGGGCCGGCGTGCGCTGCGCCTACGACGAGCGGGCCCGGTGGTTCGTGCTGTACCGGGGCGGCCCGCCGGCCGAGATCGCCGTGGTGTGCAACCTGTCGGGGACGCGGCAGTCGATCCCCATCGACCCGACGGGGCCGGCCCATGAGCAGGCGGACCTGCCAGGGCCGGGCGGCGTGGTGATCGACGTACTGGCCGCGTCGACCCCCGGGTTCGTCTACCAGCCGGACAGCGTCGAGACCGACGGCGAGTCCGTGGTGATCGCCCGGCTGCTGCCGCGCCACCTCGGGGAGCACCGCCCGGTACCGGCCCCCTAGCGTCCCCGGGTGGTCAGCGTCTCCGGGTGGTCTCCTGGGGGCTTTCGGCGCGGCGGAGCACGAAGTACAGCAGCCCGAGCAGGCCCAGCGCGAACAGCAGGACCACTACCAGCAGAATCACGTACGTAGCCATGGCCCTATCGTCGCCGCCCGGCCCGCCGTCGGAAAATCCGCCCCGCCCAGGGTCGCCAGATCGCCGATCGGCGGTCAGCCCGTCGACGAGGCGGCGGCGGTGCCCTTCCAGACCGCATCGGCACCGGAATGCCCGATCCGGACCACCTCCACGACGGTCACGACGGCCAGCGCCACCACGATCAGCGACGCGGCGAGTACCAGCGCGCGCGGCCTGGCCTGCCCCGCGGACCCCGCCCCTGACGGCGCCGGTGTCGCCCAGGCGGTCGGGCGCCAGCCGTCCACCCAGAGCATCAGGAGGGCGGCCACGAACAGGCCTGCGACCCAGGGCAGCAGCTGTTCGCCGAGATCCGCGTGCCGTTCGATCAGCGGGTTGTCGGCGCCCAGCCGCTCGCGCAGCTTGTCCCCGGACGACGTCGTGACCGGAACCAGGATGAGCGCGGCTGCGGCGCCTAGCGCGGGCAGGGGCCCGAGGTTACGCCGCAGCCGTGGCCACAGCGCGCTGAGCACCAGCAGTGTCGCCACCAGTGGTATCAGCACAACCGAGGCATGAACGATCAGGGCGTGAGTGGGCAGCCCGAACACGGTAGCGGGCAACGCGGCCTCCTGGTGGAGATGCAGGGCGGGTGAGGTGACAGATCAGCCGCCGCGGCTACTGGCCACAGAGGAGATCGCATCCGACCTTGCCCACGTTGGCTGGGAATCTCCTGAGAATCTCCGGCGCCTTAGCAGGCTGCTTACTACTTACCCTTCGTCAAGCGCCGAAGTGCGCCGGCCGGCTGTGCGCCGCGCGGCAGGCCGATGCCCCGCTACGAGGTCGGATGCTCACCCGGTTCCGGGGTGGCGCGGATCGGTCCCTTGTCGAGGCGGCTGCCGGGGCGCGGCGTGGCGTCCGGGTCCGCGACGCCGGCCGACGGCGCCGGGGCCGGGGCCGAGATCTTGCCGAGCAGGCCGTTCAGCTCGCCGAGGCCGTTGCCGAGCGCGGTGGTCAGCTCGCTCGGGACGATCCACAGCTTGCTGGCCTGCCCCTGGGCGATCTCCGGGAGGGTCTGCAGGTACTTGTAGGCGAGCAGCTTCTGGTCCGCGTCGCCCGCGTGGATGGCGGCGAACACCGTCGCGATCGCCTTCGCCTCGCCGTCCGCGCGCAGGATCTGCGCCTGCTGGTCGCCCTCGGCCCGCAGGATCGCCGCCTGCTTCTCGCCCTCGGCCCGCAGGATCTCGCTCTGCCGGATGCCCTCGGCGCCGAGGATCGCCGCCCGGCGGTCCCGCTCGGCGCGCATCTGCTTCTCCATCGCCTCCTGCACGGAGCGCGGTGGCTCGATGGCCTTGATCTCGACCCGGTTGACCCGGATGCCCCACTTGCCGGTCGCCTCGTCGAGCACGCCGCGCAGCTGGGTGTTGATCTGATCCCGCGAGGTGAGCGCGGCCTCCAGGTGCAGGCCACCGATGACGTTGCGCAGCGTGGTGACGGTGAGCTGCTCGATCGCCTGGATGAAGTTGGCGATCTCGTAGGTGGCCGCGCGCGGGTCGGTGACCTGGAAGTACAGGACCGTGTCGATGCCGACGACCAGGTTGTCCTCGGTGATCACCGGCTGGGGCGGGAAGGCCACGACCTGCTCGCGCAGGTCGATGCGCTCCCGGATCCGGTCGACGAACGGCACCACCAGCGCGAGCCCCGGCACGAGGGTGCGGTTGTAACGGCCGAGCCGCTCGACGACCATCGCACGGGCCTGCGGAACGATCTTGATTGTTCGGACGACGAAGATAAGCGCGACGAACGCCAGAACGACCGCCACGATCAGTCCACCGGTCATGCCAACTCTCCTCGTGGAGCCTGCGGCCCCGGGATCTCTTCCAGGTGGACGATGGCGGTTGCCCCGTCGATGCGCAGCACCCGCACCCGGCTGCCGGCGGCGAGCACGGCGTCCTCCGGGTAGGCCCGTGCCGACCAGACCTCGCCCCTGATCTTCACCCGGCCGTCGTCACGGTCGACTCGCTCCAGGACGACACCTTCGCTGCCGACCAGCGCATCCGTGCCGGTGGCGACGAGCGGGGTGTTCATGAGATGGCGGCGGGCGATCGGGCGCAGCCCGAAGGTCAGGCCGCCCGACGCGACGACGAACGCCACGACCTGCCAGGCCGTGTCGCCGCCGAGGAGCGCCACCAGCGCGGAGACCAGCGCCGCGCAGGCCAGCATGAGCAGGTAGAGACCGCCGGTGAGCAGCTCACCGACCGCGAGCGCCCCCGCGACCACGAACCAGACAACCTCGGCCGGCACGACTCCATCGTAGGCCTGATCATGCGGTTTTCCGCCTGGCAATGTCGGCCGCCGGACAAACAGGAAATCAGTCGGTTCGGCCATCGCGAAAAACGCTCACGCGGACCCGGCGGATCAGCGCCTTTCCCCTCCACGAGCGTGCCGCCGGCCGCTCGGCTCGGCCGGCCCAGCGGGTTGGGTACCGTTGACGACAGCCTCGCGCCGCCACCCTGACGGCGCCGCCAGGGCGCTGGTGCCGCCGGGTCGGCGGTGCCGCCCGACCTCGACAAAGGAACCGTGACGACACCGTGCCCGTCATGACATCCCGGCAGCGCATCGCCTACCAGGGCGAGCCTGGAGCGAACTCCCATCTCGCCTGTCGGAACGTCTACCCGGACTTCGACGCGGTGCCGTTCCAGACGTTCGAGGAGTGCTTCGCCGCGATCGAGGACGGCACGGTGGAGCTGGCGATGATCCCGGTGGAGAACTCCACCGCGGGCCGGGTCGCGGACATCCACCACCTGCTGCCGCAGGCGAAGGCGCACATCATCGGCGAGTACTTCCTGCCGGTGCACCACCAGCTCATGGCGCTGCCCGGCGCGACGCTCGACGGGCTGAAGGCCGTGCACAGCCACCCGCAGGCGCTCGCCCAGTGCAGGGAGGCACTGCGGGGGCTCGGCCTGCGGGCGGTGCCGGACGCGGACACCGCCGGGGCCGCGCGCGAGCTCGCCCAGTCCGGCGACCTGACCAGGGCGGCGATCGCCTCCGGGATGGCCGCCGAGGTCTACGGGCTGGCGATCCTGCGCGCCGACCTGGAGGACGAGGACCACAACACCACCCGGTTCCTCATCTTCTCCGGCGAGAACCTGCGGGCCGCCGCCGGCGTGCACGAGCTGGTGACGACGTTCTTCTTCAAGGTGAAGAACCGGCCGGCCGCGCTCTACAAGGCGCTCGGTGGCTTCGCCACGAACGGCGTCAACATGACGAAGCTGGAGAGCTTCATGGTGAGCGGCCACTTCGTCGCCACCCAGTTCCTCGCCGACGTCGAGGGCAGCCCGGAGGAGCCGGCCGTCGCGCGGGCGTTCGAGGAGCTCGCCTTCTTCGCCGACTACCGCATCCTCGGCGTCTACCGCGCCAGCCGCTACCGCGAGCGCTTCACCAGCCAGGCCGCCGCCGCCCGGCCCGGGAACGGCGCCAGCTAGCGCGGCCGCGGAGCGCGCCGTCATGGCCGGCTGGCGCGTCCCGTGGAGCGCGGCGTCGTCATGAACCGCCGCACTGCCGGCACATTCCGCCTGGACCGGGCGCTAGGGTCGGGCCGGTGCGCCGCATCCTGCCCGTGCCCGAACCGAGCTCGCCGCCCCGGTCCGACCTGGCCCAGGGCGACCTGACCCAGGACGACCTGGACGCCGCCTACGCCGTGCCCGTGCTCCCTCTCGGCACCGCCCACGTCCGCGCGAACTTCGTCGCGTCGGCGGATGGCGCCGCCGAGGTGGACGGCCGTTCGGGCGGCCTCGGCGGACCGGCGGACCGGCGGGTGTTCCGCACGCTGCGCTGGCTCGCCGACGTCGTGCTCGTCGGGGCGGGCACCGCGCGGACCGAGGACTACGGCCCGGCGGTGGTGCCGCCCGAGCGGCGGGAGATCCGGGTCGCGGCCGGGCTCGCGCCCGTCCCGCCGATCGCCGTGATCAGCGGATCGCTGGAGTTCGACCCGGCGGCACGCCTGTTCGCGGCCGAGGTCCGGCCGCTGCTGCTCACCCGGGCGAGCGCGCCGGCGGAGCGGGCGGCGGCGCTGCGGGAGGTCGCCGAGGTCGTCGTCTGCGGCGACGAGCGCGTGGAGCTGGGGGTGGCGCTCGCCGAGCTGGTCGCGCGCGGCCTGCCGCGGGTACTCACGGAGGGTGGCCCGGTGCTGCACGGCCAGTTGGTCGGTGCCGGACTGCTCGACGAGCTGTGCCTGACGATCGCCCCGCTTCTCGGCGGACCGGGGCATCTTGGCATCGTCGCCGGGCTTCCCTGGCCGTCGGCGCGGACGATGACGCTGAGGCAGCTGCTCGAGGAGGATGGCGAGCTGTTCCTTCGCTACCAGCTCGCCCGCGATCAGTAACGAGCCGCTACCAACCGCCATATCCACAGGTCAGCGGCCGTCCACAGCCGACGGTCGACGCCTTCCGAGCGCGCCGCGAGCTGGCTAGCGTGCCGGCCAGTCCCGGGCGATGGGCGGGCACCGGGTGGGCGAAGGGCGGCGGACCGTGGTGGGCACCTCGATCTACC
>NZ_KI912266.1:6480889-6565897 GCF_000235425.2 Pseudofrankia saprophytica
CGGGCGGCGTGGGCGGTGCGGGCGGCGTGGGCGCCCCAGGCGACGTGGGGGGCGGCGCACGGATCGCGCTGACGCTCCCGCCCGACCCGTTCGGCGGCGACGGCGATGCCGCCCGGGCCGCCGGGGCACTGCTCGGCACCGAGCTCGTCGGCGCGGCCCTTCGGCCGTTCCCGGACGTCGCGACGATCGCCCGCGCCGCCGCCCGGCTGAACGCCGCCGCGAACGACCCCGACCTGGTCGCCGGCTTCGTCGGCACGGTCGGCCCCGACCGGCTGGCAGCCGTCCTGCACCTGGCCGAAGGCGTCCACGGCGGCGGGTACGTCATCGAGGCGACGGCGCGCGGCAGCCGGGTCCACGCCAGTCACGGCGGTCCGCGCACCGTCCTGGACGCACCCGGCAGACGCCTGCCGGCCGAGACCGCGGGCGCGCTGACGGCGGCGCTCGGCGCCACGCTCGCCACGTTCAGCCGGGCCGGGGGGCTCACCGCCGGCTGGCTCGGCCGGTTCAACGCGCGCGGCGAGCCGGGCGCCGCGGAGACGACCCTGCTCGGCCCGCTGCTGCGCCATGGCCGGTTCGCCCCGGCGAGCCTGCGGCTGCTCGGTGACGCCCTCTTCGCCGGCACGGACGTCCGCGGCGGCCGCTACCGGGTCCGCTCCGCCCCACTCACCGGCCCTGGATCGGGTGGGGCCCGTGACGTCAGCCTGTTCGGCGGTGGGCCGGCGGACGCCCGGGCGGGCTATGCCGCCGCGCTGCTGCGGGCGATCGCCGCCGAGCCGGCGCTCGCGGCGCGCTTCGCCACCGACCACGTCGAGACGGTCCTGGCGGGTTCCCGGCTGGCGGCCCTGCCACCGCCGGTCCGGGCCGGCGTGCCGGAGCAGGTCGCGAGCGCCTGGGCGTACCTGGTCGGGCGCGCCGGCGGGTCCGAGGCACGCCGGGCCGACCCGGCGGGGGCCGCGACCTTCGTCGCCCGGCTGGCCTTCGCCGTCCACCAGCACCGGGCCGCCCACCTCGACCAGGCACGTCACCGGGACACGTCCTGGCCGCTACCCGCCGGCCTGCGCGTCGCGATCGGCGAGACGCTGGGCGTGTGGCGGGAGGAGATGTACAACTCTGCGACCGGCCTGCTGCCCGCCGCGGACGCCCTGCGCGACACCGCCGGCGCGGCACTGGTAACGGACTGGCCAGCCGCCCCGGCCTCCAGCCCAGCCCGGGCCTCCGGCCCAGCCCCTGCCTCCAGCCACGCCGCGAGTTCCGGCGCGGCGGGCGGGGCGGCCCCGGGCGAGGGCGGGGCAAGCGCGGGTGGAGCGAGCGCGGGCGGACCCTGGTCGACGCACCTGGCGGGTCCGGCCGACGGGGCGCGGATCCCGGCCGAGCTGTGGGCCGACCTGCTCGGCGAGGCGCTGGCCGCCGGCGGGCCNCCGCCGCGCGCTCGCGACCGACGCGGCGCTCGTCGCGCGGCAGTGGGAGCAGGCCCAGTGGGCGGCGACCCGCGGCTACCGGAGCGACGGCCGCACGGCCTACCCGGCGAGCCCGCGCACGCTCGGGCAGCTGCGCCAGTCGGCGCTGTTCGCCTTCTTCAACGCGACGCTCGCGCGCACCGCCGACCAGCTCACGCTGCGCGCCGAGCTCGGCGCGCAGGACGAGGCCAGGGCGACCGCAAAGCTGATCGACGAGCTCGCCGCGATCGCCCGCGCGGTGAAACCGACGGACCCGGTCGGCACGCTCTCGGGCCTCGCGGTGAGCGTGCCGGTGGCCGCCGCGTCGGCCGACCTCAAACCGTTCGGCCCCGCCGTCCTGTCGCCGGACGCGCTGGCCGCGATCGACTCGGCCCGGGCCGCCGCGGCGGCGCTGCCCGGCTGGCAGGCGGCCTACGTGGCCTCGGCGACCGAGGTCTGGCTGCGCCGCGCCGACGACCCGATCATCCCCGTCGAGGTCACCGACGCCGCCGGCCGCCGCCGCCGATTCACCGGCGACCCGCGCGGGGACGGCTTCATCACCGGCCCGCTCGACGACTTCCTCGACGCCGCCGACCGCCCCCTCGCCCCGGAGCGGATGTCCCCCGCCGGCCGCGCCGCCTACCTGCGCTGGCTCGCCAGCCCCGCCCTGGTGGCCAACAACGACCGCGTCCCCGTCCTCGTCTCCGTCCTCCCCCACCCCACCGGCTGAGCCCCCCTCGGCAGTTGATCTTCGAGGCAGCTGATATTGGGGCCGCGACCGCACTTTCCGGCCCAGTTCCAGCTGCCTCGACGCGCCGGCCCACCCCGGCCCACGCCGACCGAGTACTACTGGCGGCTAGCGCAGGATCTGGCTCAGGTCGTAGCGCACCGTCTCGTCGAGCTGGGAGTAGGTGCAGCTGTCCGGGTCGCGGTCCGGGCGGAAGCGGACGAACTGGGCGGTGTGCCGGAACCGAGGCCCCTCCAGCTGGTCGTAGCGAACCTCGACGACCAGCTCGGGGCGCAGCGGCACGAACGAGAGGTCCTTGCCCTTGCCCCACCGGCTCTCCCCCGCCTCCCACGGCGTGCGGGTGTCCCCCATCCGCTCCGGCGCCCACGGATGCCCGGCCAGGTCCGTGACCAGCGGCGCGAGCTCCTCGGCGAGCGACCGGCGCCGCTCCCGCGTGAACGCCGACGCCACCCCGACCGCGGCGAGCGTCGTCCCCCCGTCGGGCGTGTCCGTGTAGAGGCCGAGCAGGAGCGACCCGACGGCGGTCGGCTCGGCCGCGTACGGCCGGTAGCCGGCGACGACACAGTCCGCCGTCCGGTCGTGCTTGACCTTGAACATGACCCGCTTGTCCTGCTGGTAGGGCGCGTCCAGCGGCTTGGCGATCAGCCCGTCCAGCCCCGCGCCCTCGAACGTCTCGAACCAGCGGCCCGCCTCGTCGGCATCGGTCGTGGTGGGCGTGACATGGACGGACCCGACAGTGGCCGCCGTGGCGCCGACGGCGTCGGCGAGCAGCCGGCGCCGCTCGGCGAACGGCGTGTCCAGCAGCGAGGCGTCCCCGAGGGCCAGCAGGTCGAAGGCGACGAACGAGGCCGGCGTCTCGGCCGCGAGGAGCCTGATCCGGCTGGCCGCCGGATGCACCCGCTGCCCGAGCGCCGCCCAGTCCAGCCGGTCCCCCACCGGCACGACGATCTCCCCGTCGAGCACGCACCGCTCCGGCAGCCCGGCCAGGAACGCCTCGACCAGCTCCGGGAAGTACCTCCTGATCGACTTCGTGTTCCGCGACCCGATCTCGATCTCGTCCCCGTCCCGGAACACGATCGACCGAAACCCGTCCCACTTCGGCTCATAGCTCATCCCGGCCGGGATCTTCGCCACAGGCTTGGCCAGCATCGGCTTCACGGGAGGCAGCACAGGAAGGTCCACCCACCCATGGTCGCGCACACCGGAACGCGGACAGCCACCACGGCCACCCTGCGGCCGCTCTCCTGCCAGAGGCTCGCGGCTCACTCGGCCCAGCGCGGCCCCTGGCCGGTGCCGTTTCCGTGTGGATCAGGCCGATGGTTCGCCGACGCGACCCGGTAGGCGGCGGCTGAGGGCGAGCATCGCCAGCGCCGCCGCGGTCAGGAGGGCGAACAGCCAGGTGACCCAGTCGTCACCCGCCCTGGCCTGCAAGAGGCCGAGCACGGTGATGCCGAGCGACGCCGACAGTTGCACTGACATGAACAGCGCGGTCGTCCCCTGCGGCTGTTCGGCGGGCGGCAGGGTGCGAAAGACGCTGGCGAACGTCGGGGACGCCGTCGCGCCGAAGCCCAGCCCGATGGCGACGAACAGGACGAACACGGCCGCGAGCGGCAGCCGGTCGTGGGTGAGCGCGAAGGTGAGCAGCCCGGCGGCGGTGACCACACTTCCCGCCCGGACCAGCGGGCGTGGCCCCGTCCGGTCGCTCATCCGGCCGCCCCAGGACATCGAGACGAACAGCCCGAGCCCCAGCGCGCACACCAGCAGGCCCTGGCCGATGCCGTGCAGGTGGTGACGCTCGGCCCCGAAGATCGGCAGCGCCGACTGCTGCCCGTACATGAGCAGCCCGACGCAGCTCATCACCGCGAGGCTGGCGCCGAACCCGGGCCGGCGCAACAGGCGCAGGTCGAAGGCCGGCGTGGTCGTCGCCGTCAGGGCGTGCCGGGCGTAGCCGGCGAGCAGCGCGACCCCCGCGGCGGCGGCCAGGGCGACGACCAGACCGGCGCCGGCCTGGCCCGCCCTGGTCAGCGCGAGCAGGACCGCAACGTAGCCAGTGGTCAGCAGCACGAGTCCACGCACGTCGGCCGTCGGCACGGCGCCGCCAGCCTCGGTACCGCCAGCCTCGGTACCGCCGGCCTCGGCGTCCTGATCCGGCGCCGCGCGGGCCGGGCGATCGGCCGGGATGTACACGAGCGCGACGACGAGCAGGCCCAGGCACAGCGGGATGTTCACCACGAAGATCCACTGCCAGTGCCCGGTCGTGAGGAGCAGGCCACCCACGACTGGTCCGACCGCCGGCGCGACGTTGATGATCATAGAGATCGTGCCGAGCACCCGGCCGACCCGGTCCTGGCCGGCGAGCCGGGCCGCGAGCAGGAGCGCCGTCGGCTCGAGCAGGCCGCCACCGAGGCCCTGCACCACCCGGAAGGCGATCAGCGCCTCGGCCGACCAGGCGAGGGACGCGAGCGCCGAGCCGAGCCCGAACAGCCCAAGACCAGTGAGGAACACCGCCCGCCCGCCGAACCTGGCGGTGAGCCAGCCGAGCAGCGGGAGCATCGTGGCGGCCGCGAGCAGGTAGCCGACGGTCGTCCAGACCACCGTGGTGAGCGGGGCGTCGAAGTCGGCGGCGAGCGTGCGCAGCGCGACCGAGACCACGGTTCCGTCGAGCACCGCGACCAGCGCGGCGAGCCCCAGCGCCACCAGGGCACCCGTCGGCGCCCCGGCCCGTTCCGCCGGTCGCCGGTCGTCGTTCTGGGCGTCGGGCGTGGCCGGGCCTGGGACGGCGGACGCCCGCGCGTTGGTCGTCGTGTCGTCGGCGCTCTCCGCACTTACTGCCATGGCACGAAAGTAAACCAAACCGTTTAGTGCAGCAACCTGCGGAGCGCGTCAACATCGCGTTACACTCGTGCCGTGGAGGCAGTGGCGGACGCAGGGCGCGCGGACGCAGGTCGCGCGGACACGCGGCGGGTGGCCCGGCGGGACAAGCGACGGGTGATCCTGGACGCGGCCGCGCCGATCTTCGGCGACGAGGGCTACGAGCGAGCGAGCATCGACGCGATCGCCACGTCGGCAGGCGTCTCCAAGCCCACGATCTACAGCTACTTCGGCGGCAAGGAGCAGCTGTTCCGCGAGTCGGTCGCCGACTCGGCCATCCAGCAGAACGCCCAGGTCCTGGAAGTGATCCAGCGGCTGGACTTCTCGGAGCAGGGGTGGCTCGCGAGCCTGCGCGACCTGGGCATGCGGCTCGTCGAGTGCCAGCGCACCCCGTGCGCCGTCTTCCTCGCCCGCATGATCGCTTCAGAGACGGCGCGTGACCCTGAGGTCTACCGGGTGGTGCGGGTCAAGGCGGCGGCCCCGATCCTGGAGGCGCTGGCCGGCCGGCTCGCGATGCTCGGCAACGCCGGTCACCTCACCGTGCCCGACCCGACGCTCGCCGCCCGCCAGTTCCTCGCCCTGATCGGCGCCGAGATCTCCGACCTCACCGAGCAGGGCACCCGGCCTGTCCCCGACGACCGCGTCCGCGCCGCCGTCGACGCCGGCGTCGACACCTTCCTGCGCGCCCATACCCACTCGCCCAGGTAACCCAGCGGGAAGGACCACCGCCCGCGGCGGGGACGAGCGTCAGGAGACGGTGGGTGCCGTGAACTGCAGGTCGAGCTCCACCTTCACCTTGTCCGAGAGGGCGAACTGGTCGACGCCGATCGGCATGTTGAAGTCGATGCCGAACTCGCTGCGCAGGATCACCGTGCTTGCCGCGAAGCCCGCGCGGAAGCTGCCGTCCATGGGGTGCGTCGCGCTGCCGAAGTACTCGACGGTCAGCGCCACCGGCCGGGTCACGCCGTTGATCGTCAGGTCACCGGCCGCCTCGTAGCCGTCCGGCCCCTCGACCACCGAGGTGGAGACGAAGGTGACGCGCGGCTGGCCTACCGCGTTGAGGTATTCGGCGGCGTGCAGGTGGGTGTCGCGCATCGGGAACGCGGTGTTGATCGACGCCATCTCGATCGACGCGGTGACGGACACCGAGTCCAACGTCTCACCGACGGTCAGTGTCGCGTCGAACTCGTCGAACCGGCCGCGGAAGTTGCTGACGCCGAGGTAGCGGACCTGGAAGGTGACGCTGGAGGACTTCGGATCCAACGCCCAGGAGCCGGCCGCGAGCGGGAGCGAGTCGACGCCGGGCCCGGCGGTCGAGGGAGCGGTCATTCAACGGCCTCCGTGCGGTGAGGGACGACGAGATGGGTCACCAGACCGCGCGGGACGACCAGTCGGTGCACCGGAGAGTGTGCGACCAATCCCCCGCAGGTCGCAGGCCGATGCTAGCCGGTCAGAGGCTGCCGCTCAGGCCAAACCACATTCTCGTATACGTTCTCGTATACAGAGCACTTCGGGCTGCTGCCGCCGATGGCACGAATGGGTGGTTTCCCTCGCCACGGGCGGTCTTCCGGCGCTTTCCTGGGCGGCTTTCGCCCGCGGCGCGAGGCAGTTCGCCGCCACGCCGCCACGCCGCGAGCCTCCCGGTCGGTCAGCCAGCCGTGAACTCCCCGATCGCCGCAAGGACCGCCTCGGCGAGGTCGGGACGGCAGATGAGCAGGTCGGGCAGGAGCGGGTCGGGCTGGTTGTAGCGCAGCGGCGAGCCGTCGATGCGGGTGGCGTGCAGGCCGGCGGCCAGCGCCACCGCGACCGGGGCCGCCGAATCCCACTCGTACTGGCCGCCGGCGTGCAGGTAGACGTCCGCCTCGCCACGGATCACCGCGGCCGCCTTGGCGCCGGCCGAGCCCATCGGGACGACGACGCCACCGATCCGCTCGGCGACGCCGGTGACCAGTTTGGGAGCGCGGGTCCGGCTCGCGACCAGGCGCGGCGGCCCCGCCGCCGCCGCTGCCGGTGGGGTGATGGTCGCGGTCGACAGGGTCACCCCGAGGGCGGGAAGCGCGACGGCGCCGACGGCGAGGGCGCCGCCCTGCCAGAGGGCGACGTGGACGGCCCAGTCGGTGCGGCCTGTCTCGGAGAACTCCCGGGTGCCGTCGAGCGGGTCGATGATCCATACTCGGTCGGCGGCGAGCCGGGCCCGGTCGTCGACGGCCTCCTCCGACAGCACCGCGTCGGCCGGCCGGTGGTGCGCGAGCGCGGCGGCGAGCAGTTTCTGCGAGCCGGCGTCGCCGGCGTCGCGCAGCGCCGCGCTGTCCGTGAAGCCCACCTCGTCGCGGATCTCGAGCAGCCGGTGGCCCGCGTCGGTGGCGAGCCGGCTCGCGAGCGCGGCGTCGGTCGGCGCGGAGTCGGTTGGCTCTATGGTGCCGTCGATGCTCATCAGCCCCACATTCTATGGCAGACATCTGCCATCAATCATCTGTTTCGCGACCCGCGGAAGCGGCCGCGGACGGACCGGCAAGCCTGCCCACGGACGGCGTTCGTCGATTCTGTACCGACCATCCGGCTCGGCGAACGCGACCGGTGCCAGGCGCGGCAGGCACTACAGCCCGACGGCCGACACCCGACGGGCGCGGTCATGCTCCGTAATGTCTCCGTAACCGCTACGGTCGCGGGGTGTCCGCCACCACTCGTACTCCCGACGGATCGCCGGGCATTCCGTCAGGTCCCCTGAGGCTGGTCGGCCCGGACCGCGCCGCCGAGCTGACGGCCGCGTCCAGGGACTGGCCCTCGCTCACGCTCACCCTCGCCCAGCTCGCCGATCTGGAGCTGCTGCTGCTGGGCACGTTCGGCCCGGTGCCCGGATACGCGGAGGAGACGCTGCGCGACGGCCTGCGAATGCCGGTGCTCGTCGTTTCGGCCGAGACTGCCGCCGGTGTCGCCCCGGGTGACTCCGTGGCGCTGCGCGACCCCGAGGGGGTGATGATCGCCGCGCTGCGGGTGGGGCTGGTCCGCCAGGCCGGCGCGACCGCCCAGCCAGGTGCCGTCGCCGGTGGATCACCCGGCGCGACCAGGCCGCCCGGTGCGCCAGGCGAGGAGGCCGAGGTCGTGGAGCCGGGTCAGGTACGGCTGGCGGGCCGGATCGAGGGACTGCGGCTGCCACGCCATCCCGACTACCCGGGGTTGCGACCGCGGCCCGACGAGCTGCGCGCGCTGCTGCGCGAGCGCGACTGGTTCCAGCCGGGGGGCCGGCCACCCTGGGCGGTCTGGGCCGACGGTCTGCTGCACACGGCCGACATCGCCCGCATCCGGGCGCTGACCCGGCAGGGCAAGCGATGCGTGGTCCTCGCGCCGATGGGCGGGGCCGACCCGGCCGACCCGCGTCACCACCTGCGGGTCCGCGCTCTGCGCGCGGCGCTCGACGCGCTCGACGCGCCGATCCGCCCGACGGAGGCGACACTCGCCGGCGAGGCGATCGCCGCCGAGGCCACCCGCGCCTCGGCGGCCGTGCGGTCCTACCCACCGAGCCCCGCCGCGCCACCCACCGGCACCGAGGCGGTGGGTGGCCAGGCCGCGCGTGCCCCCGACGCTCAGCCGGCGAAGGCGCTGCTGGTACTGGTGCCGGTCGCGCCCAGCGCGGTGCTCGCCGCGCCCCGGGAGCCCGGGATCACGGCCACCTCCCCGTTCGGCGCGCCTACCGGCGCCGACCCCGGCGAACCCGACCGGCTGGCCGAGCTGTCGACCCTGCGCGCCCACGTCGCCGAGTTCTACGGTCTTGGCGGCAGCATCACCGGGCCGGCGCTGGGGGCGCCGGGGCGCGAGGAGCTCGGCGCGCTGCTCGCCGCCGGCAGGCCGATCCCGGCGGAGCTCACCCCGCCTGGCGTGGCCGCCCAGCTCGCGCGCGCCTACCCCCCACGGCACGCCCGCGGCCTCACCGTCCTGTTCACCGGGTTGTCCGGATCGGGGAAGTCGACGCTCGCGGGCCTGCTGGCGGTCCGGCTGCTCGAGCGCGGCGACCGGCACGTCACCCTGCTCGACGGCGACGTGGTGCGTGCCTACCTGTCCGAGGGGCTCGGCTTCTCCCGCGCCGACCGGGAGGCGGGCATGACCCGGATCGGCTTCGTCGCCGCCGAGGTCGCGGCCGCCGGCGGCATCGCCATCTGCGCGCCGATCGCACCTCATGCGGCGCCGCGCGCGCGGGTTCGTGAGCTGGTCGCGGGCAGCGGCGCCGGGTTCGTGCTTGTCCACGTCTCCACGCCGCTGGACGTCTGCGAGGACCGCGACCGCGAGGGCCTCTACGCCAAGGCGCGCGCCGGGGTGATCCCCGAGTTCCCCGGCATCTCCGACCCGTATGAGGAACCGGCCGACGCCGAGGTCACCGTCGACACCGCGCGGGTCACCCCCGACGCCGCCGTCGACTCCGTGCTCACCCATCTGCGCGCCGAAGGCTGGCTCCTGGCCTGACCCGACCTGCCCTTGACCCGACCTGCCCTGGCCCGGCCGCCCGAACGTCGTCCGGGCCGGCGGCGCGTGCCGCCGACCCGGACGACGTGGATCAGGCGATCGGGATCAGGCCAGGTCGAAGCGGCCGAGGTTCATGACCTTGGTCCAGGCGGCGACGAAGTCGTCCACGAACTTCTGCTTCGCGTCGTCGCTGCCGTAGACCTCCGCGACCGCCCTCAGCTCGGAGTTCGAGCCGAAGACCAGGTCGACGCGGCTCCCGGTCCACCTGACCTCGCCGGTGGCGTCGTCGCGGCCCTCGAACGTGTTCGCGTCCTCGGACGTGGGCGTCCACGTGACGCCCAAATCGAGCAGGTTGACGAAGAAGTCGTTCGTCAGCGCCCCCGGGGTTGTGGTGAACGCGCCGAGCGGCGACTGCTGGTAGTTCGCGCCGAGGACCCGCAGGCCACCGACGAGGACGGTCATCTCCGGGGCGGAGAGGGTCAGCAGGTTCGCCCGGTCGACCAGCAGGAACTCGGCCGGCAGCCGCTGGGCCTTCCCGAGGTAGTTGCGGAACCCGTCCGCCTTCGGCTCGAGCGGCGCGAACGACTCGACGTCGGTCTGCTCCTGCGAGGCGTCGGTGCGGCCCGGCGTGAACGGGACCTCGACGTCGTGGCCGGCGTTCCTCGCCGCCTGCTCGACGCCGACGCCACCGGCGAGCACGATCAGGTCGGCGAGCGAGACCTGCCGGCCACCGGCCACGTTGAAGGTCTCCTGGATCCCGGTCAGGGCCCGCAGGACGACCGCGAGCTGGTCGGGCTCGTTGACCTCCCAACCGATCTGCGGCTCCAGGCGGAGGCGGGCGCCGTTGGCGCCGCCGCGCTTGTCGCCGCCCCGGTAGGTCGAGGCCGACGCCCAGGCGGTGGAGACCAGCTGGGAGACCGTCAGGCCGGACGCGAGGATCTGGCCCTTGAGGGTGGCCACATCCGTGGCGTCGACGAGCTCACCCGCGACCGGCGGGACCGGGTCCTGCCAGATCAGCACCTCGGCCGGGACCTCCGGGCCGAGATAACGCTCGACCGGCCCCATGTCACGGTGCGTCAGCTTGTACCAGGCCCGCGCGAACGCGTCGGCGAACGCGGCCGGGTCGTCCCTGAAGCGCCGCGAGATCGGCTCGTAGACCGGGTCGAAGCGCAGCGCGAGGTCGGTCGTCAGCATCGTCGGCGCGTGCGTCGTCGCCGGGTCGTGCGCGTCCGGGACGGTGCCGGCCCCGGCGCCGTCCTTCGGCCGCCACTGGTTGGCGCCCGCCGGGCTCTGGAACAGCTCCCAGTCGTACCCGAAGAGGATCTCGAAGAAGCTGTTGTCCCATGTCGTCGGCGTGTTCGTCCAGATGCCCTCGAGGCCGCTGGTGATCGCGTCGCCGCCCTTGCCGGTGCCGTAGGAGCTCTTCCAGCCGAGGCCCTGCTGCTCGATCGGGGCGCCCTCGGGCTCGGGGCCGACACTCTCCGCCGGGCCGGCACCGTGCGTCTTGCCGAAGGTGTGGCCGCCGGCGATCAGGGCGACCGTCTCCTCGTCGTTCATCGCCATCCGGCGGAACGTCTCGCGAATGTCACGGGCCGAGGCGAGCGGGTCCGGGTTGCCGTTCGGGCCCTCGGGGTTGACGTAGATGAGGCCCATCTGGACCGCGCCCAGGGGCTCCTCGAGCTCCCGGTCACCGGTGTAGCGCTCGTCGCCGAGCCAGGTCGACTCGGGACCCCAGTAGACGTCCTCGTCCGGCTCCCAGACGTCCGGGCGGCCGCCGGCGAAGCCGAAGGTCTGGAAGCCCATCGACTCCAGGGCGACGTTTCCCGCGAGGACCATCAGGTCGGCCCAGGAGATCTTCTGCCCGTACTTCTTCTTGACCGGCCACAGCAGGCGGCGGGCCTTGTCGAGGTTGCCGTTGTCCGGCCAGCTGTTCAGCGGCGCGAACCGCTGCTGGCCGCTGCCGGCGCCCCCACGGCCGTCGTCGATGCGGTAGGTCCCCGCGGAGTGCCACGCCATCCGGATCATGAACGGGCCGTAGTGCCCGAAGTCGGCCGGCCACCAGTCCTGCGAGGTCGTCAGCACCTCGGCGATGTCGCTCTTCACGGCGGCGAGGTCGAGGGACGTGAACGCCGCCGCGTAGTCGAACCGCTCGCCGAGGGGGTTGGCCACGGCGGGGTTCTTGGCAAGGAGGTGCAGGTTGAGCTGGTTCGGCCACCAGCCACGGTTCCCGCCGCCCTGGGTGGGGTGCGGGGCACGCGGGTGCTCGACCGGGCACCCCACGCTGTTCGCTTCGTTGACGTTGGGCGCGGTTTCGCGGGTCTCGGACATGGGATTCCTCCCGAGCCTAGATGGGTCAGGCACGATCGGGCGCGGGCCCGGCCGAGCAGGCCGGGCACAGGCCCCAGTAGGTGACCTCGGCCTCGTCGATCGAGTAGCCACGGTCGTCGGACGCGGTCAGGCACGGCGCCTCGCCGACGGCGCAGTCGACGTCGGCGATGTCGCCGCACGACCGGCACACGACGTGGTGGTGGTTGTCCCCGACTCTCGACTCGTAGCGGGCCACGGAGCCGGCCGGCTGGATGCGCCGCACCAGCCCCGCGGCCGTCAGCGCATGCAGCGAGTCATACACGGCCTGGTGCGACACCTCGGGCAGCTCCCGGCGAACGACGCCGATGATCGAGTCCGTGTCGGCATGTGCGTGGGCGAACACAGCGCCCAGCACGGCCATCCGAGGTCGGGTCACACGCAGACCGGCCCCTCGCAGCATCCCCTGGAAGTCCAAGGCGGCGGCCATGGCGCATACTCTTCCCCGTTTTCTTGAACCTGTCAAGAAAACACTGTGGCCCGTTCCACCAGCCGCGACGCGCTGACGAACCGCTGGCTAGGACGAACCGCTGGCTAGTAGGCGCCCTCGCGGCGCAGGACCGCGAAGACGGTGCGCCAGAGGATCACGAAGTCCATGGCCAGCGTCCAGTTCTCGACGTAGCGCAGGTCGAGGCGGACCGACTCGTCCCAGGCCAGGTCGGAGCGGCCGCTGATCTGCCACAGGCCCGTCAGGCCGGGCTTGACCATCAGCCGGCGGTGCACGTCGCCCTCGTACGCGGCGACCTCACTCGGCAGCGGCGGGCGGGGGCCGACCAGCGACATGTCCCCCCGCAGGACGTTGAACAGCTGCGGCAGCTCGTCGAGCGACCACTTGCGCAGGAACTTCCCGACCCCGGTCACCCGCGGGTCGTCGCGCATCTTGAACAGCAGGCCCTGGCCCTCGTTGCTCGTCCGCAGCCCGACCAGGCGCGCCTCGGCGTCGACGTACATCGAGCGGAACTTGTACATCTTGAACGGCTGGCCGCCCCGGCCGACCCGGACCTGCTTGAAGATTGCCGGTCCGCGGCTGTTGAGCCGGACCGCGAGCGCGAGCCCGAGCAGCAGCGGCGAGAAGAACAGGACGATGCTCAGCGCCACCGCCCGGTCGAAGAGCATCTTCATGACCCGGCGCGAGCCGGTCAGCTCCGGCTCCTCGACGTGCAGCAACGGCAGGCCGGCCACCGGCCGGATCGAGATCCTCGGGCCGACGACGTCGGTCAGCGCCGACGAGACGAGCACCTCGACGTCCGAGCCCTCCAGGTTCCACAGCATCCGCTGCAGGGTCCCGCCGTCCACCTGCGGCGAGATCGCAACCGTGGTGGCGCGGGTCGCCCTGATCGAGGTGTGCAGCGACTCGGTGGTGCCGACGATCGGCACGCCCAGCAGGTCGAACCCGCTGCGCTCGGGACGGTCGCTGCTGTGCCGACCGGGCGAGCGGTCCAGCACGACGCCGACGACCGACCACCCCGCTGTCGGGTCGCGCTGCGCGAGCCGGACCAGCATCGCCGCCGACTCGCCGGCGCCGACCACGAGCACCCGGTGCATGCACCGGCCCTGCCGGCGCGCCCGGTGCAGGAGGCCGCGCCCGCCGATCCGGCCGGCCACGGTCAGCAGGATCGCCACCGGGAAGACGACCAGCACGTAGGCGCGGGCGATCTCCGCCTTGGTCACGTACGACACGGTCGCAACCGTCGCGACGACCCGCATCGCGGCGTTGACGACCCGGCGGAACTCCTCGGAGCCGCCGCCGAGGAACCGGGGCTCGTAGGCCCGGTTCAACGACATCGCGACGCCCCAGACCAGTGGCAGCAGCACCGTCGCGAGCAGGTACCACCGCGGCGACGTGGCCCGCATCTCGAAGTGCAGAAAGCCACCGAACCGGATGACGTATGCCACACCGGTCGCGGCCACACAGGCGGCGGCGTCGAAGAGGATCAGCACCCGGACGTAGCGATGCTCCCACCGCAGCTGGGCCCGGTAGCCGCCCGGCGGCGGCGCCTGGCCGCCTCGCGGAGCACGGCCGGGCGCCGCCGTCCGCTGGGGCGGACTGGCCGCCTGCCAGCCGGCCGGCGCGGTCGCCGTCACCGCGCGCCCCCCGCGAACCAGTGGGCAACGCATCCCTGCAGCGTCAGCACGTTCTCCTCCGCGGTGGGCAACTCCACCGGCTCCCCCCACGCGCCACACCGCGCGGACCCACCCGTGTTCGGGTGCTCCCCCTTCGGTGTGCGCCACCGCGAGCCCCGTTCCCGCGTCCCGGCGCGACTGCTGATCCCGCGCAAGGGCGTGAGAGCCACCAGACCGTGGCCACGCGGGCAAACCTACCCGCCCCTGACTATCGCCCCACCAGCGCCCCCACGTGGCAGAACGCGCCATTCGAGCGATGACCGTCATCGACGGACAAACGCGCACCAGCCTCGCGCGAGGGCAATCCGCGCCTCGACAATGAGTTACACAACGACGCCGAAGTGTTACTGTCCGCGAATCCCGGGATGGCGACCCCGGGGTGAGGCCCCCTGGCCGCCGTGGCGGCCAGGGCGAGAGCGGTCGGCGTCCGTCGGACGGGTGGGGGCGCCCAGGCGGACGTCGACCCCCTTTTCTGGTTCGCTCCGTCCGGGCACGGCGCTCCGGCCCCGTACTCACGACCTCCGAAATCGGCTTCGCCGATTCCGCAGGGACCCCGTCGCTCCCACGGGACCTCCGCGCCGTGTCCTCCTCCGCTCACGGGCGCTCCGGCGACCTCGCTGCGGCCCAGCCCCGATCGCTTCGCTCCGGGGCCGGGCCTCCGCGAGGCGCGCCTCCGCGCCGCTACGGTCACCCGCCGCTGAACGTCACCAATCGACAAAATGTTGGATCCAGACGGCCACTTCGCTTCGCTTGTGGGAGGCCTCTGCGGAGGTGTGCCTCTACGCGCGGACCTACCGCTGAACGTCACCGACCCGAAGCAGGCCCATCCGTAGGCCCTTTCGCTTCGCTCGTGGATGTCTGGACCAGTGACGGCTGGAGCGCTCCCGTACCGGTCGGTCGGGAGCGAACTCCACCCCACGAGCGCAGCGAAGTGGCCCCGAGCACGGTCTTGTGGTCCCACACCGTCCGAGCGCAAAGCAACCGAGCTGGCGCAGAGGCGCGCCTCCGCGGAGGCCCGGCCACGAGCGAAGCGAAGTGGTTGGGCCGCAGCGGAGGTCGCCGGAGCGCCGTGAGCGGAGGAGGACGGCGCGCGGAGGTCCCGTGGGAGCGAAGCGAGTACGGGGCCGGAGCGCGCCGCCCGCACGGAGCGAACCAATGTCAGGGCAGGGCGGCGACGATGTCCGCGATGGGCTTGCGGGCGCCGGTGTAGAAGGGCGTCTCCAGCCGGGTGTGCCGGCGGGCGGCGCTCGAGCGCAGGTGGCGGATGCAGTCGACGATCCGGTGCAGCTGGTCCGCCTCGAAGGCGAGCAGCCACTCGTAGTCGCCGAGGCCGAAGGCGGAGACGGTGTTGGCGCGTACGTCCTCGTACTCCCGGCCCATGATCCCGTGCTCGGAGAGCATCCCGCGCCGCTCGTAGTCGGGCAGCAGGTACCACTCGAGCGAGCGGTTGAACGGGTAGACGCAGACGTAGTCGCGCGGGTCCTCACGCCGGACGTACGCCGGGATGTGGCTGCGGTTGAACTCGGCCGGCCGGTGCAGGCCGACGGCCGACCACACCGGGTCGAGGTGCGCGCCCAGCGTCGTCTGGCGGAACCGCTGGTAGGTCTCCTGCAGCAGGTCCGGGTCGGGGCAGGTCCACCAGATCATGAGGTCGGCGTCGGCACGGTAGCCGGAGATCTCGTACACGCCCCGGGTGTAGACGTCCTTGGCGAGCGCGCCGTCGAGCAGCGCGTCCGCCTCGGCCGCGACGGCGGACCGGTCGGCAGGCAGCGGCCGCCGGGCGGCGAACACCGACCAGCTGGTGTAGAGCATCTCCGCGTTCAGGTCCCGGGCGGACTTCGCCGTCTCACCGTGCTGGGTACCGGGCTCCTGCCGCGGGGACGTGGTCTCCAGCTGGGATGAGGACTCCGGCTGCGACGTGGACGAAGGCTGGGTGGACGACATACGCCTATTCTTCCTCGCTCGCGGGGCGGCTTACCGCGCCGACCACATCCGTCTCGGGCCGAAGCACCGCCGCCGCCGCGGCCTCACCGGACCGGATGCAGGCGGGAATGCCGACCCCGTCGTAGCCCGCGCCGGCGAGCGCGAGCCCCGGCGGCAGCGCCCGTCGCACCATCACGACCCGCTCCAGATGACCCGGCAGGTACTGCGGCAGCGCCCCGCCCCACCGGCTCACCCGGCTCGCGACCGGCCTGGCCGACAGGCCGGTGGCATGCGCGATCTCCGCGGCCACCACCCCGGCGAGCTCGGTGTCGGAGCGGCGCAGGTCCCGGTCGGCGCCCGCCCGCCCGACGCTCGCGCGGATCACCCGCAGCGGACCGCCGCCGGACACGTGCGGCCACTTCGAGGTCAGGTAGGTCGCGGCCTTGATCGTCGCGCGTTCCCGGGCCGGCACCAGGAAACCGCTGCCGGCCGGCAGGTCGACGTCACGGAAGACGAGCGTGACCAGCCCGATCGAGGCGTACGGCACGCCGGCCAGCGGCGCTGCGGCCCGCGGCGCGACCGGGCTGAGCAGCTCGCGCGCGGCCCCGGCGGGGACCGCGAGGATCACCGCGTCGGCATCCAGCGAGCCACTGCCACGCGGCCCGACCGCCACGGCATCCGGGCCGGCGTCGCCGGCCGGGCCGGACTCGTCGAAGTCGACGCGCCAGCCGCCTTCCACCTGGGTGAGCCGGCGCGCCAGCACCCCGGTGCGCACGGTCGCGCCACTGGCCTCGGCGACCCGGGCGGCGAAGGCGCCGAGGCCGCCGCGCACCGAGGCGAACACCGGCGAGGGCGCCGCGGCGACGGCCGGCGCCGCCGCCGGCCCGGTGCGTGCCCGCACCCGGTGGGCGCCGAGCAGCAGCGAGCGGTCCTCGGCCAGGATCGGCACCAGCTGCGGGACGGTCGCGCGCAGCGACAGCGCATCGGCCCGGCCGGCGTAGACGCCACCGAGCAGCGGGTCGACCAGCCGGTCGACGACCTGGCGCCCGACCCGGGCACCGACGTAGTCACCGACCGTCGGGTCGTCCGGCATCTTCGCGCGCGGCAGCACCAGGTCGGCTGCGGCGCGCACCAGTCCCCACGGGGACAGCACCCGGGAGCGGATCAGCCCCAGCGCGTCGGTCGGCACCCCGAGCAGCGTGTTCGGCGGGATCGGCCGCAGCCGCCCGTTGATCCACAGCGACGCCGAGGTGGTGTCGGGATGGACGATGTCGTGGCCGAGGCCGACCTGGCGGGCCAGCCGAAGACCTTCCGGGACCCTGGCCAGGAAGGACTCGGCACCCTCCTCGATGTCGAGCCCCGCGAGCGGGGTGGTGCGCAGCTTGCCGCCCACCCGGTCGCCGGCCTCCAGCACGGTCACCTCGGCCCGGCCGGCCAGCGCATGCGCCGCGGCCAGCCCCGCGATACCCCCGCCGACAATCACCACTCGCACGCTGGAACGCTCCCTCCGCGACCTGGGACGGACCCGCGGGGGCGCGGGGTCTCGTCGACGTCGCGCGTCTTTCGGCCGGCGTCACTCGTGACGGCCGGGTTGCCGGCCGCCAGGAGCGACGCCGGCGGATTCCTAGCCGCCATGAACGAGGTCGACGATGTGGGCCAGCACGCCCGGGTCGGTCTCGGGCAGCACGCCATGGCCGAGGTTGAAGATGTGCCCCTCGGCCTTGGACCCACGCAGCAGCACGTCACGGACCTTCTCGGCGAGCACGTCCCGGGGGGCGAACACCGCGGTGGGGTCCAGGTTGCCCTGCAGGGCGCGGCCCGGGCCGACCCGGCGGGCCGCCTCGTCGAGGCCGACCCGCCAGTCGACACCGACGACGTCCGCGCCCGCCTCGCCCATCGCGGTGAGCAGCTCACCGGTGTTGACGCCGAAGTGGATCCGCGGCACCCCGGCGTCCTCGAAGGCGGCCAGCACCCGGGCGCTGTGCGGGGCGACGTAGCGGCGGTAGTCGGCCTCGTCGAGCGCGCCGGCCCAGGAGTCGAACAGCTGCAGCGCGTCGATGCCCGCGTCGACCTGCACCCGCAGGAAGCCGATGGTGATCTCGGCGAGGCGGTCCAGCAGCGCGTGCCACAGCGAGGGGTTGCTGTACATCAGCTCCTTGGTCTTCGCGTGCGTCCGGCTCGGGCCGCCCTCGACGAGGTAGCTGGCCAGCGTGAACGGCGCCCCGGCGAAGCCGATCAGCGGGGTGTCGCCGAGCTCGGCGAGCAGCAGCCGGACCGCGTCGTGGATGTAGGGGACGTCGTCAGGCGAGATCGGGCGCAGCTGCGCGAGACCGGCCGCGTCGCGGATCGGCTCGGCCACCACCGGCCCGGTCCCGGGCACGATGTCGACGTCCACGCCGATCGCGACCAGCGGTACGACGATGTCCGAGAAGAAGATCGCCGCGTCCGTGCCGAACCGGCGGACCGGCTGCAGCGTGATCTCGGTGACCAGCGCGGCGTCCTGGCAGGAGTCCAGCATCGGCACCCCGGCGCGCAGCGCCCGGTACTCCGGCAGGGCCCGGCCGGCCTGGCGCATGAACCACACCGGCGTCGCGTCGGTCGGCTCCCGCCGGGCGGCGCGCAGCAGGGACGCGCGTTCCGCCAGCCCGGGCCGGCGAGGCCCGGCGGGCGCGGTCAAGGCAGACGGAGCTCCCACAGCCATACTCCGATCGTGACACGTGCCGGCCGAGGGTGCCGAACCCGCGTCGCCAGCGGCGCCGCCAGCCTTCCCAGGCGACGGCTCCGGAACTTCTACCTCTAGTAGAAACTACTCCCCCGGCTTCCGGCCGCCGCACCCGCGGCGGGACATTCCGGATCTCGTCGGCCAGGCTCCCCCGGCCTCTCGAGGCACCCGACCCAGGGCCGAAGAATGCCCATCGGGCGCCCAACGGGTGGAACCGGGACGCTCGTCACATGTGTCGCGCGCGGGGCACAGCCGGTCCGGCGCGACACGCCGGGGGGAATGCGTGGAGATCAGCCATGGTCGTGGCACCGTCTGTCCCGTCCGAAAGGGCTGGGAGTGCATGCGATGTCCGAGCTGGCGCTGCCTGCTCGCTGCCGGGGCAGCTTCGCCGCGGGCCGCGACAGTGCCCCGGGGGCGACCCTGGACCCCGACCAGCAGAAGACCCCGGACCCCGACCAGCAGAATCAGCCGGCCACAGGAGGTGCGGTCATGCTCCCTGGACGCGAGCCCGATCAGCCTGATCATCCCGCCGGGAACGCGGGCCCCGGGCGCTCCGCCCCGGCAGGCCGGCACGGGGCGGCCACCCTCACCGGTGACCGTGACCCCGTGGGCGAGTACCACCACTGCCCCGAGTGTGCCGACGAGCGGCGGTTCGAGCGGCCGGAATGCCTCGACGGGCACGGCGCGGACTGTCCCGAGCGGGCCTGTGCGCACTGCGGTGCCGCGATCCTGGTCGCGCCCCTGACCCAGCCCGGCGCCGGGCTGGACGACGAGGCGGACCGGCCCCGGCCCCGGGTGGTCCGCCAGCCGGGGCCCGGCCGCGAACCGGACGCCTCGTCCCGAGGCAGGACGCCGCGCCCCCTGGCCGGTGCCAGGCGCGCTCCACGGTCGCTGGCGTGAGCCTGTACGGCACGGCGCCGGAGGCACCTGGCCCCGGCGTCGTTCCCGCGGTCGCCCCACATCGGGCGGTACCCCACCGGGCGCACCCATCGGGGTCGAAGCAGCACGCTCCGGCGTCCGGCCAGCGCGATCTACGCCTACGCCCTAACGTGGCCGCCATGGGCGTCCCGTTGTCACCCGACGCCGGGTCCGCGCGAGCGGCGGTGACGGCGGCGACCACGACGACGCCGGCCCTCGCGGGGCCGGGCCTGTTCGTCGCCACGGCCACGGCGTTGCGGGAGGCCTTGGGCACGCTGCGCCCCGAGTTGGCCGTCCGGGAGGCGACGCCGCCGAGCCGGGTCGCGCCCTACGCGTTCGCGCTCGCGGCCAGCCTCGCCGGCGATGACGAGGACCTCGCCGCCGGCCGGCTCGTCCTCCTGTTCGATCCGGCGGGGCACAACGCCTGGGAGGGCACCGCCCGGCTGGTCTGCTATGCCCGCGCCGCCGTCGAGCCCGAGGTCGCGACCGACCCGATGCTGCCCGAGGTGGCATGGTCCTGGCTGGTCGAGGCGATGGCGGCGCACGGCGTGGGCGTCCGGGCACTCGGTGGCACGGTCACCACGACGACGTCGCGCCGCTTCGGGGTGCTCGCGCCCGACGGCGACAGCTTCGACGTCGAGATGCGCTGCTCCTGGTCTCCCGACTGGGCGGAGACAGCCGGCCGGCCCCGTCCCGGCGGGGAGGGTGGGACGCCCTGGTCGGCCCAGGGCACGGCCGCCCACCTGCATGCGTTCGCCGACCTGCTGGCCGCCATGGCCGGCCTGCCGCCCCGCATCGCCGGCGTCGTCTCTCTCCCCGGACGCCGCTTCTAACCGCTGGTCAGCCGGCCCGCGCGGCACGCAGCACCCGCCCCTCGGGCAGCGCGGGCGAGCCGCGTACATATGCCGGTACGCCGGTCACTGGTGCCGGTAGCCTCGTTACGAAGCGTATAAACGGTACGTTTGATCCGCCGACCGGCCTGCCAACCGCGGCTTTGACACGTACCATCGCCGATCGTGACGTCGACGGTTCCGAACTCAACACGGCAGCTCAGCGGGGGTGGCAGACCAGACGTGACCGACGCGGCAGAGCCGGCGTCGCCCGCCGTCACCCCACTGCTGGAACCGGTCGAGGGCGTACCACCCGTCACCAGCGACGCGAGGGCCCTCGCCGCGGTGGCCGAGCGGCTCGCCGCGGGTGAGGGTCCGGTGGCCTTCGACGCCGAGCGCGCATCCGGCTATCGCTACAGCCAGCGCGCCTACCTGGTCCAGATCCGCCGGCGCGGCTCCGGCACGGTGCTGATCGACCCGGTCACACTGCCCGACCTGACCGTGCTCCAGGAGAAGGTCGGCGAGTGCGAGTGGGTGCTGCACGCCGCGAGCCAGGACCTGCCCTGCCTGGCCGAGCTGGGGCTGCGCCCGACGAGGCTGTTCGACACCGAGCTCGCCGGCCGGCTGCTGGGCTACGAGCGGGTCGGGCTCGGGATGATGGTCGAGCGGGTGCTCGGGTTCGGCCTGGAGAAGGGGCACTCCGCGGCTGACTGGTCGACCCGACCGCTGCCCGAGCCGTGGCTGCGCTACGCGGCGCTCGACGTCGAGCTGCTCGTCGAGCTGCGTGACGCGCTCACGGCCGAGCTCACCGAGACGGGCAAGCTGGAGTTCGCCCTCCAGGAGTTCGCGGCGATCGCCGCCGCCCCGCCACGCGAGCCGAGGGCCGAGCCCTGGCGGCGCACCAGCGGCATCCACCGCGCCCGCAGCCGACGGCAGCTGGCCGCGGTCCGCTCGATGTGGACCGCCCGGGACAAGATCGCCCGCGTCCGCGACATCGCGCCCGGCCGGGTGCTGCCAGACAGCGCGATCATCGACGCGGTGCTGTCCGCGCCCGCCGACGCCGCCGAGCTGGTCAAGCTGCCGGTGTTCTCCGGGCCGCGGCTGCGGCGCAGCGCCGGCGTCTGGATGACGGCGCTGACCCAGGCCGCGGCGCTGCCGGACGCGGAGCTCCCGCCCGCGACCGCCTCCACCGGCGGCGACGGGCTGCCGCCGCCCAACCGGTGGGCCGAGCGCGACCCGATCGCCGCCGCCCGGCTCGCCCGGGTCCGCGCCAGCCTCAACAAGGTCGCGGGCGAGCAGAACATGCCGGTGGAGAACCTGATCGAGCCCGCGTTGACCCGGCGGGTCGCCTGGTCGCCGCCCGGCGAGCTGTCCGCCGCGGCCGTGGCCGACGCGCTGCGCGCCGGCGGTGCCCGCCCCTGGCAGGTGGACCTGACGGCGACCGCGATCGCCGTCGCCCTGATCGAGCCCCCCAAGGCCGAGCCCCAGGAGCCGCGCCCGGCCGGCCGGGCCGCCACCGCGGCCGCCGGTCCGGCCGGCGGCACCGAGGCCGCCCCCTAGCTCCCGCTGGTCCTACCGGCCAGTACCCGCTGATCCTGCTGGACGCGACCGCGCGGGCGGTCTGGCCCGGGATGTCCGCCGAGCGCGAACCCGGGCACGATCCGTGGCCGCCGCCGGTTGCTGGCGACATGAGTGATGACGTCCCGCCAGCCCAGCGTGACGACCCCGCCGGCCAGGGCGACGAGCCGGCCGAGCAGGAGCCGCTCGACGCCTACTCAGCGGCCGTCGTCCACGTGGCGAGCACGGTGCTGCCGAGCGTCGCGAGCCTGCGGGTCCGCGGCCGGCGCGGGCAGGGCGCCGGCAGCGCGAGCGTCCTGACCACCGACGGGTTCCTGCTCACCAGCGCGCACGTCGTAGAGGGGGCGGACACCGCCGAGGCGATCTTCACCGACGGCTCCGACGTCACCGCCGATGTGATCGGCCGTGATCCGCTGTCGGACCTCGCGGTGCTCCGGGCGCGCGGCGACGTGCCGTCTCCGGTCACCCTCGGCGACGCCGGCCAGCTGCGGGTCGGCCAGCTGGTCGTCGCGCTCGGCAACCCCCTCGGCCTGGCCGGCAGCGTCACCGCCGGGATCGTCTCCGCGCTCGGCCGCTCGCTGCCGACCCAGTCCGGCCGGGTCGTCGACGAGGTCATCCAGACCGACGCGGCCCTCAACCCGGGCAACAGCGGCGGGGTGCTCGCCGACAGCCGGGGCCGCATGGTCGGCGTCAACACGGCGGTCGCGGGGATCGGCCTCGGCCTCGCCGTCCCGATCAACGACACCACCCGCGGCCTGATCGCCACCCTGATGCGCCACGGCCGGGTCCGCCGCGCCTGGCTCGGCATCGCCGGCGCCGAGGCCCCGCTGCCACCGGCGCTGGCCGCCAAGGTGGGGCGCCGCGCCGGCCTGCGGGTCGCCCAGGTGGTCGACGGCAGCCCCGCCGAACGCGCGGGCCTGCGTCGTGGCGACGTCGTCCTGTCCGTCGACGGCCAGGAGATCGCCACCAGCACCGCCATCCAGAAGCTCATGGTCGAACACGCCATCGGCCGCCGCCTGGAGGTCACCGTGTGGCGAAACGGCGCCCTCGTCGACGTCGTCGCCGTCCCCCGCGAGCTCACCGACGCCTAGGTCGCCGACGCGGGCCTGCTTCGGGATCACGTGGCGGGTGCCGTGCGGGCGACAGTCGCCGGGGCGACGAACGCGGTTCGAGGGGCGATTCCCGTCCTCAGAATGACGGCGTGGCCTAACCGCCAGGTAAGGCCACGACAGCGGGTCCGTAACGGATCCGTCTGCTTCCCGCCGCCGAGGTTCTCGTGAGCTCGGCGCCCCGAACACCTGCCCGCGCCGGGTCGACCGCCGCCTGGGACGACGCCGTCCCGTGGCCGGCCGTGGCGAGCTGAAAGGACCTCCCGTGAGTGGCGTCAACGAAGCCGCCGTGTCGGATCCGTCGACCCGCCCCAGGCGCACGCGCCGTCGCCGGGGCCACCCGACGGCATGCGTTCAGGTCTCGACGGCCGAGCCGGCCACGGTCGGGACCGTCGCCGCGGCCATCGCCCCGGAGGCCATCGAGCCGGCGGTCGCCGCGGGCGCCCCGGACACCGCGAGCGCTCCGGACACGACGGGAGTCCCGGACGCGGCGGGAGTCCCGGACACGGCGGGAGTCCCGGTCTCCGGTCCTGGTGTCTTCGACGACGGCGTCGTCTGGTTCCCCGGCGAGCCGGCCGACGACGCCGACGACGCGGGTGCGGGCGCGCTCGCGGCGACCGACGGCAGAGTTGCCGCGCCATCGGCGCCCGCCCGGGTCGCGCCGACCCGGCCGGCGCGGCGGCGGCTCGCCGTCGTCCTGCCGGCCGCCGGGATCGCGACCGTCCTCGCGGCGGGCGGTGTCGGGATCGGCGCGCTCGCGGCGCAGGGGGAGGCTCAGCCAGGCGACACCGTCAGCGCCTACCTGACACAGATCGGCCACGGTCAGCTGTGGGCCGCCTACCAGCGGCTGTGCGGCCAGACGCTCGACGAGCACGCGACGGCCGGCCACGCGTACGGCCCCGGCGACTTCCAGAACGACCTACTGGCTCAGAACGCCCGTGACGGCGGGACGATCCGCGCGGTCAGCGTCACCGGCGTGACGCTCGCCCCCACGCCGGCCACGGAGTCGGAGCGCGACGTCACCGTCCTCGTCCGGCGCGAGCACGCGGCCACGAGCCGCGTATATCGCGTCGACCGTCACGACGGCCGTTACTGCCTGCGCACCATCTGACCCAGCCCTTTCTGCACCTTCCGCACCTTCCGCGAGCCGCCCGCCCGGCCGCGAGACGCCCGTCGGCGCGGTGCTCGCGCGCCGCCTTCGATCTTGCCTTCTCCGATCTTTCAGCCACCAGAACCGAGGACGCAGTGAACGCCAACCAGTACGGACACCCCGCCACCCCGACGCAGTACGACGCGCAGCCCGGCGCCGCCTGGCCGGGACAGCCCGCCGGCCCCGGCCAGCCCGGCTACCCCGCTCAGCCCGGGTACGGCGGCCAACCGGGCTACGGCCAGCAGCCCGGGTACGGCGGCCAACCGGGCTACGGGGGGCAGCCCGGCTACGGGGGGCAGCCCGGCTACGGGGCACCCGGCTACGGCGACGCTGCGGGGTACGGCGCGCCGGCCGGGCCGGGCCTGCCCGGTTACCCGGGCGCGGGCGCGCCGGCGCCCAGGAAGCGGCGACGCTGGGTGCTGCCCGTCGTCCTCGTGGCCGTGCTCATCGTCGGCGGCTGCGCGGCCGGCATCGCGACGCTCGCCAAGGCGGGCTCGGGACCGAAGTCCGTGGTCAGCGGCTACCTGGGCGACGTGCGGGGCGCCCGCTACCAGCAGGCCTACGACCGGCTGTGCGGCTCGCTGCGCGGCCAGGGCTCCGCCGCGGACTTCACCACGGTCATGCGGCAGCGGGACACGGCCGAGGGCCCGATCTCCAAGTTCAAGACCACCGGGTACAGCGTGAGCTCACGCAACGGCTCCACCACGCGGGTCGTCACCGCCAGGATCACCCGGAATGGCAAGACCACCGCGTACGACTACAAGATTGGCAAGGAAGGCGGCAAGGACTGCCTGCTGTCCACGTGACCCGGCCGCCGTGGGCCTGACAGGGCCGACACCGGGTTCGACAGGAGCGACGCGGAGCGTGCGCCGGGCAAGACGGGGCGCGCCTGGCACGGTGGCCAGAGGGGCATGGAAGACTCGCGGCGGTTGTTACCTACTCATCGGTAACTCTGTCGTAGGCTGGCGGGGTGCCGCTGGGCGACGCCCGGTGGCACGGCCCAGCCGAGCCGTTCCTCGCCGGGGAGGACCTCCGTGTTCAAGGCATCCCGTGGTGCTGTCCGCGACGTCGTGTTCGTCGACGGGGTACGCACCCCGTTCGGCAAGGCCAAGGGGGTCTACGCCGAGACCCGCGCGGACGACCTGGTGGTCCGGGTCATCCGGGACCTGTTGCGGCGCAACCCGTCCCTGCCGCCGGAGCGGGTCGACGACGTGGCGATCGCCGCGACGACCCAGATCGGCGACCAGGGGCTGACGATCGGCCGGGTCGCCGGGATCCTGTCCGGGCTGCCCGAGTCGGTGCCCGGCTACGCGATCGACCGGATGTGCGCCGGCGCCGTCACGGCCGTCACCACCACGGCGTCCGCGATCGGTATCGGCGCCTACGACGTGGCGATCGCCGGCGGCGTCGAGCACATGGGGCGCCACCCGATGGGCGAGGGCGTCGACCCGAACCCGCGCTTCGTCTCCGAGAAGCTCGTCGACCCGTCCGCGCTGGTCATGGGCATGACCGCCGAGAACGTGCACGACCGCTACCCCGACATCACCAAGGCGCGCGCCGACGCCTACGCCGCCGCGTCCCAGGAGAAGGTCGCGAAGGCCTACGCGGACGGCAAGATCCAGCCGGACCTCGTCCCGGTCGCCGCGCGGCACGCCGAGACCGGCTGGGAGTACGTGACGGCCGACGAGCCGCCGCGGCCGGGCACGACCGTCGAGGGCCTGGCGCAGCTGAAGACCCCGTTCCGGCCGCACGGCAGGGTGACGGCAGGCAACTCGGCCGGCATCAACGACGGCGCGACGGGCTGCATCCTGGCCGCGAGCGAGGTCGCCGACGAGCTGGGCCTGTCCAAGAAGATGTCTCTCGTCGGGTTCGGGTTCGTCGGGGTGGCGCCCGAGGTGATGGGCGTCGGCCCGATCCCGTCGACCGAGAAGGCGCTCGCCCGCACCGGCCTGACGATCGACGACATCGGCCTGTTCGAGCTGAACGAGGCGTTCGCCGTCCAGGTGCTGGCGTTCCTCGACCACTTCGGCCTCGCGGACGACGACCCGCGGGTCAACCCCTACGGCGGCGCGATCGCGCTCGGCCACCCGCTGGCGAGCTCCGGCGTGCGGCTGATGACGCAGCTCGCCCGCGAGTTCGAGGAGCACACCGAGGTCCGCTACGGCCTGACCGCGATGTGCGTCGGCTTCGGCATGGGCGCCACCACGATCTGGGAAAACCCCCACTTCTCGGCCTGAGACCGATCCGGACAGGAGAACCGCCGCATGAGCAGCACTGGCGCAGCGCTGGACTTTCCGGACGAGGTCGTCACGCACGCCTACGTCCGTTACGCCCAGCTTCCCGGGGTCGACGGCCCGATCGCCCTGATCACGCTGGACAACGGGCATGACCACACCCGGCCGAACACGTTCGGCCCCGCCGGGCTGCGCGAGCTGTTGGCCGCCGTCGACGAGATCGAGGCGCACACGCCGCCGGTCGCCGCGGTCGCCGTCACCGGCAAGCCGTTCATCTTCTGCGTCGGCGCGGACCTGTCGTTCCGGTCGTCCTTCACCGACCCGGACGCGATCCGGCCGGCGATCGAGAAGCTCGGCGAGCTGGGGCACCAGGCGCTGCGCCGCGTCGGCGAGGGCAAGCTTCGCGGGCGGAAGGTGCCGACGTTCGCGCTGGTCAACGGCGCGGCGATGGGCGGTGGCCTGGAGCTGGCGCTGCACTGCGACTACCGGGCGTTCTCCGCCGGCATCCCGGTGCTCGCGCTGCCGGAGGTGTTCCTCGGTCTGGTACCCGGCTGGGGCGGCACCCAGCTGCTACCGAACCTGGTCGGCGCCGACAAGGCCGTCACCCTCGCGATCGAGAACCCGCTCAACACCAACCGCACCCTCAAGGGCCCGCAGGCGGCGAAGCTCGGCCTCGCCGACGTCCTGCTGGAGCCGGCCGACTTCCTCGAGGAGGCGCTCGGCTGGGTCGGCCGGGTGCTGCGCGGCCTGAGCCAAAGGTCGAGCGACAATGGCGAAGCCTCGCGCGACCGGCGGCTGTCAGACGACATTGTCGATCCGGTCGCCGCCCGCCCGGCCGTCGAGCGCGGCCAGGCCTGGGCGGACGCGCTCGCCCGCGGCCGGGCGCTGGCAGACGCGAAGCTGCACGGCGCCGCGCCCGCCGCCTACCGCGCGCTGGACCTGCTGGCGCTGGCCGAGACGGCCGACCGTGACGCCGGCTACGCCGCCGAGACGACGGCGCTCGCCGACCTGTCGGTCTCCGACGAACTCGCCGCGAGCCTCTACGCCTTCGACCTGACCCAGAAGCGCGCCCGCAAGCCGGTCGGCGGGCCGGACCCGAAGCTCGCCCGGCCGGTGACGAAGGTCGGCGTCGTGGGCGCCGGGCTGATGGCCAGCCAGCTCGCGCTGCTGTTCGCCCAGCGCCTCGAGGTGCCGGTCGTGCTCACCGACCTCGACCAGGCCCGCCTCGACAAGGGCGTCGGCTACGTCCACCGCGAGGTCGACAACCTGCTGCTGCGCGGCCGGGTCTCCCACGACAAGGCCAACCGGCTCAAGGCCCTGGTCACCGGTTCGCTGACCAAGGACGCGTTCGCCGACGCCGACCTCGTCATCGAGGCCGTCTTCGAGGATTTGAAGGTCAAGCAGGTGGTGCTCGGCGAGCTGGAGGCGGTGGTCCGCCCCGACGCCCTGCTGCTGACGAACACCTCCGCGCTGTCCGTGACCGACATGGCCGCGGGCCTCGCGCACCCCGAGCGGGTCGCCGGCCTGCACTTCTTCAACCCGGTCGCGGTGCTGCCGCTCGTCGAGGTGGTGCGGGCGGCCCGGACGGACGACGCCGCGATCGCCACGACGCTCGCGGTCGCCAAGAAGCTCGGCAAGAACGCCGTCCTCGTCAAGGACGCGCCGGCGTTCGTCGTCAACCGGCTGCTCACCCGCTTCCTCGGCGAGGTGCTCGGCGCGATCGAGGCCGGCACCCCGGTCGCCGAGGCGGACGCGGCGCTCGACCCGCTGGGCCTGCCGATGTCGCCGCTGACGCTGCTCGCGCTGGTCGGCCCGCCGGTGGCGCTGCACGTCGCCGAGACGCTGCACGAGGCGTTCCCCGACCGGTTCCACTCCCCCGCGGGCCTGGGCCGGGTCGTCGCCGCCGGCAAGACCAACATCTACACGACCGGCCCGGACGGCGCGCAGGTCGTCGACGAGGAGGCCGCGGCGCTCGCCCGCGGCCCGGTCGCCGGCGACGGCGCGGGCGCGGGCTCCGCGCTCGCGCCGAGCGGTGACGAGGTCCGCGCCTCGGCGCTCTCGGCCCTGGCCCAGGAGATCCGCCTGCTCCTCGACGAGGGCGTCGTCGCCGAGGCCGCCGACGTCGACCTGTGCATGATCCTCGGCGCCGGCTGGCCCTTCCACCTCGGCGGCATCACCCCGTACCTCGACCGCATCGGCGTCAGCGAGAAGATCGCCGGTGCCCGCTTCACCCCGCCCGGCGTCGCCACCGTCCGCTGACGACACGCTGTCGATCAGGTCGCTCGGCCGGCGACGACCGGATTGCGCCGTCGTCCGGGCGAGGGCCGCGAGTGGCGGGCCACGGGTGGGCCGCCGATCTCGGCGTCCGCACCGGCCCCGCCGCCGTCAGCCCGTCTGGTAGGTGACCGTGACGCGCCGGTTCTTCGCCCGGCCGTCGGGATCGTCAGAGCCGTCCGGGTGAGTGTTCGGCGACCGGATCCGACGCGCCGTGTCCCGTCGTCGCCACCGTGACTCCGGTCGCCGCCCCCGCCGCCCGTAGCCGCGCCGCGACGGCCTCCGCGCGACGCTGGGAGAGGGTTTGGTTGTCGTCCACCGCGCCCACGCTGTCGGTATAACCGTCGGCCTGGACCGTGGCTGCCGCCGGCGTGGGCCGCCTCACCCGGTCACCACCACGTCGGTGAAAAGCGGCCGCGCGTCGGCGAAAACGCTCACGCGCGCCCCGGCCGGCGGCGCGGCGAACGTGTACGTGGCGGCCGCCGAGGTGTCGTTCCTGATACCGAACTGGACGGCCATGGGGCCGAGATCCTGCCCCTGGCTGTCGGTCACGACGAGATAGCCCTTCAGGTTCACCGGGTCGACCAGCGTTATGGGTACCGAGACGTTCCCGAACATTCCGTACAGCGATATGCCCGAAGGTCCCCGTCCTCGGCCGAGGGCGCTACCCGCCCGGGACCGGCTGGCCGCACCAGTAGCCGTCATGGTCGAACTCCGCCGGTGGCCGCACCGCGGTGAAGCCGCGGCCCGTGGGGTCGGCCTTGATGAAGTTCTCGCAGAGGACTGGCGCCCTGGGCTTGGACAGGTCGACCGGGGGCATCAGGCCACTGCCGGTGAAGTCCGTCACCCGCCGGAGCCTCTCGATGAACTCGGCGCGGGTCGGGCAGGGCCCGGCCAGCTCGAGGCCGTGGATCATCTCGTCGGCGGCGACGTACGCCGCGATCGCGATCTCATCGCTCGGGTCCGTCATCTCCGGGGAGTAGGTGGTCATCGCGTTGTCGTACGCGGTCATCGCCGGGGAGCCCGGCGCGGCGAAGGTCGAGATGGTCGTCATCCCCGCCATCTTGGGACCGAACGTCTCGAGCAGGGACGAGCTGTAGCCGGCGGCATTCAGCGCGACGTTGATCCCCACCCCGAGATCCTTGGCCCGGGCGTAGATGTCGATGAAGTCGGCGGCCTGCGCGGAGCCGACCAGTGCGTCGGCGCCGGACTGCTTCAGTTCATCGGCGACACTCGACGCGCTGCTGATCTCGTGGGTGAAGTCGACCTGGTCGACGACCTGGACCCCGCGGCTTCGCAGGCTGGCCGAGAGCGCCGTGACGAGGGTCGGTGAGGTCGCCGCGCTCGGGTCGACGACGACCACCGCCTTGGTGCCGCCCTCCGCCTTGACGTAGTCACCGAACGTCGAGACGGTGCCCTTGTTGAACAGGCTGCCGAAATGGAAGGCATTGGGATACTCGCTCCATTCGGCACTGGAGGCGAACCCGGTGACCGGGACGTTCTTCTTCTGCAGCCAGGCAGCTGAGCCGCCGAAGGCGACCGTCAGCGCGATGAGGCCGAAGACCCGCTCGCGATCGACGAGACGACGTACCGCCGACGAGAATCCCGCGGCGGAGGCCTGGTCGTCCTGCCAGACGAGATCGATCCGGCGGCCGCCGACGCCGCCGCGGGCGTTCTGTAGGTCCACCCGGGCGTCGACCGCGCCGCGCACCCCCTTGAAGGCGTCCACGACCGCGGCGGGGCCACTGTCAGAAAGGGCGAGCCCGATTTTGATCGCGCCCGGCGCCACTCCCGGGCCCGGGCCCAGGCCCGGGGCCGGGCAGGGGCTGGCCGCGCCGCCGGACGCGCCCGACGGCGCCCCGCAGCCGGAGAGCAGGCCGGGTGAGGTCACGAGCGCGACGGCGAGGGCCACCGTGACCGTCCGCGCGTGTAATCGAGGCAGGTTCATCGTGCGCGCTGTCTCCCGTCGTGGTGCCAGGCGTTTCTCGTGGTCCCTGCCGCCGACGCGGAGCGCTGTCGCGCCGGTGGCGAGCCCGAAGGCTCGAGAGGTGACGAGGCGCAAAGGAACCAGCGGTCCAAGCGGCGAGCCAGCCCGCCAGTCGAGGTCCGGCGGACGTATCGTTCCTGACGTAGATATTCTTTTTGACGGGAGCGGGCTTTCCGGATTCGGTCGTCCGGCCCCAGGGACGACTGGCCCGCACAGCCCTGTCCGTTCCCCGCCGCGGCGGGGAACGGAAAGAATCGCCAGGCATGCGGCAGCGTCGAATCGATAGGCGGCCTCGCCACCTCGATGACACGACCATGGCAGCTCCCGAGCGACACAGTCTTGGGCAACCGCCAAATCGTGCTGGGACAAATGTTTAGCACGCGTTCTACTGGTAGGCAAGACCGATAGCCGCGGGACCGGCCTACCCCTCGGAGAGCAGGCGCAGAACCCTCACCGCGCCCGACGCCGGCCAGGCCCGGGCGGCCGGCCACGACGTGGTCCGGATGGGCCGCTGACCAGCGACACCTGAGGCGGGGACAAAGGCGACGCCCGCACCAGCGCCGGCGTGACGTTGGGCCATGGCCCAGGCACAGGGACGGGCAAAGGCGCGGGGCTGGCCACAGATATCTGTGGCCAGCCCCGCGCCTCATCTCGTCGACGACGCTGTCAGCCGGAGGTCACCGCATGGCGTCGCGCGCCCGGTCGACCGCCGATACGACCGGTCCGACCGTCCACTGGGCGGCGGGGGAACCGGCGGTCGACGGGTGCGGGTGCGTCGGGGCGACCTTTTCCGCGGCGTGCAGCTTGCGGCCCATGCCTTCAAGCTGATGCTCGTCGCGGGCCGCCCGCACGCGCGGGAACTCCTCGCTCTCCTCGTGCTCCGCGTGGGCGGACACGGAGCGCTCCAGATCGGTCAGCTTCCGCGCGAACTCGGCGCTGTCCAGGTCCATCTTCCCCAGCTCCCGGAGCACGCGGCCGGCCTTGTCCTCCTCCTCGTTGCGGGCAGCGGCGACGGACTTGTCGACCTTCTTCGTCACGGGCCGCACGACCATCTCCTCGGCGGTCTCGTGGACCGCGAGCAGCGCGCGCAGCTCGTCGAACGCCTGCCGCTTGTCCTCGCCCGTCCCCGTGCGCACCTCGGCGAACAGGTCACGAATGCGAGCGTGCTGGTCGAGCAGAACTCCCACCACATCGTCCTCAGACAGTCGCGCCGCGCGGGCACGCTCTACGTCGGCCTCGCTCATCGCCATGATCCCTCCTCGTTGTGGTGACGTTGTTGTGGTGACGTTCGGTCCGGTGCAGCGTTCGCCCTTCCCGCGTTCTCCGCTCCCAATCACGCAGCAGCGGAGCCATTCGGAGAAGCCATTCATCCGATCCGGTCCACCATCAGCCGACGTCAGCCGGCGTTCACCATCAGCCGGCCCGGCGAACAGCACGAAGGCCTACATGATGATCTATGTCGGCCACAAAAAAAATCGATCAGACGATCAGCGCCCAGGTGGGCGGAGCGACCGTCATGCTCCCGGCGAGACCAAAACCAGCCGGGAATCGTCAGGCAGTCAGGAATCGTCAGGCCAATGCGGGCGGCCGTCATCGGCCGCGCCATCACCCTCAGGCCGCCCACGGCTTCCGGCCCGGCTCATCCCGGCCGAACCGATGGTCAATCAGGTCGATCAGGAGGAAACGTCCCCCGCGGACACCCGCTGGTGGTGACGGCCCCGAGGGCCGGTGGACCGGCGCGCGCGGGTCCCGGTGTCGACGCGGCGACGGTGCGAGACCTCCGGCGCACGCTCGCGGTCCTCCGCGATGCTTTGCGCGATCATGTCGAGGGTCCGCGTCCGGGTCTGATCGTCGAGTCCGGTCAGAAGGCTGTCCAGCACGCCCATCGCCCACTCCGTTCGGTTTCGCTCGGTTTCCTCCCGATTCCCACGGAACCGCGGGTAACACGACGCCCGACATGATTTATCCGTCGGACGAGAGATCATCGGGCCCTTGGGATAGAACGGGGTGATCCGGGTACCTCGCCGCCATGACCACTACTCAGCACACCACCGGAGTCCCCGCGGCCCGGCTCAGCGACGACGACCTGCGCCGTGAGCTTGACCGGCTGCACGCCACCCGCCACGACACGATGATCGGCGGCAGCGAGGACGCACTCGCGACCCACACCCGGCGGATGCTCGAGCTGGAGGCCGAGTACCTCACCCGGTTCCCCGCCGAGTCCGCTCCCGACCCCGCCCGGACGCGGGCGGGCGCGCGCCGGCTCGCGGCCGGACGCTGACGCGGCGGCGCGGCGGCCTGGCAGCAAGGAAGGAACTCATGAGTTCGACGCCAGTGACGGCCAGGCCGTTCAGGCAGCCACGGCTCCGCGCCCCCGGCCGCCACCGCGGCCGCCGCTGCCGAGACCGGGACAGCCCAGCCGGGACCACCACCGCATCCAGCGTGGCCGCCGCTGCTACCCCGTCCACCGCGGGCGCCTAGCTACCTGAGCGGATCGCCGGTGATCGTGGCGGCGGAGCCGGAACCGGGTGCGAGACCGGGACATCGTCGGATCAGGCCAGAATGGGCCCATGACCAACCGGGGAACGTCGAGACGGGCACGTGCCGCTTGCCGGCCGTCGTCGACGGGCCCCGCGCCGGGGAACGCCCCGCCCTCCGCCAGCAACGCCGCCGCGACCGACACAGCCACCGACACGATGGACTCGCGGACGATCGGCGGGCCCGCGGGCGCCGGGCAGCGCAGAGCGGCGCAGCTCAGGGCGGGGCGACTCAGGGCGGGGCAGCTCAGGGCGGGGCAGAAACACAAACGTGGCGAGAGCCCGACCAATCGCGATGGGGTAGCCGCAGGTACGGCGGCGACTGGCTGGCGGCGAGGAGCCGCGCCGCGGGCAGCCGCCCTGTTGGCCTACGGGCTCGGGCTGATCGACGTCCTGTCGGCGGTCACGCCGCCGGGCCATCGCCGGGTGGCCGAGCTGCGGGCCATCCTGCCGACGGGCATCCCGGAGCACGCGCGGACGCTGACGGTCCTCGTCGGCGTCCTGCTGGTCGTGCTCGCGCACGGGCTCGCGCGCCGCAAGCAGCGCGCCTGGCAGCTCGTGCTCGCGCTCGCCGCGCTGAGCACGATCCTGCATCTGCTCAAGGGCCTCGACTACGACGACGCCGCCGGGTCGGCCGCGGTCACCGGCTGGCTGCTCTACCGCCATCGGGACTTCCACGCCGAGCCTGACCCGTCGAGCCGCTGGCGGGCCGTCGGCGCCTTCGCCGCGCTGTTCGGACTGTCGGTGGGCAGCGGCCTGTTGATGCTGCGTCTGGGCTGGTCGAGGTCGATCGGCGAGTACGCGCTGTCCGAGCAGGTCGAGCACGTGCTCGGCGGCATGGTCGGCGTCCACGGCCCGGTCGGCTTCGCCTCGGGCCGGGTCGACCGGATGGTCGCCCGGACGCTCGCCGCGATGGGCCTGCTGACGGTGGCGCTGCCGACCTGGATGGCACTGCGGCCGCCGCGGCCGCACCCGCGCCATGACGCGGACGACGAGGCCCGGCTGCTGGAGCTGCTCGCCCGCCACGGCGGCGACGACTCACTCGGCTGGTTCGCGCTGCGCCGGGACAAGGCGGTGATCTGGTCGCCGTCGGGGAAGGCCGCGATCGCCTACCGTGTCGTCGGCGCGGTGATGCTCGCCAGCGGCGACCCGCTCGGCGACCGGGAGGCGTGGCCGGGGGCGATCGCCGAGTTCCTGCGGGTCGCCGCCCGGCACGCCTGGGTCCCGGCGGTGATCGGCTGCTCGGCCGCCGGCGGCACGGCGTGGACGAGGGCCGGGCTGACCGCGCTGGAGCTGGGTGACGAGGCCGTGCTCTCGGTCGACGACTTCAGCCTGGACGGCCGGGCGATGCGCGGGGTCCGCCAGGCGGTCGCCCGGGTCGAGCGCGCCGGCTACGAGACGCGGGCCACGCGGGTGCGTGACCTGCCCGCGGCGGAACTGGCCGAACTGCGCCGGCTGGCGCACGCCTGGCGCGGCTCGGAACCGGAGCGCGGATTCTCGATGGCACTCGGGCGGTTCGCCGAGCCCGCCGCGGCCGCGGGTAAGGGCACCGGCACCGGCACCGGCACCGGTGCGGGTGCGGGTGCCGGTGCCGGCGGCCGGGTCGGCGTCGGCACGGGTGACGACGACGCCGTCGTCACCGCGTGCGCCGCCGACTGCGTGGTCGTCACCGCCGTCAGCCGGCCCGAGGCCGGCCGAGACGCGCCGGCCGGCGGGGACGCCACCGTGCCAGCCGGCGCGGTACGCGGGTTGCTGCACTTCGTGCCCTGGGGCCACGACGGGCTGTCGCTCGACGTGATGCTGCGCGACCCGCGGGCCGACAACGGGCTGACCGAGTACCTCATCGTCGCGACGATCCGCGCCGCCCGCGACCTGGGCGTACGCCGCATCTCGCTGAACTTCGCCGCCTTCCGCCAGGCGCTGGAGCTCGGAGGCCGGCTCGGCGCGGGCCCCGTGGCCAGGAGCGGGCGGTGGCTGCTGGTGTTCCTGTCCCGCTGGTTCCAGATCGAGAGCCTCTACCGGTTCAACGCCCGGTTCCAGCCGGCCTGGCAGCCGCGCTACATCTGCTTCCCCACCAGCCGTGACCTGCCCAGGGTCGCCGTCGCGATGATGGAGGCCGAGGCCTACCTCACCAGGCCCTGGCGCCGCTCCCGCCGCCCTCGGCCCACCAGCTAGACGACGGAACGTGGCGGATCAGCGACCGTATAGACACGACCATCTGCCACGCTCCAAAGTCACGGTTCGGGAACCGGACGGGGCTGGAGGTCAGCGGCGGGCGGGGACGCCGCCGGGCGGCGGCGCGCCGGCCATCGATGACGGGTCGGAGCCTTCGGGGGCCGGCTGGGTGGCGCCGCGCGGGCGCAGGGCCACGCCGACGCCGGCCCAGACGAGGTCGGCCACAGTGGCGAACAGCCGGGATACCAGCGCCAGCACCAGCGCCGGATCCCGGGCGAGCGCCGGCGACAGGGCCAGAACCAGCACCGCCTCGCGTACCCCGAGGCCGGCGGGAAGCACCAGCACGAGGAAGCCAGCGGTCCAGGACAGTGCGTAGCCGCCGACGGCGAGCGCGAGCAGCCGCGGCCCGCCGACGCTCGCGCCGAGGTCTCGGGCGAGCAGGAACGTCGCCGCGCCGTAGCAGCCGAAGCTCACCACCAGCCAGCCGGCGCCGGCCAGCACCGCGCGCGCCGGAACCGGCTCGGTCATCGCGGGGCGGCGCAGCAGCCGGAAGGCCAACGCCAGCAGCCGGCGCAGCACCGGCGGCAACAGCAGCAGCGCGAAGGCCGCGGCGGCGGCGAACGCCCACCAGTAGCTCGTGAGCGCGTCCCGGGAGACGAACGGGAGGGTCGCCGCCGCGACGAGCCCGCCGCACGGCACCGCGAGCGCCAGCACGATCAGGCTCGCCGCCGCCGAGCGCGGCCGGGCCACCCCGTAGTCGCGCGACAGCTCCATCTGAGCCAACACCGGCCACACGCTGCCCGGGATGTACTTGCCGACCTGGCCGACGAAGAAGATCCGCGTCGCCGCCCGCAGCGGCAGCCGCGCGCCCAGCCCGGCGAGCACCGCCCGCCACGACAGCACCGTCAGCCCGACGGCGACGACCGTCGCCACCCCCGAGCCGACCACCCCGACGACGCTCAGCTCCCGCAGCGACGCGCTGACCTCGTGCCACCGGCTGACCAGCGTGGCCACGAGCAGCCCGGCGGCCACCAGCAACGCCCCGCGCACCAGCCACGCGCGCGGCCCGCCCTTGCGTCTCGGCGCCGCCGGCGTCCCCTGTTCGCCTGACGGAGCGGACGCGGCGGAAGCGGGGGACGCGGCGGTGGCGGCCCGCGGACCGGCCGGATCCGACGCCGAGGCGGACACCGCCGCCGAGTCGGACGTCGCGGCCGTCCGCCGTGACGCCGCCCGGCCGCCGGCCTGGGTACGACCCGCGCGGTGCCGCCCGGTCATCGCCGGCTGGTTCGGCGCGGTGTCAGCATGCACCCGTCCAGACTAGGGGCGGACCGGTATCGCGCCGCGCTGCCCCGTCCGCACCGGTCGGCATACCTGGCGCGGACCGGGTCGGGCCGGCCGGTCGCGGACCGGACCGAAGTCGGTCCCGGACCGGACCGAAAGCCGAAACCGCCGGCCAGGCGGGTGCCTGGCCGGCGGTCGGAAGTGCCGTGCGGGGTAGCCGAGCTACTCGGCCGAGCGGCGCTGCCGCGGCGAGGCCTTGGCCGCCTTCACCTGCTCCGGGACCACCGGCTCGGCGGACGAGGCCGACTCGGGCGACGTGCCCGGCTCGCCGGCGAGTGCCGGCTGCCGACGAGCGACCGCCTCGACGACCTTGCGGGCCAGGTCCTGCGGCGCGAGGCCGACCTCCGCGAGCACCTCGTCGCGCTTGCCCTGGTCGAGGAAGCGCTGGGCGATGCCGAAGTCGCGCAGCGGGATGTCGACGTCGGCGTCCCGCAGGGCCTGCGCGATGGCCGAGCCGACACCGCCGACCCGGCCGTTGTCCTCGACGGTGACGACCAGGTCGTGCTCGCGGGCGAGCTCGACGATCTCGGCCGGCACCGGCTTGACCCAGCGCGGGTCGACGACGGTGATCCCGATGCCCTGGCTGGCCACCCGGCGGGCGACCTCCATGCAGGTCGTGGCCATCGCGCCGACGGAGACCAGCAGCACCTCTCGGTGCCGCGCCACCGCCGGCTCGCGGAACAGGACGTCCACGGTGCCGGCGGTGTCGATCGCCGGCACCTCGGCCGAGAGGTTGCCCTTCGGGAAGCGGATGACGTTCGGCTTCTCGGTCTCGGCGACCGCCTCGCGCAGCAGGGCGCGCAGCGTCGGCTCGTCGCGCGGCGCGGCGATCTCCAGGTCCGGCACGATCTGCATGAGCGACATGTCCCACATGCCGTTGTGCGACGGGCCGTCCTCGCCGGTCACGCCCGCGCGGTCGAGCACGAACGTCACGGCCTGGCGGTGCAGCGCGACGTCCATGAGGACCTGGTCGAACGCGCGGTTGAGGAAGGTCGCGTAGATGCAGACGACCGGCTTGAGGCCGCCCATCGCGAGGCCCGCCGCCGAGGTGGTGGCGTGCTGCTCGGCGATGCCGACGTCGAAGACCCGGTCGGGGAACGCCTTGGAGAACGCGTGCAGGCCGACGGGCTGCAGCATCGCGGCGGTCAGGGTGACCACATCCGGCCGCTCCGCGCCGATCTGGACGATCTCGTCGGAGAAGACGCCCGTCCAGGACCGGCCCTTCTTCGCGCCGGTCGGCTTGCCGGTCTTCGGGTCGATGATGCCGACGGCGTGGAACTGGTCGGCCTCGTCCTGCTCGGCGGCCGGGTAGCCGAAGCCCTTGCGGGTGACGGCGTGCACGATCACCGGGCGGTTGTAGTCCTTGGCGCGGCGCAGCGCCTGCTCCATGGCGGCGTGGTCGTGGCCGTCGACCGGGCCGACGTACTTCAGGCCGAGGTCCTCGAACATGCCCTGCGGCTGGACGACGTCCTTGATGCCCCGCTTGATGCCGTGCAGCGCGTCGAACAGCGGGGCGCCGACCAGCGGGGTGCGGCCGAGGACCTGCTTGACGACGTCGAGCACCTGCTCGTACTCGGGCGCCAGGCGCAGCGCGGCCAGGTGGTCGGCGAGGCCGCCGATGGTCGGCGCGTAGGAGCGGCCGTTGTCGTTGACGACGATGACGACCTTGCGGTCGCCAGCGGCGATGTTGTTGATCGCCTCCCAGCACATGCCGCCCGTGAGCGCGCCGTCGCCGACGACGGCGACGACGTGGCGGTCCTCGCCACGCAGCGCATAGGCCCGCGACAGACCGTCGGCGTAGGAGAGTGCGGTGGAGGCGTGCGAGTTCTCGATGATGTCGTGGTCGGACTCGGCCTGGCTGGGGTAGCCGGACATCCCGCCACGCTGGCGCAGGTTCACGAAACCGTCGGCGCGGCCAGTGAGCAGCTTGTGCACATAGGCCTGATGACCGGTGTCCCAGAGGACCCGGTCAAAGGGCGAGTCGAATACCCGATGAATTGCCACCGTGAGTTCGACTGCGCCCAGGTTCGGACCGAGGTGGCCACCAGTGCGCGCGACCGCGTGGATCAGGAAATCACGGATCTCCGCGGCCAGGACGGGCAGCTCCTCGGGGTTGAGGCGTTTGACGTCCTGTGGGCTGTTGATCGTCGGCAGCAGCGGCACGGCGTGCACTCCCTCCCCCGACTGGGGATCGGTCCCGGGGTCCGGGAAAGCCTAGCCTGGCCGGATGCCGGCCAAGGGACCGGCACCCGACATGTGAGATCACCATGACCGCGAGTGAATTCGCGCGCTTTGGCGCTAGAATGCACTCCCCAGCGTGGCGACACTCTGTTGTAACAACAACGCGTCCCGGCACCAGTACTCTCATGAACCTACCGCCGTTCGGTCACCACGCCATGTCGGTCATCCGACCACCCGACGCGGCGGTCTCCGCCTGCCCCAGACCTCCCAGCAGACCTCCCAGATCACGACCTCCCAGATCGGCTTCGCCGATCCGGCAGGGACCCCGTCCGGCGATCCGGCAGGAACCCCGGCTTCGCGATCCGGCAGGGACCCGGCCAGGCGCCGGGACGCCCTCACCCGAGGCCGGGCGCGCCGCTCCCGATCAACGGTCCGCGGGTTTCCGATCGGGTGCCGGGACCAGGCGGGCGACGCACTCGACATGCGCGGTCATCGGGAACAGGTCGAAGGCACGGATTCCGTCGACCTGGTAGCCGGCCGACGCCGCGACGGCGAGGTCACGCCCGAGCGCGACCGGGTCGCACGCCACGTAGGCGACCGCCCTGGGCCGCAGCGCGAGCAGCGCCGTCAGCACGTCCGTACCGGCGCCGGTACGCGGCGGGTCCAGCACCGCCACGTCGACGCCGCCCCCACCCGGGCCGCCGGTGGGCCGGGCGCCGCCGACGCAGTGGCGCACGGTCGCCGCCGTCACCCGCACCGGCCGGACCGAGACCCACGGCAGGTCGGCGAGGCTGCGGGCCGCCGACGTGATCGCCGCCGCGTCGGACTCCAGCGCGATCACCTCACCGGCCGGGCCGACCGCCTCGGCGAGGAACGCGGCGAACAGGCCGGCGCCCGCGTACAGGTCGAGCGCCCGCTCCCCCGGCCGCGGCTCCAGCGCGGCCAGCACCGCGCCGACGAGGGTGCGCGCCGCCGCCGGGTGGACCTGCCAGAAGGCGGACGCGTCCACCCGGAACTCCCGGCCCAACACCCGCTCGACCAGCCCGCCGCCGTGAGCCGCTCGGCTGACGTCGCGGGCCGTGCCACCAGCGGGGCGAACAGCCACCCGCCCGGAACTCACGCTCGCCGCGACCTCGACCGCCTCCGCCCCCGGAAAGCGCCGCCCGGCGACGGCCTCCATGACCAGCGGATGCGCGATCCGGCAGTCGGGCGTGGCCACGACCTGGTGCGACCGGTGCATCCGCAGCCCCACCTCGCCGTCCGCCGTCACGGCGAAACGCATCCGGGAGCGCCAGCCGAGCCCAACGCCTGCCGGCAGCGCCGCCGTGGGGTCTCCCTCGCCTTCCAGGGCCGGCAGCGGCTCGACCGTGACGGCGAGTCCGGGCACGCCCTTCTCGACGTCCCGCTCGCCGCCGTGGGCGTCGCCGTGGGCCACGTGCGCGGCCAGGCCCGCGTGGCGGCGCAACGCCTCGACGATCACCTCGGCCTTCAGCCGCCGCTGGGCGGCCAGGGACGCGTGCTGCCAGTCGCAGCCGCCGCAGCCTCCCAGACCGAGGCGAGTGTCGCCACGTTCGCCCCGTGCTCCTCCCGACGCCTCCGGCCGCGGTGCTCCTTCCAGAGCCGCCGGCCTGAAGGGCCCAGCATGCGGGCAGGGCGCCTCCACCCGGTCGGGCGAGGGTTCGAGGATCTCGACGGCGTCGGCGCGCCAGTACCGGTCGTGGGAGCGGTCGGTGACGCGGGCGCGCACCCGCTCACCGGGCAGCGCGTGCCGGACGAACACCACCCGGCCGCCCGCCCGCGCCACGCACGACCCGCCGTGGGCGACCGGGCCCACGTCCAGGTCGACCAGCTCGCCGCCCTCGTGGTTCTCGTCAGTCGCGTCGCCCTCGTAGTCCTCGTCGGCCCACCGCGCACCCACGCGGTGGCCGCCGCCAGCACCGGCCGGGCCGGGCATGGCCGCTCCCTGGTCGGCCGGCCCGGGGCTCTCGGCCGGCCCAGGGCTCAGGGACGCGCGAGAACGTTCCTCCTCGCGCCGCCGACGGCCTCCCGTCTTCGGAGGCACTAGCCCTCCGGCCCGTCGCCGCGGCCGGGCAGCGCGGTCGAGCCGGTCGACGGTGACTCCGCGGCGACGGCGGCGGTCGCGACGGCGACCGGGCCGCGCGGGCCGCGCGGGCCGGCCTGGCCGCGCCGGACGGCGCCCGCGGCCTCCCCCTCCATGCGGCGCTGCGCGTGCGACGACGACTCCAGCTGCCAGGGCACGCTCGTCACCATCACCCCTGGCTGGAACAGCAGCCTCGCCTTGAGCCGCAGCGCGCTCTGGTTGTGCAGCAGGTGCTCCCACCAGTGGCCGACGACGTACTCCGGGACGAACACCGCGACGACGTCGCGGGGGCTGTCCTTGCGGATGTCCGCGACGTACTTGAGCACCGGCCCGGTGATCTCCCGGTAGGGCGAGGCGAGCGTCACCAGGTCGATGGTGATGCCGCGCTCGTGCCACTCCTGGGTCAACCGCTCGGCGTCGGCCGGGTCGACGGCGGCGGTCACCGCGACGAGGCTGTGCGGCCTGGTCGCCTTGGCATAGGCGAGCGCCCGCAGCGTCGGCGCGTGGATCTTGCTGACCAGCACGACGCCGTGGACCCGGGACGGCAGCGTCGGCGGGCCGGGCGGCGGGGTCAGCTCGGTGGCGATCCGGTCGTAGTGCTTGCGCACCGCCCGCATCGCCGCGAAGATCACCGGCATCGCGATGACGACGATGTACGCGCCGTGGGTGAACTTCGTCGCCAGCACGAGCACGAGCACGAGGCCGGTCATGCAGGCCCCGAAGAAGTTGATCGTCTGGGAGCGGCGGACCTTGCGCCGCCCGCCCGGCGTCGTCGCGAGCACCGAGCCGCCGCGCAGCACCCGCTGCCAGTGGCGCACCATGCCGGTCTGGCTCAGGGTGAACGAGACGAACACGCCGACGATGTAGAGCTGGATCAGCCGGGTGGTCTCGGCCTTGAACACGATCACCAGCAGGGTGGCGAAGCCGGCGAGCAGCAGGATCCCGTTGGAGTAGGCGAGCCGATCGCCGCGGGTGTGCAGCTGGCGCGGCAGGTAGCCGTCGCGGGCGAGGATCGAGCCGAGCACCGGGAAGCCGTTGAACGCGGTGTTCGCGGCCAGGATCAGGATCAGCGCCGTCACCGCGGCGATGTAGACGAACCCGATCGAGCCGCTGCCGAACACGGCCGCCGCGACCTGGGCGATCACCGTCGGCTGGTCGCCGTGCGAACCGATGAGGTTCTTCGCGTCCTCGGCGACGTGCACCTTGCTGGCCATCGCGAGCACGGTGACGCCGATGAACATCAGCGCGGCGATCAGGCCCATCGCCAGCAGCGTCGACGCCGCGTTCTTGCTCTTGGGCGGGCGGAACGCCGGCACACCGTTGCTGATCGCCTCGACGCCGGTCAGCGCCGTGCAGCCCGACGAGAACGCCCGCAGCGCGAGGAACGCCAGCGCCAGCCCGGAGTAGTGGCTGGTCGCGGCCACCTGGTAGTCGGCACTCTCCGCCCGCGGCGTGTGCCCGAAGGCCATCTTCACGAACCCGATGGCGATCATGACGAAGATGCCGAGGATGAAGCCGTAGGTAGGGATCGCGAACGCGGTGCCCGACTCGCGCACGCCGCGCAGGTTCATCATCGTCAGCACGACGATGAGCACCACCGCGATCAGCACCCTGTGCTGCGCGAGGCTGGTGACCGCGCTCGTCAGGTTCGCCACGCCGGCGGAGACCGACACGGCGACGGTCAGCACGTAGTCGACCAGCAGGGCGCTGGCGACCGTGAGCCCCGCCGGCCCGCCGATGTTCTCCGTCGCCACCTCGTAGTCGCCGCCGCCGCTGGGATAGGCGTGCACGGTCTGCCGGTAGGACGCGACGACCGTCAGCATGAGCGCGACGACGACGAGCGCGATCCAGGGCGTGAAGTGGTAGAACGCCAGGCCGCCGAGCGAGAGGACCAGCAGGATCTCCTCGGTCGCGTACGACACCGAGGACAGCGCGTCACTGGCGAACACGGGCAGAGCTACCCGCTTCGGCAGCAACGTCTCACCGAGCCGGTCACTTCCGAGGGGGCGGCCGACCCAGATGCGCTTCAGCCGGTCCGTGAGCGCCACGCGCAGGATGCTACCGAGCAACCTCGCCGATCTGTCCGGCGTGGCGGATATCGCCATCGCATCCCGAGAGTGCCGGGCCGGCCCCGCACCGACGAGGGCTCCTGACATGGAGCGCCCGATGATCGTCCGGCGCCGGAAAACCCCAGTGTGACGAGACAATTTCGCCCACCGCGCCCCCTCGCGCCCGTCCGCCGCGGTCTGCCCGCGGGCCCCCGACGTGTGACCCGCGGCATAGCCCCGAAGCGCACCGGCCGTCGGCTGGCCGCGCGATCGGCGCACGTCACCCGTCCGACGGCCCCGGTCCGTCGACCCAGGGCATCGGGCCCGGCTACGCTCTCGCCCCATGCACGTCGTGATCCTCGGCTGCGGCCGGGTCGGCTCGGCGCTCGCCATCGAGCTCGAACGTTTCGGGCACAGCGTCGCCGTCATCGACCAGGACCCCCGGGCCTTCCACCGGCTGCCGCCGTCGTTCACCGGCAGCAAGGTCACCGGCGTCGGGTTCGACCGGGACACCATGATCGAGGCCGGCATCGAGAAGGCCGACGCGTTCGCCTCGGTGTCCAGCGGCGACAACTCGAACATCATCTCCGCCCGGGTGGCCCGGGAGAACTTCGGCGTCCAGCGGGTCGTCGCCCGGATCTACGACCCGCGCCGCGCCGAGGTCTACGAGCGGCTCGGCATCCCGACCGTGGCCACCGTGCGCTGGACGCGTGACCAGATGCTCGCCCGGCTGCTGCCCGAGGCCGTCACCCCGGAATGGACCCACCCGTCCGGCGCCGCCCTGATGACCCAGATGACCCCCGCGAAGGGCTGGGCCGGCCGGCCCGTCAAGGAGATCGAGCTGGCGGCCGGCATCCGCGTCGCCTGCGTGACCAGATACGGCGAAGGCCTCATCCCGGACGGGCGCACGATGGTGCAGGACGGCGACATCCTGCACGCCGCCGTGGCCCGCAAGCGCGTCGCCGAGGCCGAGTCGGTCGTGCGCGCCAACCCGCCCAAGGGGGCCTGAGGGTCATGACGCGTCAGGTGGTGACGATCGCCGGTGCCGGCAAGGTCGGCCGGTCGATCGCGAGCGAGCTCCTCGACAACGGCACCGAGGTACTGCTCATCGAGCGGGACGGCGCCAAGATCCGCCCGGAGGCACTCCCGAAGGCGCGCTGGCTGCAGGCGGACGCCTGCGAGCTGGCGTCGCTGGAGTCGGCCGGGCTGGAGAACTGCGGGGTCATGGTCGCCGCGACCGGCGATGACAAGGCCAACCTGGTCGTCTCGCTGCTGGCCAAGACCGAGTTCGGCGTGCCCCGGGTGGTGGCCCGGGTGAACCACCCGAAGAACGAGTGGCTGTTCACGGACAGCTGGGGCGTCGACGTGGCCGTGTCGGCCCCGCGGATGCTGACGGCGCTCGTCGAGGAGGCGGTCAGCGTCGGCGACCTGGTCCGGCTGATGAAGTTCCGCCAGTCCGACGCGTCGCTGGTCGAGCTCACCCTGCCGGCGGACTCGCCGGTCGCCGGCCAGACCGTCGGCGAGATCTCGCTGCCGCGCGACTGCGCGCTGGTCGTCATCCTGCGCGGCGGCCAGGCCGTCGTGCCGTCCCCGGACAGCACGCTGGAGCCCGGTGACGAGGTGCTGGCCGTCGCCGTCACCACCGACGCGGAAGCCGAGCTCGCCGCCCTCCTCGGCGCGGCGCCGCCCTCCACCTCGTGACCCCGCGGGCCGTCCCGTGATCCCGCGGCCGATGCCGACGTCGGCGTCGGCCGTCTAGTCGTCGAGCGGCTTGCGAACAGCGGCCTCGGCGGGGACCGGCTCGGTGGGGCGCTGCTCCGGCGGCGGCTCGAAGCGCGCCGCCGGGGCCATCCTGCGCACGATCGCCAGCGTCGCGAGCACGGCCAAGCCGAACAGCGGCAGCCCGAGCGCGAGGTTCGCGGCCGCGAGCCAGCCATCCCGGTCGGCGAGGTAGAGCACTCCCTGCACCGCGAACCGCAGGAAGTACACGATGATCCAGACGCCGGTGGCCCAGTTCGCCGCCCGCAGGGTGTCGCGGTGGTTGCGCCAGTCGGAATACCGCTGGTCCAGGCCGGCCATCACGTAGCCGGCAAGCGGCCGGCGGACGGCGAGCGAGGCGACGCCGACGACGACGGCCCCCGCGTTACGCAGGATGGAGACGAGGAAGTAGTCCTTGCCGCGGCCTGTCCTGGACGCGACGTAGCCGGCCACGCCGACGGCGAGCAGCCCGGAGAACGCCTGCTGCTTCGGCTCGCCGCGAACCATCCGCAGGATGAAGATCGCGACGCCGACGACGACGGCACCGATGATGCCCGAGGTCAGCCCGGCGGCGCTGTTGAGGGCGACGAACGCGATCGTCGGCAGCGAGCTGTCGACGATCCCGCGAGGGCCGCCGATCGCCTCGCTGAACGAGACCTTGAACTCGGCGCTCGCCGGGCCCCGGCCACCGGCAGCGTCCCGGCCGTCCGGACTCGGGCGGCCGCCCTCCCGGTGAGCGGCCACGTCGAGCGGCGTTTCCTCGCCGGACGGTGTGGCGTCGGGCGCGTTGTTCCCCCGAGGGGACAGTCCTGGCATCGGGTAGGTCGGCCCACTCTCCTGGGACGGTCGGCTCCCGCAAGAGTAACCGTCCCGGCGTGGGTCCCCGCCGACGGCGAGGCCGTCACCAGGTGTGGCGGTGGCGGCTCGGCGCCGGCTTCGCTGGCTCAGTGGCTGGCGACCGGGAGCAGCTCGTAGCGGGGATTGAAGATCGTCGCCCGCCGGTCGTCCCGGCTGATCCGGCCGGTCGCCTTCAACGACCGGCCGGCGTCCAGGCCGGGAATCTGTCTGCGCCCCAGGAACACCAGCGTCACGCAGCCGCTGCCGTCGTACACCTCGACCTCGAGGCTCGGTGCGCCTGACCGCGTACGCACGGTGACCGACCGGACGGTACCGGCGACGCAGGCTGCCTCATGGTCCTGGCAGCCGCCGATCGGGACCGCGCCCTCGGCGCGGGCCGCCCGCTGCAGGTCTTCCGCCTCGAGCTCGTCGTCGTCGGCCGTCAGCCGGTGCACCACCTTGCCCCACCAGCCGCCTCGCTCAGCCACGACTCCTCCGATCTGACCCGCCGATACCAGGCAACGTTTCTCGCCGAGTCAGTGGACATCGGTTTGAAACACCGTTGAAAGGCAGTGTGCCCCGGCAAAGGGGGTCGGGCCGTGGGTTTTGTGACCTCGGTCTCCGTCCTGTCCGCGCCGGCCTCTCGGTCGGGTCTCGCGCGATGCCTCGTCGCGGTCCTAGTCGGTCGACGCGGTGGCCGTCTTGTTCTCCATGCCCGGCGGCAGCCCTCCGGTCACCCGCGCCCAGCCGGCGGCGACGGCCCGCTCGGCCGCGAGCCTGCCGAGCGCGACCGCGACCGCGGACAGCAGCGCGAAGAACATCGCCTCCCGCCACGTCGTGTCCGGGTGTGCCAGGTTCTTGGGCGGCTCGCCGCCGCGCACCTTCCGGTAGACGGCGTTGACGCTCTTGGTCGCCGCCGTTCCGCCCGCCACGGTGGCCGCTCCCCCGACGATCTTCCAGCCGACCTTGGATACCGGTCCCGCCACCGCGCACCTCTCCATGTCCTCGACGTCCATGTCCTCGACCGACGTCCATGTCCTCGACGCTCGGGTGTTCGGCGCCGGTCGTTCGCGCCCGGCCGACGCCCAGGCGACGTCTGCGCGTCCGGCCGTCGGCGCGGCGCCATCCGCGCGCGCCACCGTTGCTCTACCTACCCATCCAGTGACAGCGCGCGCAGCCAGTATCGTGCCTGGCCGGCGGGTTCCGCCGGCCGCGTCCACCGGCGGTCGGCGCGCGCGTGCGTCGCCCCCGCCCGCCGACCAGAAGGAGAACCGCCATGACCGCCCTCGATCCCACGCCCGCCGACACCGTGACCAGCGGCGTCGTGGAGGTGCTGGCGCGCCGGCTTGATCCGGGGGTACCGCTGCCCCGGTACGCCCAGCCGCTGGACGCCGGCGCGGATCTCGTCACGGCCGAGGACGTCACGCTCGCGCCGGGCGAGCGCGCGATCGTCGGAACGGGGCTCGCCATCGCGCTGCCCGCCGGATATGTGGCTTTTGTGCACCCCCGGAGCGGACTGGCTGCGCGCCACGGGCTCTCCGTGGTCAACGCACCCGGTACCGTCGATGCCGGCTACCGTGGGGAGATCAAAGTAATCCTCATCAACACGGACAGGACCGAGCCGATCAGGTTGTCCCGCGGCGACCGAATCGCCCAGCTCGTCGTACAGCGCGTGGATCACGCGGTCTTCCGCGAGGTCGACGAGCTGCCGGCCTCCGGGCGCGGCGACGGTGGCTTCGGCTCGACGGGCATCGCCGGGGGCAACCCCGGTAGCTGACCGGGGTTGGCGACACGGGGTTCGTCGACCGGCCCGGGGACCGTCCAGGTACGGGACCCATCCAGGGTCATCGCTCGTTGACTCGAGTGGACCGGCTTGGTGAGCAGGCAGGAGAGGGAAGGCCATGGCATTCGGGCGCCGCCGCAGGCAGGAGGCCGACGAGGCCGAGTTCGTCGACGAGGGGCTGGAGCCCGGGGAGCACGCCGACGCGGTCGACAACCCACGGGGCCCGTACGACCTCGCCGACGCCCCTCGTGACGACGTCCACCACCTCGATGTCGGGGCCCTACGGGTGCCCGCGCTGGAGGGCGTGCAGATCCAGTTCCAGGTCGAGGAGGCGTCCGGCCGGCCGATGAGCGTGGTCGTCGCCGACGGCCACAGCGCCATGGAGTTGGCCGTCTTCGCCGCGCCGAAGACCCGGGGCCTGTGGGATGACGTCCGGGACGAGATCATCGAGCAGCTGGAGGCGAACGGCGGCTCGCCGCGCACCGTCGAGGGCCGCTATGGCCGCGAGCTGGAGCTCGCGCTGCCGACACCGGTGCCCGGGCAGCTGGTCCCCGGCCGGATGATCGGGATCGACGGCCCGCGCTGGTTCGTGCGCGCCGTGATGACCGGCCCGGGCGCGCTCGACCCGTCCGAGGCGCCGCTGTTGGAGGAGACGCTGCGCCGCCTGGTGGTCGTGCGCGGCGACGACGCGATGCCGGTTCGCGACCCCCTGCCGCTGAAGCTGCCCAAGGAGGTCGCCGACCACGTCGGGGGCCTGGACGAGAACGGCGCGGGCACCGGCACCGACGCGACCTCCGGCCGCCCGCAGATGCCCGCCCCCGGCGCCCGCATCGCCGAGCTCCGCTGACCTCTGCCGCCGAAGCGGAAAGCGTCGCGTGTCATTTTCAGGGGCGTCCGGAAACGGGTGACCGGCAAGATGGCTGGGGACGCCGGCCGTGGCGGTCCACTGTCACAGTCGTGCCGGGCGCGCGGAACGCGCGGCCACGGGCGCTCATGTCCTCGGAGGCAGAGTTGGCCATCTACGCGCTTGGAGACCTGGTTCCCGACATCGATCCGTCGGCGTACGTCCATCCGGACGCGACCGTGATCGGATCGGTGACGATCGGCCCAGAGTCGTCGATCTGGCCGCGGGCCGTGCTGCGCGGGGACACCGGAAAGATCATTATTGGGGCCCGCACGTCGATCCAGGACGGCACGGTCGTGCACACCACCGCCCTGCACAGCACGGTCGTCGGCGACGACTGCGTGGTGGGCCACGTCGCCCACCTGGAGGGCTGCACCGTCGAGAACGGGGCACTCATCGGCTCGGGCTCGATCGTGCTGCACAACGCCCGGGTGGGCACCGGCGCGATCGTCGGTGCCAACGCGGTCGTCAGCAACAACGGCGTCGTCCCGCCGGGCGCGATGGCCCTCGGCGTCCCCGCCAAGATCCGCGAAGGCGCCGCCAACCCCGACGGCATCGCCATCGCCGCCGAGCACTACGTCGAGAACGGCAAGCGCTTCCGCGAGGAGCTACGCCGCCTCGACTGAGGCTCGGCACCTCGGTGGTCCGAGAGGTCCGGATGGTCCGAGAGGTCCGGGTGGCCGCGACGCGCCCGGGAGCCGGCTGGATCAGCTGCCGCGCAGGTGGCGAAGCTTGACCGGGTTGGCGACCAGGTCGATCGCAAGGACGCGGCCGCCCTCGGTGGTCAGGGCGACCACGTCGGTCAGCTCGTCGCCGAGGTAGCCCAGGAAGCCGGGACCGCCGTTGACCTCGGCCGGCACGATGGTCCGCGGGCCGGCCGGGTCCTGCCCCGCCTTCGCGAGGATGCCGAGCAGGAAGCGCGCGACCTTCTCGGCGCCGACGATCGGCCGGCGTGCCGCCTGGGCCACCCCGCCGCCGTCGGACCGCAGCACGACGTCCGGGTCGAGCAGCTCGAGCAGCGCGGTCAGGTCGCCGCCGTCCGCCGCCCGTTGGAAGGCCTCCGCGACTCGCCAGCCGCGGGCGGGATCCGGGTCGAACCGGGCACCGCGGGCACGGACGTGGCGGCGGGCGCGGCTGGCGAGCTGCCGGGACGCCGCGGAAGTACGGCCGGTTATCTCGCCGATCTCGGCGAAGCCGTAGCCGAAGACGTCGTGCAGCACGAGCGCGGTCCGCTCGGCCGGGGTGAGGGTCTCCATCACGACGAGCATCGCCATGCTGACCGACTCGGCGAGCGTCACCCGGTCCGCCGCCGGGTCGGGCAACGACGCGGCGGCCGCCCGCTGGGTCGTCATCGCCCCCGCCGTCCCCGCTGTGTAGACCGCGACCGCGTCGAGGCCGCCGACCTCGGCCAGCGGCTCGGGCAGCCACGGGCCCACATAGGCCTCCCTGCGGACGCGTGCCGAGCGCAGCTCGTCGAGGCAGAGCCGGCCGACGACGACGGTCAGCCAGGCCCGCAGGTCGTCGGGCTCGACGTCGGCGCGGTCGAGGCGCAGCCATGCCTCCTGGACGACGTCCTCGGCCTCGGCGAACGAGCCGAGGATCCGGTAGGCCAGGCCGCGCAGGTACCCGCGTTCGGCCTCGAACGCGGCCGCGAGCCCAGCGGCCCGTCCCTCGGCCGTTTCATCAGGGAAGATCTTCATCGTCTCTCCGCAACTCAGCTCTTCTGCGTCGAGAGGAGGACGAGACACCGGCCCGGGATGTGACGGGGGCGCCGAGCGCCCCCGTCACTGGCCGGAGGGCCCTGGCGGTCGGTCAGACCGCCGCGGGCCTGGGAACCAGCTCGACGGCCACGGTGATCTCGCCGGTGGCCTCGACGAAGGCGAGGTCGGCGATGCTGCCGGCGTTGCGAAGGTCGGAGCCGACCGGGCCGAGCAGGGCGAGGACGTCCGGCTCGGCGCCGACCCGGGCCGAGGCGACCTCGGCCTTCATCGACACCTTGGCCTCGGACTTGGCGCGCCGCACCGCGGAGAGCACCACGCCGACCACCTCGAGCTGGCGCGCCGGCGCCGCCTCGGCGAGCTTGCGCAGCTGCGGCGCCTCCGGCCAGCGCGCCCGGTGCACCGAGCCGGCCTGCCACCAGGACCAGACCTCCTCGGTGACGAACGGCAGGAACGGCGCGAACAGCCGCAGCAGCGTCGAGAGCGCCACCGCGAGCGTCGCCCGCGCCGAGGCAGCGCCCGCCTCACCGGCGCCGCCATAGGCGCGGCCCTTCACCAGCTCGACATAGTCGTCGCAGAACGTCCAGAAGAACGACTCGGTGATCTCGAGCGCGCGGGCGTAGTCGTAGCCGTCGAAGGCGGCGGTCGCCTGGTCGACGACGTCGGCGAGGCTCGCGAGCAGCGCCCGGTCCAGCGGCTCGGTCACCGCGGCCAGCGTCGCCTCGTCGGCGGCGTCCCCGGTCGCGATGCCAGCCGGCAGCGCGGCGCCGCCCTCACCGTCGACGATGCCCAGCGCGAACCGGCTCGCGTTGAGAATCTTGATCGCGAGCCGGCGGCCGATCTTCATCTGGCCGACGTCGAACGCCGTGTCCGTCCCCGGCCGGCCGGAGGCCGCCCAGTAGCGGACGCCGTCCGAGCCGTGCTCCTCGAGCAGCCCCATCGGGGTGACCACGTTGCCCTTGGACTTGGACATCTTCTTGCGGTCGGGGTCCAGGATCCAGCCGGAGATCGCCGCGTCCGACCAGGGCAGCACGCCGTGCTCCTCGTGGCTGCGCACCACGGTCGAGAACAGCCAGGTCCGGATGATCTCGTGAGCCTGCGGGCGCAGGTCCATCGGGAACACCCGCGCGAACAGGTCCGCGTCGTAGCCCCAGCCGCCGGCGATCTGCGGCGTCAGCGACGAGGTCGCCCAGGTGTCCATGACGTCGGGGTCGCCGGTGAAACCGCCGGGCACGTCGCGCTGGGCGGCGGTGTAGCCGGGCGGGACGTCCGTCGACGGGTCGAGGGGCAGGCTGTCCTCGGCGGCCAGGATCGGTGCCTCGTAACGCGGCTCGCCATCCTCGTCGAGCTCGTACCAGACCGGGAACGGCACGCCGAAGAAGCGCTGCCGGGAGACCAGCCAGTCGCCGTTGAGGCCATCGACCCAGTTCTCGTAGCGGACCCGCATGTGCGGCGGGTGCCAGCGCAGCTGGGCGCCGCGCTCGCGCAGCGCGGCCCGCAGCTCCTCGTCGCGGCCGCCGTTGCGGATGTACCACTGCCGGGTGGAGACGATCTCCAGCGGGCGGTCACCCTTCTCGTAGAACTTCACCGGGTGCTCGATCGGCCTCGGCTCGCCCTGCAGCGCGCCGGCCTCCCGGAGCAGCTCGACGATCCGGGTCTTGGCGGCGTGCACGGTCTTGCTCGCGATCTCCCCGTACGCCGCCCGACCGGCGTCGCTGTCGATCGCGGCCGGCGGGTCGGCCAGCAGCCGGCCGTCGCGGCCGATGACGGCCCGGGCGGGCAGGCTCAGCTCGCGCCACCAGATCACGTCGGTGAGGTCGCCGAACGTACAGATCATCGCGATGCCGGAGCCCTTCTCCGGGTCCGCGAGCCGGTGCGCGACCACCGGCACCTCGACGCCGAACAGCGGCGTGCGCACGGTCTTGCCGAACAGCGACTGGTAGCGCTCGTCGTCCGGGTGCGCGACCAGCGCGACGCAGGCCGCCAACAGCTCGGGGCGGGTCGTCTCGATGATCACGTGGCCGTCGCCGCTCGCCTTCGGGAAGGCGAGCGTGTGGTAGGCGCCGGGGCGGGGCCGGTCCTCCAGCTCGGCCTGGGCCACGGCGGTGCGGAACGTGACGTCCCACAGCGTCGGCGCCTCGGCCAGGTAGGCGTTGCCGCGCGCGTAGTTGCGCAGGAACGCCCGCTGGGCGACGGCGCGCGAGCGGGTGTCGATCGTCGCGTAGGTCTGCGTCCAGTCGACGGACAGGCCGAGGCGACGCCAGAGCTCCTCGAAGCCCTTCTCGTCCTCGAGCGTCAGCTCCTCGCACAGCTCGACGAAGTTGCGCCGGCTGATCGGGATCTGCTCCTTGCCCGGCTTGGCCGGCGGGGTGAACTCCGGGTCGTACTGGACGGACGGGTCGCAGCGCACGCCGTAGAAGTTCTGCACCCGCCGCTCGGTCGGCAGGCCGTTGTCGTCGAACCCCATCGGGTAGAAGACCTCGAGGCCGCGCATCCGCTGGTAGCGGGCGATCAGGTCGGTGTGGGTGTACGAGAAGACGTGGCCGACGTGCAGCGAGCCGCTTACGGTCGGCGGCGGAGTGTCGATCGAGTAGACGCGCGCGCGCTCGACCGTGCGGTCGAACCGGTACGTCTGCTGGTCCTGCCATACCGAGGACCAGCGCTCCTCGACCCCGTCGAGACTCGGTTTCGCTGGAATCGCCCGAGCGGCCGGCTGCGTCGCCGGCTGGCGCTGCGTTGTCGGCTGGCGCTGGGCACCGTCTGTTGACACCACCCTTCCATCCTATGGGTGATCGCCAACCGGTTATTCGGCGCCGCCGCCGCACCGCGCCGCGCCGCCGCTAGTCGCGGTCGGCGCGGGGGGTCTCGGCGAGCAGGGCGGCCAGCGCGGTGAAGATCGCCGGCGGGGCCGCGAGGTAGAGGTCCTCGCCGCCGGGCGCTCCGTCCAGGCCGCCGGTGACGGCTCCGGCCTCCGCGGCGATCAGGCCGCCGGCGGCGTGGTCCCAGGGCTTCAGGCCGCGCTCGTAGTAGGCGTCGAGCGTGCCGGCGGCGACCGCGCACAGGTCCAGCGAGGCCGCGCCCATCCGGCGGATGTCCCGCACCCGCGGGATCACCCTGGTCAGTACGGCGACCTGGGCCGTGCGCCGCGCGACGGTGTAGCCGAACCCGGTGGCGACGAGCGCCATCTCGAGGCTCGTCACTCCCGAGGCGCGCAGCGGCCGGCCGTCCAGCGCGGCGCCCCCACCGCGCAGCGCCGTGTAGGTGCGCCCGAGCGCGGGCGCGTGCACGACGCCGGCGACGACCTCACCGTCCACCTCGACGCCGATGGAGACGGCCCAGTTCGGCAGGTTGTAGAGGAAGTTGACGGTCCCGTCGATCGGGTCGACGATCCAGCGCACCCCGCTGGTCCCGACCGCGTCCGAGCCTTCCTCGCCGAGGATCCCGTCCCCTGGCCGTGCCTCGTGCAGCCGCCTGGCGACCAGCTCCTCGGAGGCCCGGTCCAGCGCCGTCACGACGTCCGTCGGCGACGACTTCGTCGACTCCGCCGCCACGGTCCCCGCCCGCCCCCGCACCAGCAGGTCCCCCGCCTCCGCGGCGACGTCCAGGGCCAGGGCCAGCAGCTCCTCCGCCCCAGGCTGATCAGCCATCGCGCCGCACCCCATCCACATCCACAGCATCACGCACGGCAACCGCCTCGGCGGCGGGCACGGACATCCTCACGCGGTCATCCTGCCAACCCGACCTGAACAACCACGCGCTTGTCCGCCCCGCCGAGCTGTGAGCCCGCCCACCGCCGCCCGGCCGGTGGGCCCACCGGCAGCCAGGCCCGCGGCCTAGGATCCGATCATGCTGGTGCGTGAGGCGATCGGTCGGTTTCTCGGCGAGCAGGGGGTGCGGGTCGCCTTCGGGGTCGTCGGCAGCGGGAACTTTCATGTGACGGGCGCGCTGGTGGCGGCGGGGGCGCGGTTCGTCGCGGCGCGGCATGAGGGTGGGGCCGTGTGCATGGCGGACGGGTACGCGCGGATGTCCGGCGAGGTCGGTGTGCTGTCCGTGCACCAGGGACCCGGGTTCACGAACGCGATGACGGGGCTCGCCGAGGCGGCGAAGAGCGCGACCCCGCTGCTCGTCCTCGCGCCCGAGGCGGCCGACGAGCGGTCCAACTTCTTCGTCGACCAGGCGGCGATGGCCACGGCAGTGGGAGCCGTTCCGATCCGGGTGCGCTCGCCGCGCACCGCGCTCGCGGATGTGGCCCGGGCCTACGCGACGGCTCGCAACCTGGGCGAGACGGTCGTGCTGGGCATTCCGATCGACGTCCAGGACGAGGAGCTGTCGGACGGGCCGACGCCCGTGGTGCCGGTCGCGGCGAAGCCGCCGGTCGCGCGCACGGGCGATGCCGCCCAGCTGGCCGAGATCCTGCTCGACGCGCGGCGGCCGGTCTTCATCGCCGGCCGGGGGGCACGCTCACCGGGGGCCGCGGCCGCGATTCGCCGCCTCGCCGACGAGACCGGCGCGCTGCTGGCGACCTCCGCGGTCGCGCGCGGACTGTTCCACGACAGCCCCTGGGATCTCGACGTCTCGGGCGGCTTCGCCTCGCCGCTCGCGGCCGAGCTGATCGGTGCCGCGGACGTGCTCGTCGGGTTCGGCTGCGCCCTGAACATGTGGACCACGCGGCACGGCAAGCTGATCGATCCGGAGGCCACCGTCGTCCAGGTCGACAGCGACCCGGCGCGGCTGGGGCGCAGCCGCCCCGTCCACCTGGGGCTCTGGGGTGGTGTCCAGGAGACCGCGAACCAGGTGGCCGGAATCATCGACATTCTCCGCAAGGGCCGCTCGCCCTCACAGCCTGGCTATCGTGCCCCGGCGCTGGCCAAGCGGATCGCCGCCGAGCATCGCTGGGATCAGGTGCCGTTCGACGACCTCTCGACCGGCACGCTCATCGATCCCCGCACGCTGTCGATCGAGCTGAACCGGCTGCTGCCGGAGGAACGAGTCGTCTCGATCGACTCGGGGAACTTCATGGGCTGGCCGTCGATGTATCTGGACGTGCCGGACGAGAACGGCTTCTGCTTCACCCAGGCGTTCCAGTCGATCGGGCTGGGCCTGGCCACCGGGATCGGCGCCGCGATCGCCCAGCCGGACCGGCTGCCGGTCGTCGGCACCGGTGACGGCGGCTTCATGATGGGGATCTCCGAGCTCGACACCGCCGTCCGGCTGAAGCTGTCGCTGGTCGTGATCGTCTACAACGACTCGGCGTACGGCGCGGAGGTGCACCACTTCACCGACGGCGCCCCGCTCGACAACGTCACCTTCCCGGACACCGACATCGCGGCGATCGCCCGCGGCCACGGCTGCGCGGGCGTCACGGTCCGCTCGATCGGCGACCTCGACGCGGTCAAAGGATGGCTCGCGGACCCGAGCGTCCCACTCGTGATCGACGCCAAGATCGTCCCGATGGCCTCGTGGTGGCTACAGGAAGCCTTCGGCCACTAGAAAGACAAGGCGACCAGGTCGTCTCCCCCATCACCAACACCGCCCCGGCCCGACGGGGTGTTCGGCGCAGTCGCGCCGGAGAGAGGTTCGGCTATGACCGCCATCGAGTCCCTGCTCACGGCCCTCACCTCCGGTGAGGTCACGATCGTCGACCTGACCGCCCCGCTCTCGCCCGAGACACCGATCCTGAGGCTGCCGGCGCCGTTCGCGAACACGATCCCGCTGTCGCTGGAAAAGATCAGCGACTTCGACGAGGCCGGTCCGTTCTGGGGCTGGAACAACATCCACACCGGCGAGCACACCGGCACGCACCTGGACGCTCCGGTGCACTGGGCGTCGGGCCGGGACGGCCTCTCGGTCGACCAGATCCCGCCGGCGCGCCTCGTCGGCCCAGCGGTCGTCCTCGACTTCACCGCCGAGGCGGCCGCGAATCCTGACTTCCTGCTGGAGCCCGCACATCTGGATGCCTGGGTGGCCGCGAACGGCCCGCTGCCCGATGGCGCCTGGCTGCTGTTCCGGACCGGCTGGTCGAGGTACTCGACGGACGCGGCCGCGTTCCTCAACGCTGACGACAGCGGCCCGCACACGCCCGGCGTCTCGGCCGCCGGCGCCGAGTGGCTGGCGAGATCACCGATCTCCGGCTTCGGTGTCGAGACCGTCGGCATCGACGCCGGTTGCGCCGGCACCCTGGACCCGGTCTTCCCGGTTCACTACCACCTGCTGGGCGCCAACAAGTTCGGCCTCACCCAGCTCCAGAACCTCGACAAGCTCCCCACCACCGGCGCACTGCTGGTCGTCGCCCCGCTCCCGATCGTCGGCGGCACCGGTTCCCCGGCCCGCGCCTACGCCCTCGTCCCGGCGTGACTTGCTCGCCAGAAAGGAAGGAGCCCGGGAGCGGTACTCCCAGGCTCACCATCCCGATGCCCGATCCGCGAAGGTGGTACTGTTCGAGCCATCAGCGTCTAACCCGTCAGGGGCCGACCCGCCAATAGAGCATGGTCGTGGCGTAGCACCTTGTGGCACTCGGGGTAACGCGTGACTGTGGTTGAGTTCGTTCCACACGAGATCACGCCGCGGGAGCTTCGCAACGACTCCGGCGGGATCCTGCGCGCCGTCGAGCGGGGCGAGACCTTTGTCGTCACGCGAGACGGCAGCCCGATCGCCGAGCTGATCCCCCTTCCGCGCCGGACGTTCGTACCGACGACGCAGGTGTTAGCCATGTTCGCGAACGAGCCCCCCATGGACGCCGATCGTCTCTGCGCGGACCTGGACGCCGTTGTCGATCACGCTGACGGCGCGGACTGTCAGGAGCTGGTGTCGCGGTAGGTCCGCAACTCGGTCAGCTGACCCTTCTCGACCCGGAACAGCCAGATCAGGCGCGTCCCGCGGGCGGCGCCGACGGCCGCGACCAGGTCGCGGTCCCCGAGAACGGAGTCGATGGTGAAGCACAGGTCCGGTCGGGCGGCACGGATCTGCTCGATGGCGCGCGCCACCTCCTCCGGCCCCCGCACCTCAGGATGCGCGTGGTCCACCCAGTCCACGGCGATGATCTCGCTGGCGATCGACGTGTCGCCGGAGTTCCACATCTCGAAGTAGTGCTCGACAAGCCATCGGCCGGAGCCGGCCTCGTCGCTGCCCACAGGCCCAACCACCCTCCATGTCGGCGGGGCCCGGCCACCGGGGCCGCCCGCCCCGGCACGCCGTCTGCCCGATGATCCGCCGAGCCGTTCCCGACAAGGACAGAGGCCCGGGAGTGGCTCCCGGGCCCCCGTCGGACGGCCGTGCGTGGCTGGATCGTCAGATCAACGAGCGCAGGACGTAGGGGAGGATGCCGCCGTGGCGGTAGTAGTCCGCCTCGCCGGGGGTGTCGATGCGGACGACGGCCTCGAAGGACTTGTCGCCGGCCTGGACGGTCAGGGTCGTGGTCTTCTCGCTGATCTCGGCGAGGCCGGTGACGGTGAAGACCTCCTCGCCGGTCAGGCCCAGGGACGCGGCCGAGTCGCCGGGCTGGAACTGCAGCGGCAGCACGCCCATGCCGATGAGGTTCGAGCGGTGGATCCGCTCGTAGCTCTCGGCGATGACGACCCGGACGCCCAGCAGCGCGGTGCCCTTGGCCGCCCAGTCACGCGACGAGCCGGAGCCGTACTCCTTGCCGGCCAGCACGACCAGCGGCACGCCCTCGGCGGCGTACTTCTGCGCCGCGTCGTAGATCGCCAGCTGCTCGCCGTCCGGCAGGTGGCGGGTGACGCCGCCCTCGGTGCCGGGGGCGAGCAGGTTGCGCAGCCGGATGTTGGCGAACGTGCCGCGGATCATGACCTCGTGGTTGCCGCGGCGCGAGCCGTAGGAGTTGAAGTCGCCGGCGGCGACGCCGTGCTCGGTCAGGTAACGACCGGCGGGCGAGTCCTTCTTGATGTTGCCGGCGGGCGAGATGTGGTCGGTGGTGACCGAGTCACCCAGCACCGCGAGCACCCGGGCGCCGACGATGTCGGTCCGCGGGGACGGGTTCCGGTCCATGCCCTCGAAATACGGAGGGTGGCGGACGTAGGTGGAGTCGGGCGCCCAGCCGAACGTCTGGGAAACCTCACCGCCGTCGCCGACCGGTAGAGACTGCCACCGCTCGTCGCCGGACAGGTCGGCGTAGTCCCGCTCGAACATGTCCGACGTGATCGCCTCGGCGACGACCGCGGCGACCTCGGCCTCGGTCGGCCAGATGTCGCGCAGGTAGACCGGGTTGCCCTCGGGGTCGGTGCCCAGCGGGTCGTTGTTCAGGTCGACGTCCATCGTGCCGGCCAGCGCGTAGGCGACGACCAGCGGCGGGGACGCCAGGTAGTTCATCTTGATGTCCGGGTTGATCCGGCCCTCGAAGTTCCGGTTGCCGGACAGGACCGACACGACCGCGAGGTCGCCCTCGTTGATCCCGGCGCTGATCTCGTCCTGCAACGGGCCGGAGTTGCCGATGCAGGTGGTGCAGCCGTAGCCGACCAGGTTGAAGCCGACCTTGTCCAGGTACGGCACGAGCCCGGCCCGCTCGTAGTAGTCCATGACGACCTTGGACCCAGGGGCGAGCGTCGTCTTGACCCACGGCTTGCGGGTCAGGCCCTTCTCGACGGCGTTGCGGGCGAGCAGCGCAGCGCCGATCATGACCTGCGGGTTCGAGGTGTTGGTGCAGGACGTGATCGCCGCGATCGCGACCGCGCCGTGGTCGATCGTGAACGACGTGCCGTCGGCCAGGGTCACCGCGGTCGGGTTCGACGGCCGGCCGTCGAGGTCGCCGCTGATCCCGTTCGACGAGGCGGGGGCGTCGCCCGGCTTGTCGCCGATCGCGGACGGGACGTCGGAGGCCGGGAACGACTCGTCGTCGGCCTCGTCGGCGCCGCCGGGGGCGAGCGCGACGGTCTTCGCGTAGTCGGCGAGCGCCGCGCGGAACTTCGGCTTCGCGGTGGCCAGCGGCACCCGGTCCTGCGGGCGCTTCGGGCCGGCGAGCGACGGCTCGACCGTCGAGAGGTCCAGCTCGAGCGTGGTCGTGTAGCTGGCCTCGTGCGACGGGTCGTGCCAGAGGCCCTGCTCCTTGGCGTACGCCTCGACGAGCGCGATGAGCTCGGCCGGGCGGCCCGAGAGCTTCAGGTAGTTCAGCGTCTCCTGGTCGACCGGGAAGATCGCGCAGGTGGAGCCGTACTCGGGGCTCATGTTGCCGATCGTGGCCCGGTTGGCCAGCGGCACCGACGTCACGCCCTCGCCGTAGAACTCGACGAACCGGCCGACGACGCCGTGCTTGCGCAGCTTCTCGGTGATGACCAGCACCATGTCGGTGGCGGTGGTGCCGGCGGGCAGCTCGCCGGTCAGCTTGAAGCCGACGACGGTCGGGATGAGCATGCTGACCGGCTGGCCGAGCATGGCGGCCTCGGCCTCGATGCCGCCGACGCCCCAGCCCAGCACACCCAGACCGTTGATCATGGTGGTGTGGCTGTCGGTGCCGACGAGGGTGTCCGGGTAGGCCAGCGTGCCCTCGGGCGTCTCCTTGGTGAAGACGACCCGGGCGAGGTGCTCCAGGTTGACCTGGTGGACGATGCCGGTGTTCGGCGGCACGACGGTGAAGTTGTCGAACGCGGCCTGGCCCCAGCGCAGGAACTGGTAGCGCTCCCGGTTCCGGTTGAACTCCAGCGACGCGTTCAGGTCGAACGCGTCGGGGCGGCCGAAGTGGTCGGCGATGATCGAGTGGTCGATGACCAGCTCCGCCGGGGCCAGCGGGTTGATCTTCGCGGGGTCGCCGCCGAGGGCCACCATCGCCTCGCGCATGGCGGCCAGGTCGACGACACACGGCACGCCGGTGAAGTCCTGCATGATCACCCGGGCGGGGGTGAACTGGATCTCCTGGCTCGGCTCGGCGCTCGGGTCCCAGCTCGCCAGTGCCCGTACATGGTCGGCGGTGATGTTCGCGCCGTCCTCGGTGCGCAGCAGGTTCTCCAGCAACACCCGCAGGCTGTAGGGCAGGCGGTCAGCACCGGGCACCGCGTCCAGCCGTCTGATCGTGTAGGTGCGCTCCCCCACCACGAGCTGTCCGGTGCTGCCGAAGCTGTCCATGTCCGTCGTCTCCTCCATGTCACGCGGAACCACGCTGTCGCGCCGACCACGCTGCGTTCCATGAACCTTCCATGAACCGAGCGCACCGCGCGCCATCCGGCCCACGCCCTGGCCGCGGTCGCGGCCGGGCACTGGCCGGTGGCATCGTTGCCCATCCTGGCATTCCCCGCTTCGCCGGCGTCAGCGCAGCGGGCCCGGTGACGGTCGCATCGCCATCAAGTTACTTAGCTTTGCTAAGTATACAGCCTAGGTAGGGCAAACGGTACGGGCCGGACGCACCGGTCTTGCCCGCCGCGGCAGTCGAGCCGACTGTGAGCCCGGCCCCACCCACCAGGGACCGCCGGCCACCGCCCGCAGAAGGTCAGCCGGGCTCGCCCGCGAGGGTGGGGCGCTGCGCGCAGAACGGCGACCGACGCAGCCGGCGCAGCGCCGCCCACCGTTCGTCCGGGGTGGGTGGCACGGACAGTGACCCTGCCGCGGCACGCGCCCAGGTCATCGCCGGCCTGTCTGGAGCCAGCAGGGTCACGCCCGGGAGCACGGCGGCGACCGCGCGCAGCGCCGGCAGGTCGGTCGCGAGCACCGGCGTGCCGGCCGCACATCCGGCCAGCACCACCGGTACCAGGTCGGGCGCGTCACCGACACCGCTCTCTGCGCCGGCACGTCCCTCGCCGCCAGCACGTCCCTCGCCGCCAGCACGTCCCTCGCCGCCAGCGGCCGCCGGCACGACCAGCAGCGCGGCCTCCACCAGCAACCGGGCCACCTCGTGCGGCGCGCGCTCGCCCGGCAGGTCGAGCGCGCCGACGACACCGCTCACCGTCGCGCGGGTCAGCAGCCGACCGCGCTGCGCGGGCGGGATCGGCCCCACCAGCCGCAGCCGCGCGGGCACGCCGTCGCGGCGCAGCGCCGCGAGCAGGTCCACGGACCTGGCCCGGCCTGGCTCGTCCACGGCGTCGCCCAGGTGCAGCATCGTCCACGCCGCCTCCTCGGCCCCGGTCCGGCCGGGCCGCCCGCGCGCGGCGATCGCGATGCCGAACAGGGCGAGGTCGACGGACGACGCTGCGGGCGGCTGAGCACCGCCGAGCGCGTCGGCGGCGTTCACCGCGACCTCATCGACGAGACCATCGCGACGGCATCCAGCCTTCCGACACCCTTCATGCGCGAAGTGTGACGCACCAACCACACACAGCACGTGAGCCACCCGTGTCGCGCCCGGACAGGCGCGCCCTCTACGACAGCAGCCCGCCCGACAGCAGCCCGCCCGGCAGCGGCCCGCCCGGCAGCGGCCCGCCCGGCAGCGGCAGCGGCCCAGGTCTCGTCTACGGGTGCTCGCGGACGGCGGCGACCTCGACCGGTGGGCGGACCGCGCCGGCGGCCTCGACGGCCACCCGCTGGGCCGGGATGGCCACCGGCGCCACCGGCGCCACCGCCGTCGTGGCGGCCCGGCGATCCGCGACCCGGCGGGGTGCCCCGAGGTAGCGGACGACGACGAAGCCGATCGCGAGATCCGCGCAGATCCGTGCCGGCGCTGCCGCCCCCGCGGCGGTCGCCACGCCCAACGCGGCGCAGATCGACGCGAGCAGGCAGGTGTAGCCGGTGACGGCCGTGTGCGACCAGCCGCCGGTGGCCAGCCGCTGGTAGGCGTGCTCGCGGTGCGGCAGGTACCACCGCTCGCCGCCGCGGATCCGGCGCGCCAGCGTCGTCGCCGTGTCGGCCAGGTAGAGCACGACCGGCGCCACGACCGCTTCGACGCCGACCCCGGACAGCGCCGCCTGCAGCGCCAGTGCCGCGATCGCCCCGCCGAGCGCGTAGCTGCCGACGTCACCGAGGAAGACCAGCGCACGGGGCAGGTTGAACGGCGCGAAGCCGATCGCCGCACCCGCGACCACCACGCCGCCGGCGACCAGGGGCGGGTTGTGGTGCACCGTGCCGACCAGCGCGTAGCCAACCCCGGCGACCGTCGCCTGGGCGGCCGAGATGCCGTTGACCCCGTCCATGAAGTTGAAGGCGTTGACGAACCCCGTCACCCACAGCGGCCCCACGACGGCGGCCGCGACGAGCAGCGCCGTCCCCGGCCCGTCGCCGACGAGGGTGACGGACAGCACGGTCGTCGCCGTGACCGCCGCCGCGCCGACCCCCTGCAGCGCGAGCCGGCGAAGTGGCGAGATCCCACCGATGTCGCTGGCCACGTCCTCGGCAAGGCCGATCAGGCCGAACAGCGTGATCGCCAGCGTCATCGGCAGCAGGTCGGGCGCACTCGCCCGGCCGCTGGTGAGAACCGTGGCCAGCACGCCGGCGAACATCCCGAGCACGACCGCCGCCCCACCGCCCCGCGGCGTTGGCACCGTGTGCAGCGAGCGCTCACCCGCGACGTCCAGCACCGACAGGCGCCGCATGCAGGCGATGACGAGCGGCGTCGCGGCCAGGGTGACGACGCAGGCCGCGGATCCGGCACCGACCATGTGTTCCTCCGGCGGGGAAGCAGGACGGGATGGGCCGAGCCCAGGACCAAACTTCGTGACTCACTGTAATGCTCTACCTACTCGATGCCGGTAAGCGGCGCCGAGTGTCCCCGGGAACCCGTAACCCACTGTGATCGATCCCGGGCGGATCCGGCCGTCAACCGATCCGGACCGTCAACGGATCCGGAGGTCGTCGACCTCGATGTCCTCGCTCCAGCCGCGGCTCAGCTCGGCGTAGTCCGGGTCCGCCTCAACCTCGTGGGCCACGCGGGCGGGCGGAACCGTGGACCAGAAGACGCGCCTGGGCTCCGCTCCGGCGGGCTCGGGCCACACCCGAGTCGCCGCGCGGTGCGTCGGTGGCCGCGCCACCCCACCGGACGCCGGCACAGGCGACATGGCCGCGGAATGGGCTGACGCGGGCGCCATGGCCCACCGTTCGGGCCCGTCCGACGGGACCCCCGCCGCGGCCGGGAACGGAGCCGGAGCTGCTGGGAGGGTGCCAAGGACCGCGGCGAAAACCGCCCTGGTGTGCTCCGCCGGCTCGGTGGCCATCCTGGCCCACTCCGCGGCGCGCCGGCGCATCCGCGCGAGCCTCGCCCGGTCGGCCAGCAGGTCGGTCAGCACCGCGGCGAGCGCCGCCGGCGACTCGTCACCCGGCGTGACGCCCGTCGCCCCGTCGACGTAGGCGTCGCGGGCGTCGCCGCGCACCGGGCCGACGACCGGGCAGCCAGCCAGCTGCGCCTCGGTTAGCACCCGGGCGTGGTCCGCGCCGCCGCGGCCCGGTCGGGCACCCGTGCACAGCACGAACAGGTCAGCCCCCGCGTACAGGGCGGCCAGCCGCGAATCGTCCGGTGACTCGAGGAGTTCGGCGTCGCCCGCCGCCGCGACCGCCGCCCGAGCCGCTTCCGGTGCGCGCCCCCGCACCGCGACCACCAGCCGGACCGTCCCGACCGCCTGGCGCACCACGCGCAGCGCGGCAAGCAGCGTCGGCAGGCCGTCGCCGGCCCCATGGGCGCCCCCAGCGCCGCCAGCCGCATCGGCGGCATCGGCGGCATCGGCGTCCGTGCTGTCCACGGCGAACGGCAGGACCGTCAGCAGGGTCGGCGTGCGCGGCGCGGCGCTGTCCCGGCTCGTTCGGGCACCCGCGGCCAGGAGAGCCGACCGCCAGGCCGACGTGACGCCCGGCCGCAGCACCGGGACGGCGCCGAGGCTTGCCAGCGCGCCGGCGCTGTACGAGCCGGTCGTCAACGGGAACAGCGCCCGGCGGTGGGCCAACAGCGCGCGGCCGAACCACCGCGCCCGGATACCGTCGGCGTCGCACACCATCACCGGGCCGCGCCTGGCCCGCCCGACCACGACGGCGGCCGCCGCGACCGGGATGAGGCCGGGCCCGCCAGTGAGGACAGCGTCCAGCGGTGCCAGCCGCGCCGCGACGCGCAGGGCCGAGGCGGCGAAGCGCTGCCTGGCCCATGGGTCGTGCGGGCGCGCCGGGCTGTGCAGGTCGACCCGGTGGACCAGGGCGCCGCCCGCGCGCAGCCGCTCCTCGACAGCGGCCAGGTAACGCTCGACGCCGCCGCCCAGCCCCACCGACGGGGCCAGCAGCAGCACGCGCGGGTCACTGGGCCCAGTCTCGGCCCCGATATCGAGACGATGCGTGGAGAACACGGGCGGTGACTCTATGTGACCATCCCGGTCGAGCGGCGCTCGTCGCCCTCGGCGTGCCGGCAGTTCACCCGCTCACCCGCGACAGCCCCGGTCTCCCGGCCCAACACTTGCCCGATCGATGTGCGCTGGACCACAATACCCCAGAATCGTATCATGTATACATACTGCGATCTTTGACCGGGAGTAATCGCTGGTCAGGCGTGATCGCTGGTCGAAGATGGTCGAGGATGGGAGAGCGCGATGCTCCGGTGGCCCGACGGTGACCTCCTGCCCCCGCCGCTGCGGGACCGGCTGATGGGCCCCGACGCGCCCTTCGAGCTGGCGCGGGAACAGGTGCGCGGCGTCGAGATGACCGTCTTCGCCCGTCGCCCGCCGCATCTGCCCGCGATACTGGCGTCCGCCTGCCAGCGTTTTCCCGACCGGCCCTACCTCGTCTTCGTCGATGCGTCCGGCGCCGCGACCACGCTGACGTTCGCCGAGACCGCCGCGCGCGCCGTGCGGGTCGCGGGCGTGCTGCGCGACAAGTTCGGGGTGAGGAAGGGCGACCGGGTTGGCTTCGTCGCCGCGAACTGCGCCGAGTACGCCGTCAGCATGTGGGCCGCGCTCTCCCTGGGCGCGATCGCCGTCGGGTTCAACGGCTGGTGGACGGGCCCGGAGCTGGCGCACGGCCTGCGGCTGACCACGCCGACCGTGGTCTTCGGCGACGAGCGCCGCCTCGCCCGCCTCGACGGGATCCCCGAGGCCGCGGGCCAGCCCGTCCTCACCTTCGCCGAGCTGTTCGCCACGCTCCCCCCGCCCATCCACGCCGTCGGCAGCGACGCCGGCGGCGCCGATGCCGACGGCGCCGCTGGCGGTGGCGCCGGTGTGGCGGCCGCGGCCCTGCTCGCGCTGTGCCCCGACCTGGACGAGGACGACCCGGTCACGATCCTGTTCACCAGCGGCACCACCGGCCGCCCGAAGGGCGCTCTGCTCCCCCACCGAGCGCTGGTCAACTTCAGTCCCGACGCCGCCCTGCGCGGCGCCGCCGCCGGGCTGCTCGACCAGCTGGCCCAGGCGTCCCCCGCGTCCCAGGGCTCCCCCGCGCCGGCACCCGCCGCGCCCCCACCGCCGGTGTCGATCCTCGCCGGCCCGTTCTTCCACATCTCCGGCATCGGCCCGCTGCTCAGCCACGCCCCGTACAACGGCATGACCCTGGTCTTCGCCCCGCCCGGGAAATGGGACCCGACCGTCCACCTCGACCTGACCACGCGTCACGGCGTCACCAACTGGTCCGGCGTGCCGACCCAGTTCCTGCGCCTGCTCGAGCACCCGCGCCTGGGCGACTACGACCTGTCCAGCCTGCGCGGCCTCGGCGGCGGCGGCGCGGCCCTCCCGCCCGAGGTCGTCCGGCTGATCGAGCGCGTACTGCCCGGCCGCACCCTCGGCGGCGGCTACGGCATGACGGAGACCGCCGGCATCGGCGCGACCACGGGCGGGCGCAGGCTGCGCGACGCGCCCAGCTCACTCGGGGTGGCGACGCCGACCTCCGAGATCAAGGTCGTCGGCCCGGACGGCGCCGAGCTGCCCGACGGCGAGGTCGGCGAGATCTGCGTCCGCTGCCCGAGCGTCTTCCTCGGCTACTGGGAGAACGAGGAGGCGACGGCCGCCGTCCTCGGCACCGACGGCTGGTACCGCACCGGCGACTTCGGCCGCGTCGACGGCGGCCTGCTCTACATGGAGAGCCGCCTCCGCGACATGATCATCCGCGGCGGCGAGAACATCTACCCGATCGAGATCGAGAACCGGCTCGTCGAGCACCCCGCCCTGGCCGACGCCGCCGTCATCGGCGTCGAGCACCGCGAGCTCGGCCAGGAGGTGATGGCGGTCGTCGTGCGCCGCGAAGGCGCCGATGTCACCGCCGAGGACGTCCAGGCCTGGGTCGCCGCCGCGCTCGCCCGCTTCAAGGTCCCGGCCCACGTCCGCTTCGCCACCGAGCTCCCCTACAACGCCACCGGCAAGCTCCTGAAGCGCGAGCTCGAGAAGCTCTACGCCACCCCAGCCAGATAATCCGACCAATACCGCGCCGACCAACACCACGGTCGCCACGGTGATCCCGTTGACGCGACAGGTCGCTGTTTCCGCCCTCGGGCGGTCGCGGAACGACGGCGGTTACGACCACCCGAGAGCGGAAACGGCGATCATGCCCGCGGCGGGACGGACCGACCTCGCCGACCACGCGGTGGGACTCGGTGGGACTCGGTCAGCCTCCGCAGCCGCCACCGCATCCACCGCCTCCACAGCCGCCCCCGCCGCCACAGCCGCCCCCGCCGCCGCAGCCGCCGCCGTCACCGCTGCTGCCGCCGCCGCTGGCGGACGGCTGTGGGAAGCCGAGCTGCTGGGCGAGGTCGCGGTCGGCCGCCCAGATGGCGGCGGCGCCAAAGAGGGCGTATGCGTACGCGCGCTGGCCGGGGAGGCTGCCGGTGCGCAGTGGCGTCGAGCCACGGCGGGCGGCGGCGAGGACGCCGCGGCCGCGGCTGGTGAGGACCTCGAACCTCGTGCGCAGCACGGCGACGACGGCGATGACGACGGTGAAGATCAGCTCCACGACGAGGAAGCCGACCGGGTGGTGGCGGGCGGTGCCGGCGACCAGCCGGGTGAAGCCCACGAGGAGGAACGCCGTCGGCCACCAGGCGAGCTGGCGGTGCATCCGCGCCCGGGCGGGGGTGGCGACCAGTCCGAGGCCGACGAGCCGGCGGCGCAGCTCGCCGGCCGCCGGGCCGCGCGCGACCACCGAGGCCAGCATCGACATCCGCGGGCCGAACGCCGCGCCGGTCCCATCCCGGACCGCCCGCTGGAACGGGGTCAGCGCGCCCGGCATGGGAGCGCCAGCCGGTACGAGTTGGCCCGCCCTCGTCCCTGAGGCCACGAGCCCCTGCTCCCGCAGCGCGACGACGGTGGCCTCCACGGCGCGCCGGGTGCCGCCGGCGAGGAAGGCGAGCTCCTCGGGCGCGAGGCCCGCGTTCGCGCCGCCGGCCGACCAGGTGGGCGAACCGTCTGCCGGGGCGCGCAGCCGCCATCGAACCAGCATGACCACGGTGGCGACCAGCCCCAGCGCGAGCAGGTAGCCGGCCCCGAAGGCCGGTCCGCTGATGCCCCAGGTAGGGCTGTCAGCCGCGGGCGCCTCGCCCGCCGCCAGGCCCACCGGCCCGGCCAGAAGATTCGTCGGCATAGAGAGAGCGTCACCGATGCTCGATGACGTCTCCAGATGTTCGACGGGCCGACTGCCGTCGTCTCCGCGACACCAGGGCGCCCAGCCCAGAGCCGAGTCGGCCGACTTCAACCCCTGGACTACTCGCATCGCCACCGTGGCCAGGCATCGGCGCGGCCACCAGGGCCGACGATGCCTGGCCACCCCGTCCCGGTTCGCTGGTGGAACGAGACCGGTTGATCACCACCTACGTGTTGCCGTCGTCGCGGATTCGGCCAGATCGCGAGCGCGACGACACGTTCGTGGCGATCACCGGCCAGGGGGGGCCGGCCGCCTCGGTGCCAGGCCGGCGGCGGGGCGGCCGGGCGGCGGGGCGGCGTACATGGCGGGGACCGGGCGGGGCAGGCCGAGCTGGCCGTTCCTGGTCGTCGACTGGACCGGGACCAGCGGCGACACCGCGAGGCCGGTCGCCCAGGCCACGGCCAGGCCCCGGGGCGGGATCCGCGCCTCGGACCGCGCGTGCGCCGACGGCTGCTCGCGCGTGTCGTCCTGGCCAGCGGCGGCCAGCCCCGGTGCCGGTGCCGATGCCTGGCCGGACCCCTGGCTGTCCCGGCTGGGGGACGCGCCGGCGGTCTGGCTCTGCCGGGATACCCGCTGTGCCCAGTCCCCGAGCCACGCGACGACCCGGCCGCCGGCCAGCGGGGGCGAGATGAAGTATCCCTGCACCTCGTCGCAGCGCCAGCTTGCCAGGGCCAGCCATGCGGCCTTCGTCTCCACGCCTTCGGCGACGATCCGCAGGTCCAGGGCGTGCGCCAGCGACACGGTCGAGCGGACGATCTCGGCGGCGGACGGGTCCCGGTGCATGTCCCGCAGGAACATCTGGTCCAGCTTGACCTCGTCGGCCGGCAGCTCCCGCAGGTAGGCGAGCGAACAGAAGCCGGTGCCGTAGTCGTCGAGGCTGACGCGCACGCCGAGCCCGCGCAGGTCGGCGAGCGTGCGCCCGGCCTGCTCTCTGGCGGTGATGACCGCCTCCTCGGTGACCTCGACGACGAGGGCGCGCGGCGCGAGCTCGTGGCGGCGCAGCGCGTCGCTGACCAGCTCGACGAAGCCCGCGTCCCCGATCATCGACGGCGGGACGTTCACGGAGACCGACAGCGCCGCGCCGGCCGCGTGCCAGGAGGCGCAGTCGGCGAGGGCGAGGTCCAGCACCCGGCGGGTGAGCTGCGGCATCAGGCCGGCCTGCTCCATCTCGGGCAGGAAGACGGCGGGGCCGCGCAGGCCCTCGCGCGGGTGCTGCCAGCGCACCAGCGCCTCCAGCCCGGTGACCCGGCCGGTGCGCGGGTCTGCCTTCGGCTGGTAGCGCAGCTCGATCTGGTTCTGCTCGAGGGCGCCACGCAGCTCGGCGCGCAGCCGCAGCCTCGCCCGGCCGGGCGACGTGGGCGCGTGCCGGCCGCGCTGGTAGGTGCGCTGGCCGACGCGGGTCAGCTTCGCCTCGTACATCGCCGCCTCGGCGTGACGCAGCAGCTCGGCGGCGCTGCGGCCGTGCGCCGGGGCGTAGGCGATCCCGACGCTGACCTCGGTCTGCACCGGTATGTCGGCGAGCAGCACGGGGGTGCGCAGCGCGTCGCGCAGCCGGCTGGCGAGAAGTTCCGCCCGTCCGGGTCCGGCGTCGCGCAGCAGCACGGCGAACTCGTCGCCGCCGATCCGCGCGGCCAGGTCCGAGGGATGGATCAGGACGCGCAGCCGGTGGGCGACGACGGCGAGCAGCCGGTCGCCGCTCTCGTGGCCGAGAACACCGTTGATCTCCCGGAACCGGTCGATGTCGACGAGGACGAGCGCCGCCGGGGCGGCCTCCCGCACCCGGTGCTCGCCACCGCCGACGACCCGGGTCGCGGCGTCGAGGAAGGCCCGCCGGCCGACCAGGCCCGTCAGCTCGTCACGGCCGCGGAACCGGCGCAGCACCGGCTTCACCCGCGTCGTCAGCAGGCACAGCGAGGTGGCCACCAGCACCGAGGTGAGGAACCCGGCGCGGCCCGTCCAGCCGCCCCCGAACGCGCCGCGGCTCGCCAGCAGCGCGAGGCCGACCAGGACGGTGACGAGCAGGCCCACGACCAGCGCGATCAGCGGCCCGGTCGGACCGGGCGAGACCGGGCTCGCCAGGGCCACCGGCCGGCTGGACGGCACCGCGAATGCCGTGACACCGCCGCCGCCCGCTCCCGTACCGACACCGGGTCCCGTACCGGCACCCGCTGCCTGGCGGTCGCCAGCGCCGAGGCCGGCGGTTGGCCGTCCGCCGCGCGGACCGGCGCCGCGGCGGTGGACCACGCGGCGCCAGCCCGCGAGCGCCGTCCGGGGAAGCACGGGGAACCTGGCCGCGAGCCCCGAGGCGACCAACCCGCTGGCGTTCGCCCCGACCGGGCTCACCAGCGCGCGGCCCACCGGGGTCGGCGGGACACCCGGCATCCTCCGGGCCATCGGCGTCGTGGGGCTGTCCCCGCCCACCGCCAGCTCCTGCACGGCAGCCGCGAGATCTCGCATCCCAGCGCCCACGTCCCGCGCGGCCGCCACCGCCGCCGCGGCGGGCTGGGCTCCGGCGGCCGGCTCGGCCGCCACCGGAGCGGGCGCCGCCAGGTCGTCGACCGGTCGCTTACCGGGCCTCCCCACCGTCCCGGCCCGGGGCTCCCCCCGCGTCGCACCGCCGCCCGCGCCCGTCGTGGCCGCTGTGTCCTCGGTCTGTTCGGCTGGCCGCGGTCGAGCCGTGGCCAGGCCTCCATCCGTCCCGGCCGCGGTCCGCGCTGCGGTCCCGGCCGCCGTCATGATCGGGCCACGGGAATGTCACGTGGCACCGGAGTCCGGCTTCGCCCCTGCATCGGTCCCCCATTGGTGATGCCTACTTGCCTGAGCGCCCGCAATGCCGCCTCCCACGGCCTTTCCGGACGCCTGCGACGAACGCCGTGCCCCGGCACCGCGGCCGCCTTCACCACGGTTGTCGCATTCGGCCGCACAGCGTGCTGGCCCCTGTCCCGGGGCCACTGGCGGACCGGCTGGCGCGACGTAGGCAAGCCCTCCCGAGTTCGGGCGGTTCATGCCGTGCCGTGCCGTCCGACCACACCGCGCATGGCTCGGGAGGTTATCCGAATCCCGGCGAATTCTGGATGGGCACTTGTGGGACCGACTGCGCGCCATCACGCCCGCGGGGACGCCTCGGTCCCGGATTCTCGCTGGTGAGCATGGCAAAACCGCAGGCCACCTCTGCCGAGTGCCACGACGTTGCCTCTTTCGCCCTTCGTCGGCCACGCGCGGGCTCCGGTATCAGGGGTGCCCGTAAGGCCCGTCGATCCGGGTATGTCGACCCAAGCCAGGAGACCCACGTCGCCTGACGATCACGTGAGGCGACGACACTCCCGGAATATTCACCGCTTGTCGCCTCTCAGCGCCTTATGGTGACATCGTTGAGGGGTACCCAGGGCTCGATCGCCGGGAAGACCACGAAGAGCAGCAGCGTCACGACGCCGGCCGCCAGCAGCAGTGCCAGCAGCACCCGCACCGGAATCGGCCCCGGCAGATGGCGGTAGATCCAGCCGTACACGAGTCAGGCCTCCCCTGAAGCGAACGGCACCCCGGCGCCCGGCGCCTTCATAACGGTTCTGTCGAGCGAGGCGAAGACGATGAGCCTGCTTTTTGCCGAGTACTTGGGGTGACAGGTCGTCATCGTCAGAACGGCCGCCGTGGGTGTGGCCCCGGGGTGTTCCGGGACCGGGGCGGTCACGTCGATCCGGTCGGGTGCGACAACCTCCGACCTGGTCATTCGATAGACGTAGTAACGGTCAGAGACCTCCACTACCACCGGATCGCCGGTGCGCAGCTCATCCAACCGGTTGAACGGTTTCCCATAGGTGGTCCGGTGACCTGATACAACAAAGTTGCCCGTTTCCCCTGGCATCGCCGTTCCGGGATAATGCCCGGGCCCTTCCTCCAGCTGGGCCTCGCCGACTCCCTCGACGACGACGGGCGCGTAGTCGTCGCCGAGGCGCGGAATGTGCAGCACCGCGAAGCCCTGACCGACGGCCGGTTTCGGCCGCGTCGCGGGCGGTGGCTGCGACGGCTTCGCGGGCGGTTTGGTGGCCGGCCCGTGCCAGGACGCGGTGAGCCGGTCGTGCAGCCTGCTCTGCGACCTCGCCTGGAACAGGTCGGTGATCCACAACTGGTAGGCCAGGAACAGCGCGACGAGCAGACCCAGGGTGATGAGGAGCTCTCCCACCGCGCGCACGGCCGCGGCGCCCACTCGTCCAAGCCGCGGCCGCGGCGGCTGGCCCGGCGGCGGGGCACTCGGCGGCGCCGCCGAGCCGCGGCCACCGTCTGAGCGGCCACCGTCTGGGCGGCCGTCGTCCGCGCGGCCGTCGGGCGGGCCGGCCTGGCGCGGCACCTGGCCGGCGGGGCCGTCGGCGACCTGGCGCTCCTCGCGGCCGCCGGCCACCAACCCGGCCCCGCGCCATGCCTCGTCCCGGTCCTGAGCCTGGTTCTGGGCTTCCCGAGCCTGGTCCTGGGCTCCCTGGGCCTGTTCCCGGGCCCGAGCCCGGGCCGCGCTGCCGGCGGGGACACCGGCCGGGTACTCGTCCACCGGGTCGCCGTCCGCCGCTCCCACCATGGGAGCACCTTAGGTTATTGAAACATCACTTTACGTGAACAGCATGCCCCCTCTCCGGTCCACGCGGCGTCCCGACACGGAGCGGATCCGCCCGTCACGCCCGCACCGGAACTACAATCGGCGATCACGAGATGACGTATTGTTCTCTGCCGCGTCGGACAAAGGATCCTTGCCCGTGCCGCACAGTCTCCGGCCAGTGTCGCCGGGATCATCGTTGCCCCCGGGATCAGGAGGGACCCCCGAGACGCCCCGCGTCCTGCTTCTCACCGCGCAGGCCGGACCGGGAGTCGACCGCTACGTCGCCGCCGTCGAGGAGGCGCTGCTCGCCGGCGGCGCCACGCTGACCAGGCTGGACCTGCCTTCGGCGGGCCTCGCCGACAGCATCGACCGGCCCGAGACGGCGGCGCGGCCCGCCGAACCGGAGCGCCGTGGCCTGCTGGCCCGGCGCGCCGACCTGCTCGCGAGGACGCCGTTCGGCGCGGGCGTCGGCCCGCAGCCGGGCACCGGCGCCCAGCTGGCGGCGCGGGTGGACGTCGCACGTCGGGCGGCCGGGGCCGCGCGCCGGTTCGGCCACCTCGACGCGCTCGTCGCCGGCCACCCGTCCCTGATCAAGACCGCCGCCGGGGCGGCATCGCTCGGCGGGGCGCGCCGGGTCCCGGTGCTCTGCTACGGGGCCGACATCTGGCGGATACCGCCTACCGACCGGGCGCTGCTCGCGCGTCACCCGCTGATCTATCCGGTGACGGTCAGCTCGTTCTGCGCGGGAGCGCTCGCCGGCACGCGGCTCGCCCGGCTGCTGCCGCCCGGGGTGCCGGCGCGCTGGCGCGCCGCGCTGCTGGCGGAGGGTGGCCGGCGCCGGCCACATCCCCCGGTACCGACGGTGCTGAGCGTCTTCCCGCTCGCCGCCTGGGCCGACAAGGGGCTGCCGACGCTGCTGGCCGCTCTGGAGGTGACGCGCGCCGAGCTCGGCCCGGTGCGCCTCGTGGTCGCGGGGCGGGGCCCCGCGCCGGGCGCGCTGCTCGAGCTGATGTCGGCGACGCCGGACGCCGAGCTGCACGAGTCCCCCGAGGACGAGACCCTGGCCCGGCTGTACGCGACCGCCGACCTGTACGCGCTGTGCACCAGGACGAGGACCGGCGGGACGCGCCCGTGCGGCGAGGGGTACGGCCTCACGCTGTTGGAGGCGCAGCTCGCCGGCTGCGCCGTCGTCGGCCCGGCGCACGGCGGCTCGCGCGACGCCTACCAGGAGGGCGTCACCGGCGTGACCCCCGTGGACGAGTCCCCGCGGGCGCTGGCCGACGTGCTCGTCGGCCTGCTGCGCGACCGTGCCCGGCTGACCAGGACCGGCCGGCGTGGCGCCGAGTGGGCCGAGCTGGTCACCCGCCCCGACGACCACCTGCGCGCGGTCTTCCAGACGCTGCTAGGCGGCCCGCCCACCGTGCCGCCCGGCCCGCCCGCCGCCGCAGCGGTCGCGGCGGCGGTCCAGAACGGGTCGGCGCCACCCGACCAGCGAACGGCTCCCGACCGTCCCAGGACCCTGCCCGCCGCCTCCCTCGCCTGGCCGCGCGACTAGGCCGGGCCAGGCAGGCAGGCCAAAGCCAGGTGGGCGGGGTCAGGGGCGGGCGGCGCGCAGCCGGGTGAGCAGGGCGTACTCGTCGAAGTAGAGGCGGTTCTCGACGACCCGGCCGGCGCGGACCCGGTAGACCTCGGCGATCCGCAGGCTGACCCGGGCGCCGGTCGGCTCGGCCCGCGCACCCCACGGGCTCACGTAGGCCCCCACGTGCGTGGCCGTGAGGGTGTACTCCTCGACGACCATGTCGTCCTGCTCGACCAGGAGGTGGGTCTCGGCCGCGAGGTCGGCGAAGGCCCCGAGGAAGGCGTCGACGTAGGCCGTCGCCGCGTCCCGGCCGCGCGCGACCACGCCGCCGGGGGCCTCGAGGACCAGCTCGTCGTCGAGCAGCTCGGCGAGCGCCGCCGCGTCGTCCGCCTCGAAGGCGGCCAGCACCCGCCGTACCGTCTCCAACGCCGCGCCCACGACCGCCCCGCGCCCTTCCCTCGCCGCGTCTGCCTCAGGCGTCGCGCCCGCCCGCGGCGGGCGCCCTGGTGCCGGTCTATTCGAGGTAGTCGCGCAGCTTCTGGGAACGCGACGGATGCCGCAGCTTCGAGAGAGTCTTCGACTCGATCTGCCGGATCCGCTCCCGCGTCACCCCGAACTCCCGACCGACCTCCTCCAACGTCCGAGGATGCCCATCCGTCAACCCGAACCGCAGCTGGATGACCTTCTTCTCCCGATCCGACAACGTGTGCAACACCGAATCCAGCTGCTCCTGCAACAACAGGAAACTCGCCGCATCCACCGGCACCACGGCATCGGTGTCCTCGATGAAGTCACCGAGGTGGGAGTCCTCCTCCTCACCGATCGGCGTCTCCAGCGACACCGGCTCCTGCGACACCTTCTGGATCTCCCGGACCTTGTCCGGGGTCAGGTCCATCTCCTTGCCGATCTCCTCCGGGGTGGGCTCACGGCCCAGGTCCTGCAGGAGCTGCCGCTGGATCCGGATCAGCTTGTTGATCGTCTCGACCATGTGGACCGGGATCCGGATCGTCCGCGCCTGATCCGCGATCGCCCGGGTGATCGCCTGCCGGATCCACCACGTCGCATACGTCGAGAACTTGTAACCCTTGGTGTAGTCGAACTTCTCGACCGCCCGGATCAGACCCAGGTTCCCCTCCTGGATCAGATCCAGGAACAACATCCCCCGGCCGACGTACCGCTTGGCGATGGAGACCACCAGCCGCAGGTTCGCCTCGACCAGCTTGCGCTTTGCGACGTTGCCGTCCCGCTCGACCGCCTCCAGGTCGACGCGCAGCGCGACGGTCACCCGCCGCGCCTCGCTGAGCTTCTCGGCGGCGAACAGGCCGGCCTCGATCCGCTTGGCGAGGTCGACCTCCTCCTCGGCGGTCAGCAGCGGGACCTTGCCGATCTCCTTGAGGTACATGCGCACCGGGTCGGACGTGGGCGCCTTGGCGGCGAGGTCCGCCTCCTCACGGCGGCGGCGCGCGAGCAGGTCCGCGGCGTCACCCGAGTCCGAGCGCGGGTCGAGGATCTCGATGCCCTCGTCGTTCAGGAGCGACATCACCTGCTCGGCCTGCTCCTGCGGCAGCTCGGCGGCCTGGATCGCCACCGTGATGTCGTCGGTGGTGAGAAAGCCGGTCTCCTTGCCCCGGGTGACGAGGTCCTTGACCTCGTCGACCTGGGCTACTCGCGGCAGGACGGTCTGGGTGCGCATGGGCGGAATCTCGTCACTTCCTTCTCGGCGGGATCGACCCAGGTCACGTGGCACCGCTGCCTCGTCCCCGGAGTTCTTTCTTGTACTGTTCGAGCGCTATGAGCTCGCCGAACGCCTGGTTGAACGCCTCGGGGTCGTTCACCGGATTCAGCCGCTGGACCCGCGACTTCACCTCGTTGATCCGGCGGTCGACGGCCGTCTCCTGCACCCGCGCCAGCTGCGCGGCGACGTAGCCGTCGTCGACCTCGTGGTCCACCAGCATCGGCTCGACCGCGAGCGCCGTGACCAGCCGCGCGACCGGCTCGTGCGGGGTCGCCGCGACCACCAGGGCCACCCAGCTGGGCACGTCGCCTGCGGCGGCGAGCCCGGCGCAGACGCCGCCGGCGGCGGCGATCGCCGCGAGCACCGCGCGGTGCTCGGGCACCGTGAACACCTCGGGGTCGAGCTGGTCGAACATCGGCCCGGCAAGCCCGGGGCACTGCACGGCGATCTTGAGCGTCTCCCGCTCGACGATCACCGCCGGGTCGTCGGGGCCGCCGGGCGGGCCGCCGCGGCCGCCCCGCGGGGCCGCCGCGGCGGCCGGCCGACCGGTGCCCTTGCCGCCGCGGCGGCCGGGCGGGCCGTCGAGCATCGGCGCCGACGGGTGCTCGGCGACGCGGCGCAGCACGAACTCCTCGTCGTTGAAGCCTGTCCACCGGTCGAGCTGGACGGTGTAGCGCTGCCGCAGCGACCAGTCCTTGACCCGGTTGACGATCGGAGCGGCGGCGTCGAGCGCCGCGACGCGGCCCTCGATGCTGTCGAGGTCGTGACGGCCGACCACCTGCCGCAGCGCGAACTCGACCAGCGGCACCCGGCTCGCGACGAGGTCGCGTACGGCCGCGTCACCGTGAGCCAGCCGCAGATCGCACGGGTCGAGCCCGGACGGCTCGACGGCGACGTAGGTCTGGGTGACGAAGCGCTCCTCGTGCTCGAAGGCACGCATCGCCGCCTTCTGCCCGGCCGCGTCGCCGTCGAAGGCGAAGATGACCTCACCACGCTGGGCGTCGGAGTCCATCAGCAGCCGGCGGACGGTGCCGACATGGTCCGACCCGAACGCGGTGCCACAGGTCGCGACGGCCGTGGCGACGCCGGCGAGATGGCAGGCCATCACGTCGGTGTAGCCCTCGACGACGACGACCTGGTAGCGGCGGGCGATCTCGCGGCGGGCGAGGTCGGCGCCGTAGAGCAGGTGCGCCTTCTTGAACAGCGGTGTCTCGGGGCTGTTGAGGTACTTGGGGCCGGCCTTCTCGTCGTCGTCCGCGAGCCGTCGCCCGCCGAAGCCGACGACCTCGCCGGACAGATCCCTGATCGGCCAGACGAGCCGGTGGCGAAACCGGTCGACCAGCCCGCCACGGGCGCTCCGCTTGGCCAGCCCGCCGAGCTCCAGCTCCTCGGCGGTGAACCGGCGGGCGAGCAGGTGGCGGGTCAGCTCGTCCCAGCCCTGCGGGGCGTAGCCGACACCGAAGTGGGCCACGACGTCGGCGCCGAAGCCGCGGGCGGCGAGGAAGTCCCAGCCGGCGCGGGCCGATGGCGCCGCGGACAGCTGCTCGGCGTAGAACTGGGCGGCGGCGCGGTGGGCGTCCAGCAGGCGCTGACGCTGGCTGGTGACCGAGCGGCTGGTCGTGCCGCCGCCCTCATAGGTCAGGGTGACGCCGGCCTTGCGGGCGAGCCGCTCGACGGCCTCGGGGAAGCTCAGCCCGTCGATCGCGCGGACGAAGTGGATGACGTCGCCGCCCTGCTCGCAGCCGAAGCAGTGGTAGACCCCGGTCGACGGCCTGACGTTGAACGAGGGCGTCTTCTCTTCGTGGAACGGGCACAGCCCGCGCAGGTTGTCACTGCCGGCCGGGCGCAGCTGGACGTGCTCGCCGATGACGTCCTCGATCCGGGCCCGCTCGCGGATGAGGGCGATGTCCGCGTCGCGGATGCGTCCGGCCAACGGTCCCTCCCCTGCGCGTCCGGCCCGTGCCGGTCAGTCGACGAGCGGACTCGGCCGACGGCGAGATCCTGCCGCGTGCCGACGCCGGGTGGGTGAGATGGGCACCTGCCAGGTATGAGAACCTGGCGTACCGGCCCAGCTCATCAACCATCACCGGGCACAGCACAACGGCACACACGGTCGCCGCCCACGCAAGTGCCGCCCACACAACCCCTACGCGCTGATGGTACTTGTCGCGAACGCGACAGTACCGATCTTGCGGTGTTCTGGGCAATGGGCGCGGAGCGTCTGGATCTCACAGTACGTGTGGAAGCGGGCGGCCCTTCAGCTCCGCGTGCCGTCGGCTCGCGCTGGCGTCGGTGAGCCGGGCCACCTGGTCGATCACGATACGCAGCCGGGACGGGTCGTCAGGGGCGGCCCGCCAGCCCGGGCGCAGAAGGGGCTCCAGGGTCTCGGGCGCACCGGCGGCTATGAGGTCGACGAGCTCGGCGACCACCTCACGCTGGCGCGCGCGGCGCGCGTCCCCGGAGCGCAGGCCGATGACGAAGTACCAGGCCACGCCCTTCAGCGCCACGCACTCGGCCCGGATGTCCGCCGGGACGACCAGGTCCGCCCGGTATCGGCGCAGCGGACCGCCGCCGAATCGCTCCTGGGTCGCGACGCGGGCGGCGGCGGTGAAGCGGGCCACCAGCTCGCTCGTCATCGTGCGCAGCGCGGCGAGGCCCGCGGCCGAGGTGGGACTGGGCGCGCCCCACCAGGGCTGGGCGGCCAGCCGCGCCAACGCCTCGGCGACCGCCGCCGCGTCGGCGCCGTAGAGGCCGGCCGTGTAGTCGGCGAGCTCGGCCCGCCCGGCCGGCGCCAGGATCGCCGCGAGGTCCACCAGGCCGCCGACGACGCCGTCCTCGAGGTCGTGCACGGAGTAGGCGACGTCGTCGGCCCAGTCCATGATCTGCGCCTCCAGGCAGCGCCGGCTGTCGGGGGCGTCCGCGCGGACCCACTGGAACGCTGCCAGGTCGTCGTCGTAGACGCCGTACTTGCGCGCGGTCAGGTCCGGCTGGGCGCAGCCGGAGCCGGAGCCGGCGGCGCCCCCTGGCCGGGGCCAGGGGTACTTCAGCGTCGCGTCGAGGGTGGCCCTGGTCAGGTTCAGCCCACCCGGCGCTCCGGTCTGGTCCACGGTCTTGGCCTCGAGCCTGGTCAGCTCGCGAAAACTCTGCGCGTTGCCCTCGAATCCACCACAGGTCGTGGCGGCGACGTTGAGCGCGCGCTCGCCGTTGTGCCCGAAAGGAGGGTGACCAAGGTCATGTGCGAGGCAGGCCGTGTCGACGAGGTCGGCGTCGGCCCCGAGCGCCGCGGCGAGTTCCCGGCCAATCTGCGCCGTTTCCAGAGAGTGCGTGAGCCGGGTGCGCGGGAAGTCGTCATCCAGCGGGCCCATGACCTGCGTTTTTGCCGCGAGCCGCCGCAAGGCGCTCGAATGCAACACGCGGGCACGATCCCGAGCGAAGGCACCACGCTGGTCCGGTGTAGCCTTCGGGCGCTCGTCCAGTCGACGTTGTACGTCCGCGTCGTCATACCAGGTCATCAAGGATCCCACCTCACCGGCCGAGCCATTTCGGGAGGAACGCCCTGCCTGGGGTCGACGTAGCGACCATACTTTGTGCCGCACCCCCTAGCACTCGGCCCGGAGGCCCGCCGTGAACAACATCGTCAAGTATTTGATCATCGCCTTCGTGCTGTTCTTCGTGGTGACCCAGCCGGACAGTGCGGCGAGCATCATCTCCAAGGGCATCGACGGGCTCCAGTCCATCGGCAATGGCGTGTCCGACTTCGTCACCCAGACCGCCCTGTGACCGGCGCAACTCGTTCGGGCGTCCGCGCCCGTCGGGCCGGGCACGGACGGCGGGAGCCGGACATGGGCGAAGGCCGGCAGCCCGACCAGGGAGGCCGGCGGCTTGCCCAGGGAGGCCGGCAGTCCGGTCCGGGAGACCGGCGGCCCGGCCAGGTTGGTGGGTGACGTCACCAGAGGCGCGCCGCCACCGGCGCCGGGCGCCAGCCCGCATGGCCCGCCCGGCTCGGCGCCATCGGCGCGGGGCCGGGCACGGGGCGGGCAGGGCACTCGACCGGGACGAGCGGAACGGCGCCCGGACGACGTCGTGGCCTCGCCCTCGAGATCGCGCCGTATTCCCGCTCCCGCATCCTGATCAGTCTGGGACACTGCCGCTGTGGTGAGACTCCGCCTTCCTGACCCCGCCAACCGCGACCTGAAGTACCTGGCCTCCCAGGAGCGGCTGGTATCGATGGTCCGGCTGCACTGGGCCGTCCTGCTTCGCGTGGTCGCCGAGACCGCCGGCGCCATCGCGCTCGCGCTCGCCGTCAACATCTTCCTCGCGGTCCGCGGCGGCGGCACGTTCGTCACCACGTTGCTGTGGTACTTCGCCCTGTTCATGATCCTGCGCGCTCTCTGGCGGATCACCGACTGGCACATGGACCACCTGATGATCACGGACAAGCGGCTGCTGAAGGTGTCCGGGGTCTTCGTGCGCAAGGCCCAGACGATGCCGCTCAGCAAGATCACCGACATGACCTACACCCGGGACCCGCTCGGCCGGGTGCTCGGCTACGGGGAGTTCAAGGTCGAGTCCGCCGGCCAGGACCAGGCGCTGAACCGGCTGCCCTACATCCCCAAGCCGGACCAGCTCTACATCACCCTGCTGGACATGACCTTCGGCGGCGGCCCGAAGCCCGCCGAGGACGATTGAGACGAGACCACGGGAACGCGAATGGGCCCCCGCCACCTTCCAGGTGGCGGGGGCCCATCGCTTGGCCGGGGACCGTCTGGCTATGCGAGCAGGGCGCGGGCCGCTTCGGCGATGTGCTTGGCAGAGATGCCGGCGAAGTCGAGCAGCTCCTCCGGGGTGCCGGAACCGGGCAGCTCCCGAACGGCCAGGTGGCTCAGCCGCAGCGGGACGCTCCCGTCCCCGAGCGCCTCGAGCACGGCGCCGCCGATCCCGCCCTCCGGCCAGTGGTCCTCGGCGACGACGATCCGCCCGGCGGTCGCGTTCGCCGCCTCGCTCAGAGTCGCCTTGTCTACCGGCTTGATCGAGTAAAGGTCGATCACCCGGGCGACGATGCCGTCCGCGGCGAGCACGTCCGCGGCGGCGAGCGCCTGGTGCAGGGTGACACCCGCGCCGATGAGCGTGACCACGTCGGCGTCCGAGCTGCGTAGCACCTTGGATCCACCGGGCGCGAACGGCTCGTCCGGCCTGTACAGCACCGGGTAGGCGCCTCGGGTCGTGCGCATGTAGCTGACACCCTCGAGGTCCGCCATCGCGGCGACGAGCTTGGCCGTGCTGGTGGCGTCGCTCGGGTAGAGCACGGTCGACCCGCCGACCGCGCGGATCATCGCCAGGTCCTCCAGCGCCATCTGCGACGGGCCGTCGGCGCCGATCTCCACCCCGGCGTGCGAGCCGGAGAGCCGGATGTCGGCATGCGAGACGGCGGCCATCCGGATGAAGTCATATGCGCGCGAGAGGAACGCCGCGAAGGTGGAGGCGAACGGCACGTAGCCGCGCACCTGCAGGCCCACCGCGGCGGCGACCATCTGCTGCTCGGCGATGAACATCTCGAAGAACCGCTCGGGGTGGGCCTTCTTGAAGTCGTCGGAGTACGTCGAGTTGCTCACCTCGGCGTCCAGGGCGACGACGTCGCCGCGCGCGCCGACGGCCGCCAGCGCCTCGCCGTAGGCCTTTCGAGTCGCCACCTTGGTGCCGATCTCCCACGTGGGCAGCGTGACCTGCACGTCGGCCCGAGCCGCCGGCCGGGGCAGTGACGGCCCGGGCACCGGGCCGCGCACGCGCAGGTTGCGCTCACCACCGAGCTCGGCGATGGCACGCTCGGCCATGTCGGCCGGCAGCGGCTTACCATGCCAGCCCTCGTGGTCGGCGATCTCGCTGAACCCGTCGCCCTTGATGGTGCGGGCGATGATGGCCACCGGCCCGTCGTACCCGTCGGCCTCGGTGAGCGCCGCGTCGATCGCGTCGAGGTCGTGGCCGTCGATCTGGATCGTCTTGACGCCGAAAGCGCTGATCCGATGGGCGTAGGTCGCCAGGTCCCAGCCGAGCTCGGTCGGGCCACGCTGACCGAGCCGGTTGACGTCGATGATCGCGACCAGGTTCGACAGCTCGTAGATCGATGCCTTGTCGAAGGCCTCCCACATCGAGCCCTCGGCCATCTCGCTGTCACCGCAGAGGACCCAGACCCGGTAGGGGCTCTTGTCGAGGTACTTGCCGGCGAGCGCGACGCCCACCGCGTCGGGCAGGCCCTGGCCGAGCGACCCGGTCGCCACGTCCACCCAGGGCAGCACGGGCGTCGGGTGGCCCTGCAGGCGCTGGCCGAACCGGCGGTAGCCGGTCATCAGCTCCTCGTCGGTGACCACGCCGACGGCCTTGTAGACCGAATAGAGCAGCGGGGACGCATGCCCCTTCGAGAAGATCAGGTGATCGTTCGCGGGGTCGCCCGGGTTGTCCCAGTCGTAACGCAGGTGACGGGCGACCAGCACGGCCAGCAGGTCGGCGGCCGACATCGACGACGTAGGGTGCCCCGAACCCGCCGACGTGCTGGACCGGATCGAGTCGACCCTCAGCTGTCGAGCGAGTTCGCGAACCGTTTCCAGGTCGGCCACGTCCACAGCTTCGGACACGGGACTTGCCACGCCTGCCTCCTCCATCGCGACGCCGGCGGTAGGTCCACACCGACCTACCCGTCGTCGCACTACCCGGCGTCTAAGCGTTCCGAACCGTACCAGCGCGGCAGACGGCCTCAATGTCCGCCAAGCCATGGGGATGTGCGTCACATCCCAGGTTCCGGCGGCCTTCGGCGGCGCGACGAGAAACAGTCGCGCACCGCCCGCCGCCAGATACACCACGTCGGGCGCGGGCATAAGTTCCGACCGCCAGCCACTGGCTGGTCAGAGTCGCGTCGCCACCGAACACCGCACCGTGACCAGCGAACCACACCGCCAGATCGCCACGACAGACCTCACGCGAAGTTTGTTGGAGCAAACAGCAAACCGGCCGCGACCGAGGTTCTCCCCGCCGGGTGCGAACACCACGAAAGCGCGGATTGCAGGAACGCGGGCTCAGGGCAGCTCAGGACCGTCACATGGCCGCATGGCCGCATGGCCGCATGGCCGCATGGCCGCATGGCCGCATGGCCGCATGGCCGCATGGCCGCATGGCCGCATGGCCGGAGGCCGGATGGCCGGCTAGACGGCCGGGGCGCCGGCGCCGGACGGGGTCGCGCGGTGGAACATCTGATACCAGCGGTACCCGATCGCCTCCCGCACGATGTAGCGGGCCTGGGTGTCCCACCCACGGTTCGCCGGACCGGTCCGGGTCGGCGAGGTGGTCGCCCTCAGACCCAGGTCTCGGGCCATGGCCACCGAGCGCAGGCTGTGCCAACGATCGGTGACGACCACCGCGCTGCGCAGTGACCGGGTGTTCATCTCCCCCGCAGCGGCTACCAGGGACTGGAGTGTGTCCCTTCCCTCCGGGACCGCGAGCACCGCCGAGGCCGGCACGCCCTGCTTGACGAGGTAGGACGCGCCGACGCCGGCCTCGGAGAACGGGTCGCCGGGGATCCGGCCGCCGACGGTGATCACCAGCGGGGCGACCCCCGCACGGTAGAGCTCGGCGGCGTGGTCCAGCCGGGCGGCGAAGACCGCCGACGGCCGGCCGTTGTACTGCGACGCGCCGAGCACGACCAGGGCATCCGAACGGGGCCGGTGATCCTGGCTGCCGACCGACCACACCTGCCCGATGGTGACCAACATGAAGACGATCACACCGACCACCAGGGCGAGCACCCCGCGCACCAGCCACAGCCACCAGGGCACGCGCAACCCGCGCACCAGCCCGGGCCGGCGGCGAGGCGCGGTGGGCGCCTTCGTCGCTGGTGCCGTCGCGGGCGTGGCCGGCTCGGCGTTCGCGGCAGGCCGCGCGCCCGTGGCGCGGCGACCTAGGGTTCGGATCACTGGACTCCTCCCCCGCAGACCCTATCGACCCGACTTGCGCCCTTTTTCGCGGGACACCCGTTCCGCCCGCGACGACCTCTCCTGCCCGGATGGTCCACGGTGGTCTGCATTCCCCGTCTAAGGCGGATCACGCCCTGGGACAGGCGTGATCGCGCCAACGGATGTGGTCCGGCCGGGACGGCCCCGTCCGCTCACCCGCTGAACCAAAGATGAACATCGCATGACAAGGCCACCGACAGTCGCCCCCGCGACATGCGCGAGGTTCGGATGTTTGCCACGATGCGCCGCGAAACGGTCCTACGCGGTGATCCGGCGCGAGGATCCGACACGCGGACCACAGAGACCACAGAGCACGGAGGAGGGCGGCAGGTGGCTACTGCTCGCGGCCGCGGCCGCGTCATAGGTCCGGTCCTCGCCGTGCTGCTGGTGCTCGGGGTGGTGACGCTCGCCGTCGTCCCCCGACTCACCGGCGGCAAGGACGGGGGTGGGCAGGGTGGCAAGCTCACCGACGTCCGCATCCTGGGCGGCTCGGAAACGCAGCCGTACCTGACCAACCCGGACGTGACCAAGCGCCTCGCCGAGCTCGGGTACCGGCTGCGGGTCGACACCGCGGGCTCTCGCGAGATCGTCAAGCGCGACCTGGACGGCTACGACATCGCGCTGCCGTCGAACTCCCCGCAGGCCGACCAGATCCGGCGCGACCAGAAGATCACCCGTGCCTCCTACCCGCTGTTCTTCACACCGATCGCGATCGCGACCTTCGAGCCGATCGTGCGGGCCCTGACCACCGAGGGCGTCATCAAGCCCGACGGGAACGTCAGCTACTTCGACATGCGCAAGTACCTCGACCTGGTGACGGACGGCACCCGCTGGTCCGACCTCAAGGACAACACCGCGTACTCGAACCCCGGACCGATGCTGATCAAGTCGACGGACGTCCGCGCGTCGAACTCGGCGGCCGTCTACCTGGCGCTCGCCTCCTACGTGGAAAACAGCAACCAGGTCGTGAGCGACGCGACGACGGCCGACAGGCTGGGCACCCAACTCGCCCCGCTGTTCACCGGGCAGGGCTACACGGACCCGTCCACGGAGGGGCCGTTCAACGACTACCTGTCGATCGGCAGCTCCAAGATGCCGATGGTCATGATCTACGAGTCGCAGTTCCGGGCGCACCAGATCGCGAACGACAAGGCGATCACGCAGGGCCGGGTTCTCGTCTACCCGAGCCCGACGATCTACGCCAAGCACACCGCGGTCCCGCGGACCGACGCGGGCGAGGAAGTCGCGAAGCTGCTGGCCACCGACACGACGTTGCAGGAGCTCGCGGTCCGCCTCGGCTTCCGCACCTCCAACGGCGCCCAGCCCGCCGGCAACGCGGGCGGCGGCGGCATCGGTCCGCCGCCACAGCTGGCCAACGTCGTCGATCCGCCGACACAAGCGATCTCCGAACGGATGATCAGCCAGATCGACAAGGCGTACAACGGATAGGGGCCGGATGAGCCACAAGATCGTCCCGTGGCGGCGCGGCCGGCCGCGCAGGCCGTCTGGCGCGCTCGCGGCGGCCGGCACCGCCGCC
>NZ_KI912266.1:6565997-6577847 GCF_000235425.2 Pseudofrankia saprophytica
GCTGCTCGCCGCACTCCTCGCCGGCTGCACCGGCGGCGGCTCGGGCGGCACCGATGCCAGCGCCTCGCCACCGCCGCCGAGCAAGCCGGGGACGTTGCGCATACTCGCCGGCTCCGAGCTGAAGGACCTCGAACCGCTGCTGCCGGACCTGAAGAAGGCGACCGGCATCACCGTCACGCTGAGCTACACCGGCACCCTCGACGGGGCCGACAAGATCCTGCACGGCGGCGCGGACGCGGATGCCGCCTGGTTCTCCTCCGACCGCTACCTGCGCCTTCTGCCCGGCGGTCCGGCCAAGGAGCTGGTCCGCACCCCTGTGATGCTCTCCCCGGTGGTCCTCGGCCTCCGGACCCCGCTCGCGCAGCAGTTCGGCTGGACGGGCGACACGCAGGTCAGCTGGGGCGACATCGCCGCGAAGGTCGCCTCCGGCCAGCTCACCTACGCCATGACCAACCCGGCCGCCTCCAACTCCGGCTTCTCCGCGCTCGTCGGGGTGGCGGCGGCGTTCGCCGGCACCGGCGACGCGCTGCAGGCCTCCGACATCAAGACCGCCCCGCTCACCAGCTTCTTCTCCGGCCAGGTGCTCACCGCCGGCAGCTCCGGCTGGCTGACCGACGCCTTCGTCAAGGCCCCCGCCACCAGCGTCGGCGCGATGATCAACTACGAGTCGGTGCTGCTCACCCTGCAGCGCTCCGGCGCGGCCGGCCCGATCACGATCATCCGCCCGCACGACGGCGTCATCACCGCCGACTACCCGATGGCCCTGCTCGCCGACAACCGCCGCGACGAGTACACCCGCGTCGTCGACTGGCTGCGCTCCCCCGAGGCTCAGCGCCGCATCCAGAACGACACCAGCCGCCGCCCCGCCGTCCCCGGTGTTCCCCTGGACGCCCGCTTCGGCACCAACACGCCGATCGAGCTGCCGTTCCCGGCCACCCAGCAGGTCGCCGACCAGCTGCTCGCCGCCTACTTCGACGAGTACCGCCGCCCCACGCACGCGATCTACGTGCTGGACGTCTCGGGCTCCATGGAGGGCGACCGGCTGGCCGCGCTCCAACAGGCCCTCGTCGGGCTGACCGGGGCGGACGACAGCCTCGCCGGCCGGTTCGCCCGGTTCCGCGGCCGGGAGCACGTCACCATGATCACCTTCAGCAGCAAGGTGACCGGCACCCGCGACTTCACCATCACCGACCCGAGCCCCGGCTCGGCGGACCTGAAAGCCATCACCGGTTTCGCCGGGTCACTGCGGGCGGGCGGCAACACCGCCGTCTACACCGCGCTCGACGCCGCCTACGACAAGGCGACCCAGGCAATGAAGGCCGACCCGACCGCGCTGACGTCGATCGTGCTGATGACCGACGGCGAGACCAACAGCGGCCTCGACGCCGACGGGTTCACCAGCCGCTACGACGCCCGGCCCGCCGGGGCCCGCGCCGTGCGCACGTTCGCGGTCGTCTTCGGCGAGGCCGACCGGGACGCGCTCACCGCCATCGCGACCAACACCGGCGGGGCGGTCTTTGACGCCACAGCGCCGGGTGTGTCCCTGTCCGACGTGTTCCGGGAGATCCGTGGCTACCAGTAGGGACCGCGAAGGCCGGGACACCCCCGCAGGTCCGCCCGCCAGCCCCGCTGGCGGGGGCCTCATGGGCTGGCTCGGGTCCGGCCGCAACATCCTCGGGTGCGTCGGCGCGCTCCTCGGCGTACTGCTGGGGGTCCTCGGGGTCATCCCGGCCCCCTGGTGGCCGCTGGGCGTCGCGGCGCTCTACGCGGCGGGCGCGCTGGCGTTCCCTCGCCGGGCCGCGAGCGGACCCGATGTCCTCGACGCCCTCGGCGAGGACTACGGCGACCGGGTGGACGTCGAACGGCTGCGGGCAGCGGCCCAGGCGCACCACAAGTCGCTCATCGGCCGAGCCCCGACGGAGGTGATCCGTGCGACCGAGCGAGTCACCACCGCGCTCGACGAGCTGTTCGACCGTCCGGGGCTGCTGCGCCGGGGCTCGCCGGAGACCGACCTCGTCGAACGGCTCGTGGATGACTACCTGCCGACCGCGTTGGACAGTTACCTGAGCCTGCCGCGAACGTTCGCCGGAACGCACCGCCTGCGCGACGGGCGCACGCCCCGCCAGGTGCTGCTCGACCAGCTGGTGTTGCTGGAGCGGGCCGTTCGGGAGGTGACCGAGGACGCCAGCAGCGGCGAGGCAAGCCGGCTGCTCGCCCACGAGCGCTTCCTGGCCGACCGGTTCGGCCCGAACGCCCTCGAGATTCCCGACCAGCCGGAGCCCGTGGACCCGAGCGACCCGCCGGACGCCAGGAAATGAAGAACGGCGCCGATCGGAAGCTCGGGGGGTACTTCCGGTCGACGCCGTTGTACTCGACAGTAGCAAACCTGTCCCCCGAATGTCCCGATCGTGTCCCCCAAATGTCTGCGGGATCGCACACCCGGGGGACAACGTTCGGCCGCCGGGCGCCCGGCGGACTCCGGCGGCCGAGTGCCTACATCGGGCCCAGCTGGGCGTTCAGATAGGTGACGACCTTGTCGAGGGCGATGCGCTGCTGGGCCATCGAGTCGCGCTCGCGGATCGTCACGGCCTGGTCGGTCAGCGTGTCGAAGTCGACGGTGACGCAGTACGGGGTGCCAATCTCGTCCTGGCGCCGGTAGCGGCGGCCGATGGCCTGGGAGTCGTCGTACTCGACGTTCCAGTGCCGGCGCAGCTCGGCGGCGAGGTCCTTGGCGACGGGCGACAGGTCGGCGTGGCGGGACAGCGGCAGCACCGCGGCCTTCACCGGGGCCAGCCGCGGGTCGAGGCGCAGCACGATGCGCCGGTCGACGCCGCCCTTCGTGTTCGGCGCCTCGTCCTCGTCGTAGGCGTCGAGCAGGAAGGCGAGCGTGGTCCGGTCGGCGCCGGCCGCCGGCTCGATGACGAACGGCGTGTAACGGGTGCCCGTCGCCTGGTCGAAGTACGACAGGTCGGCGCCTGAGCCCTTGGAGTGCGCGGTCAGGTCGAAGTCGGTGCGGTTCGCGATGCCCTCCAGCTCACCCCACTCCAGGCCGGCGAAGTTGAACCGGTACTCGATGTCGACCGTGCGCTTGGCGTAGTGGGAGAGCTTCTCCTTCGGGTGCTCGAAGTGGCGGAGGTTCTCCGGCTTGATGCCGAACTCGGTGTACCACTTCGTCCGCTCGGTGATCCAGTAGTCGTGCCAGGTCTCGTCCTCGCCCGGCGGCACGAAGAACTCCATCTCCATCTGCTCGAACTCGCGGGTCCGGAAGATGAAGTTGCCCGGGGTGATCTCGTTGCGGAACGACTTGCCGATCTGGCCGATGCCGAACGGCGGCTTGCGCCGCGCCGTCGACTGGACGTTGGCGTAGTTGATGAAGATGCCCTGCGCGGTCTCGGGGCGCAGGTAGGCCAGGCCCGAGGCGTCCTCGACCGGGCCGAGGAAGGTCTTGAGCAGGCCGTTGAAGTTCTTCGGCTCGGTGAACTTGCCCCGGGTGCCGCAGTTCGCGCAGACCACTTCGGACAGGTCGGTCGGCTTGCGGCCGTGCTTGGCCTCGAACGCCTCCTCGAGATGGTCGGCGCGGTAGCGCTTGTGGCAGTTCGTGCACTCGGTCAGCGGGTCGGTGAACACCTCGACGTGACCGGAGGTCTCCCACACCTCGCGCGCGAGGATGACGCACGAGTCGAGGCCGACCACGTCGTCGCGGCCCTGCACGACCGCCTTCCACCAGGCGCGCTTGACGTTGTTCTTCAGCTCCACACCGAGGGGCCCGTAGTCCCAGGACGCCCGCAGACCGCCGTAGATCTCACTCGACGGGAACACGAGGCCCCGCCGCTTGGAGAGGCTGACGATGGTGTCCATCAGGTCGGATGTGCCTGCCACGGACCCTGCTCCTTAACCACTGACGTCTCGTCGTCGAGGCGATGTACAGGGGTCCAGCCTACGGACTCGGACGGCCACCCGGTGACGGCCCGCGCCGGCACCGCGCCGGAGCGGGCCCGGCGTCCCCTGCCGGGCGCTCAGATCACGTCGAGGTCGAGGTACTCGGCGAGCCAGGCGCGCAGGCGCTCGCCGTCTACCAGCTCGAGGCGGTTCTTCGCCGCGAACTCCCAGGACGAGGGGCCGAAACCCGACGTCGTCACCAGGATCCCCTTGATCGCGTCCCGGTCGTGGACGGTGCCGGCGAGCTCGCGCACGTAGTGCGCCGCCACCGTGCGCTTCAGCCGCTTCACCGAGATCACGATGAGCCCGCTGGCGAGCGCGTCGTCGGAGCGCACCTCCACGTCGACGCCGCCGTCGCCGGAGCGCCCGGTGCGCTGGGTGTTGTAGCCCATCTTCGTGAACAGGTTCGCGACCAGCTGCTCGAAGTCGTACGGATCCATCGCCAGCAGGTCCAGCGGCGCCCGCCGCGCCGCCCTGGCCACGGGCCGGACGTGCAGCCGCCGGCTGGCGCCCGCCCAGCCACGCCGGCCGTTCGAGCCGTCATCACGGTCGTCGCCGCTGTCATCGCGGCCCCGGGCGCGCGCGCCGTCCCAGCCGCTGACCCGGCCGCCCGCGGCGCCCGCGGGGTCGGCGGGGTCGGCGGGGTCGGCGCCGGACTGGCGGGGCCAGGCCGGCCACGCCCCGGTCGGGGAGGCGACGATCGCGGTCGGGGCCTCGGACGGGTCGACGCCCCCGCCGGTCCCCCAAGGGGACCGCGGGTAGGGCCTGGTCGGGGCGATGGGCTCCGCCCTGCCCCCGGCCGGGCGGCGCGGCATCTCGGGCAGGGTGGGCGGCAGCGGGGCGGCGGGCCGGACGCGGACCTCCGGCGGCGCGGGCCGGACGGGGGCGACGGGTGCCTCCTCGACGCGGACGCCATGCTCGGTCAGCAGCGCCGCGGTACCCGCCTCCCAGCCCTGCGAGACCGCGCGGACCTTCCAGCCGCCGCCGCGCCGGTACAGCTCGACGAGCACCACGCAGCGCTCCGCGCCCTCGGCGGTGACCCGGTGGCTCACCGCCCAGCCGCCGTCGGTGCCGGGCCCGTCCCAGGCCGACTCGCCGGCCTCCTCGACGCGGACCCGCAGGCCGGCGTCGTCGGCGAACGTGCCGAGCCAGCCGTCGTCCAGACCGGCGGCCACGACCACCGCCTCGACGTCGTCCGCGAGGTCGCCGAGCGCGATCCGCACACGCCGGTCATCGACCTGCCACAGGCAGCCGTCCGCCGAGCGTCGCTGGTTGTAGAAGGCGAGGTCGCCGTCGTCGCGGACGCGCCGGTCGCCGGTCAGCTCGAGCGCGAACAGGTCCACGGCGTGGGCCGGCAGGCTCGATGCGAGCGACACCCGCGCCACCGGGCTCGGCACCGTGGTGTTCGCGCCCTTCGCGAGTTCCAACCACTCCCCCACGGTCGGGCCATATGGCGCGGAAACGGCCAGCTTAGGCAGCCTATCCGGGCCAAGGTCCCAAGTTCGGGGCGAATCCGGCGTCCTCCGTCGGCTCGCCGCGGCACCGGCGGGGCCGAGGCTGGCCCGCACGCCGACCGACTACCTTCCGCAGTCAGGCGCACACGGCTCAGCGCGCCCGAGCGGCCCTGAACCGAGACCGCCAGGGCTCCCGGCTGGCCCCGGCCCAGGTGTCCCGCCGGCATGCTGCGCGCGGAGGGCCCGCCGCGAGACGAACCGTGTCAGACCAGCATCCCTATAGACCACCTGAGCTGACACAGTTGACCAAGGCGGTGGGGAAGCGTGTCGGATGGGCTTGTCTATGGCAACGCTGGTCTGCCTCGGTTCGGCGTTGAGGCCGCCCGCGGGCGGGTCAGCGGCCGGGGGCGGCGCTGGCGGCGTCGGGGGCGAGGGCCGAGCCATAGCCGCTGGGGGCGGCCGCGGGACTGTCCTGACCGACGAGCACCTCGAACGCGCCCGGGGCGTCGACGGCGTGGGCCAGCAGCGGAGTCAGCTCCATCTTGACGTCGAACCGGCCCAGCGCCCGCCGCCAGGCACCCGGGCCGTCCCACTCGGTGACCAGCACCCACTCGTCCGGGTCGTCGACCGCGCGTGCGAGCCGGCCTGACCGGTAGCCGTCGGCCTGCCCCAGGGCGGTCAATGCCCGGCTCGCTCCCGCCGCGAACTCGCCGGCGGCGGCCGTCTCACCGGAGCCGGCCGGCAGCCGGAACCGCACGATCGCCAGCACGGGCGCCGCCACAGGACGGCGGGGCGGGACGGCCGGGACGGCCGGGACGGCCGGGACGGCCGGGACGGCCGGGCCCGGGTCGGCGGCGGGCTCGGCTCCAGGTCCAGGCATGTCAGGCACTGGCCGCGACGCCGCCGTACCGGCGGTCGCGGCGGGCGTAGTCCTCGCAGGCGGCCCACAGGTCCCGGCGGTCGAAGTCGGGCCAGAGGGTGTCGACGAACGCGAACTCGGCGTAGGCCGCCTGCCAGAGCAGGAAGTTCGACAGGCGCTGCTCGCCGGAGGTACGGATGAGCAGGTCGACGTCGGGCATGTCCGGCTCGTCGAGGTAGCGGGCGACGGTGCGCTCGTCGATCTTCTCCGGCCGCAGCAGGCCGTTCTTCACGTCCCGGGCGATGGCGGCGGCGGCGTCGGCGATCTCGGCCCGGCCGCCGTAGTTGATGCACATCGCCAGCGTGAGCCGGTCGTTGGCGTGGGTGCGCTCCTCGGCCTTCTCCAGGCGGCGGATGACGCTGTTCCACAGCCGGGGGCGCCGGCCGGCCCAGCGGACCCGCACCCCGAGCGCGTCCATGTCGTCGATGCGCCGGCCGAACACGCCGTCGACGAAGCGCATCAGGAAGGCCACCTCGTCCGGTGAGCGCTTCCAGTTCTCCGTCGAGAACGCGTAGACCGACATCCACCGGACGCCGAGCTCGATGGCACCCTCGACGCAGTCGAAGAGCGCGTCCTCGCCCGCCTCGTGGCCTTTCGTCCGCGGCAGCCCGCGCAGCGTCGCCCAGCGGCCGTTGCCGTCCATGACGATGGCCACGTGCTGGGGCACCAGCTCCTTCGGCAGCGTCGGCGGACGCGCCCCGGACGGGTGCGGATGCGGGTCCCGGCGGGGCCTGACCCCGCCATCCTGCAGGCTCACCGGAAGTCCACCTCCCCGCTGATCCAGCCCGATTCCGACGCGCATTGCCTCCCCCATCTTTATGCCTGGTCCTTGACCGTTCCCACCGGGGTGCCGCGCCGCCGACCACCGCCCGACCTCGGCCGGCTCTCGGCCTCGGCAGACTCCCGACCTCGGCAGACTCCCGACCTCGGCAGACTCCCGACCTCGACCTCGGCCTCGGCCTCGCCTGCCCACCAGTCCCCACCATTCAGTGTCGGCCGATGCGGTCGACGGCGCCGGCCAGCGGTCCGATACCGCCGTCACGCTCGTTCGAGGTGCGGCAGGGCGCGCAGTCCCCGTTCAAGATGCCACTGCAGGTAGGCGGCGACGAGCCCGGCCGCCTCCCGTCTCGTCCTGCTGTCGGTGACCTCGGCGCCAGCCCAGTCACCGTGCAGCAGGTCCGCGAGCAGCCCGACCGCGGCGAGCGACACCGACGCGGCCCCGTGCGGCCGGCACCGCGGGCAGACTATGCCGCCGCCGGCGACCGACACCGACGGGTGCGGGCCGGGCTCCCCGCAGTGGACGCAGTCGTCCAGCGCCATCGCGTACCCGCTGACCGCGAGCGCCCGCAGCAGGAACGCGTCCAGCACCAGACCGGACGGGTGCACGTCGGACGCCAGCGTGCGCAGGCCGCCGACGAGCAGCAGGAACAGCCGCAGCGCCGGCTCGCGCTCCTCGCTGGTCAGCCGCTCGGACGTCTCCAGCATGACCGCGGCCGCGGTGTGCCGGCCGTAGTCGCCCGCGAGGACGGCGCCGTACGGCCCGAGCAGATCGGCCTGGGTGACGGTGTCCAGGGATGAGCGCCCCTGGTGCAGCTGCAGGTCGACGTACATCGCCGGCTCCAGCCGGGCGCCGAACCGCGACGACGTGCGGCGCACCCCCTTCGCCACCGCGCGTACCCGGCCGTTACGTCGGGTGAACAGGGTGACGATCCGGTCTGCCTCGCCGAGGGGCATCGTGCGTAGCACAACACCCTCGTCGCGGTACACCGGCATACGTCCATGGTCGCATAGCCGCCCGGTTGGCCCACGGTTCGGCCCAGCCCGGCCCGGTCCGCGCGGTCCGCGCGGTCCGGGCTGCCACGTTCCGTGGCCGGCCCTGGGACGGCGGCCGACGGCCCGGGCTCAGAAGCCGAGGCGGCGCAGCTGCTTGGGGTCGCGCTGCCAGTCCTTGGCGACCTTGACGTGCAGGTCCAGGAAGACCGGGGTGCCCAGCAGCGCCTCGATCTGGCCGCGGGCTCTGGTGCCGACATCCTTGAGCCGAGCGCCGCGGGCGCCGATCACGATCGCCTTCTGGCTGGGCCGCTCGACGAAGACGTTGACGTGGACGTCGAGCAGCGGCCGGTCGGCCGGCCGGTCCGGGCGGGGCAGCATCTCCTCGACGACGACGGCGAGCGAGTGCGGCAGCTCGTCGCGCACGCCCTCCAGCGCCGCCTCACGAACCAGCTCGGCGACCATCACCCGCTCCGGCTCGTCGGTGAGCTCGCCGTCCGGGTACAGCGGCGGCCCTTCCGGCAGCCGCGCGACCAGCAGGTCGGCCAGCACGTCGAGCTGGAAGGTGGCCTCGTCGCCCCCGGCGGACCGCCGTCCCGGGACGGCGCTCACCGGGATGATCTCGGCGAAGTCGCCGAGGGAGGCGAGCTCGAGCAGCCGTGCGCCGAGCCGGTCCGGCTCGGTGACCCGGTCGGCCTTGGTGAGGATGGCGATGACGGGCGTGCGCTTCGGCAGCCGCGACAGCTCCTCGGCGATGAACCGGTCGCCGCGGCCGACCGGCTCGTCGGCGGGCGTGCAGAAGCCGACCACGTCGACCTCGGAGAGGGTGGCGCGCACGACGTCGTTGAGCCGCTGGCCGAGCAGGGTGCGCGGGCGGTGCAGGCCGGGGGTGTCGACGAGTATCAGCTGGGCGTCCGGCCGGTGCACGATGCCGCGGATCGCGTGCCGGGTGGTCTGCGGCCGACCGCTGGTGATCGCCACCTTGGTGCCAACCAGGGCGTTGGTCAGCGTCGACTTGCCGGCGTTCGGCCGGCCGACGAAGCACGCGAAGCCGGAGCGGAACGCCGGGCCCGCCACCTCCTCGGCGGGGGCGGACGAGCCGGTCATGGCCGGGGAGTCGCCGGGCCGGTGGCTGGTGGCCTGGCGGGGTCGCTCGGTCGGGAACGGGCGCGGCACGTCAGACCGTCGTCCTGGTACGGGCGACGCCGTCCGGCCCGGCGAGCAGGACCGGGACGCCGGCGCCGAACTCGGCGAGCACGGCAAGGTCGTCGGCGGCGAGCTGGTCCGCCTCCGACACGACCGCGGCGGCCTCGAACCGGCGGGCGCCGCTCGCGGCGGCGGCGGCGACGGCCGCGCGCAGCGCCGCGGTCACGAGCTCCGGGCGGGCATGCCCCACGGTGGCCGCGGCATACGTGCGCCCGTCGGTATCCCGCACGGCCGCGCCTTCGGCCCGCTCGCCGCGCGGGGTGTAGGCCCGCAGCCGGGCGGACCGCGCGAGCACCACCAGCTTGGCGTCCTCTGCGGCCAGCTCGCCGGTCACCGGTTCACCGGCCACCGACTCACCGGCCAGCATGATCTGGTTGGCCTCGCTGCCCATCGCGCTCGTCACCCTTCTCCCTGCCTGCCTCCCGGCCACCCGCCGTCCCCGCGTCCCGGCCGCCGGCCGAGCCGGCTGACCTTGCCGCGGGGCGACCGGCGGTGTCCGCCTCATCGCCGTCGTCCGGGCCGTCGGTGTCGGCGGCCACCCGGTGTACCACGACGGTACCGATCTGGTTGCGCCTGCCGGCGGCGCGTTCCGCGACCAGCGACAGCCCGCCGACCGTGGCCATCGCCCCCGGGATCGGCACCCGGCCGAGCGCGCTGGCCAGCAGCCCGCCGACGGTCTCCACGTCGTCGGACCCCGGCAGGTCGTCCTCGGCGACGCCGAACAGCTCCGCGAGGTCCTCGACCTCGAGCCGGGCGGTCACCCGGGCGGTGTCGGCGTCGAGCCACTCCACCCGCGGGACCGCGCTGTCGTACTCGTCGACGATCTCCCCGACGATTTCCTCCAGGATGTCCTCGATGGTGACCAGGCCCGCGGTGCCGCCGTACTCGTCGATCACGACTGCCATGTGGGTCCGCGACGCCTGCATCTCGCGCAGCAGGTCGTCGGCCGGCTTGCTCTCCGGCACGAGCGCCGGAGCGCGCATCACCGAGTCGACGGGCTCGCCGCCGCCGCCCGCGCGCTCGCGGCCGACAAGGTCCTTGAGGAAGGCGATCCCGACGACGTCGTCGACGCTCTCCCCGATCACCGGGATGCGGGAGAAGCCGCCGCGCAACGCCAGCGAGATGGTCTGTTCGACGGTCTTCGTCGACTCGATGAAGACCATGTCCGGGCGGGGCACCATGACCTCACGCACGAGCGTGTCCCCAAGTTCGAAGACGGAGGCGATCATATCGCGCTCCTCCGGCTCGATGACCTCGTTCTCCTCGGCGAGGTCGACGAGGTCGCGCAGTTCGGCCTCGGAGGCGAACGGACCGTCGCGGTAGCCCTTTCCCGGGGTGACCGCGTTGCCGAACGCGATCAGCAGCCGCGGCAGCGGGCCGAAGATCCACGCGAGCCTGACCGTGAGCCCGGCGCTGGCGAGCGCGACCGTGGGGGCGTGCTGGCGCCCGAGGGTGCGGAACATCACCCCGACGAGGACGTAGGAGATCAGCGTCGCGATCGCCGCGCCGAGGAACACCGCGGCGAACCCGGTGCCGTAGGCATGCGCCGCCACGATCGTGACGCAGGCCGCGGCGACCATCTCGCCGATGATCCGCAACAGCAGCAACAGCGCGAGGTACCGGCCCGGGTCCGCGACGACCGTCGCCAGCCGGCGCGCGCCCGGCCGGGAGTGGCGGACGAACTCCTCGACCGTGACCCGCGATACCCGGGTCAGCGCGGCGTCGACACCCCCCAGGGCGGCCGCGGCCAACGCTGCGACGACCGCCAGCAGGATGAGCGGCACATCCGCCGAGCTCATCGAGAAGCCCTTCTCATCGAGACGGCCCTCTTCGGGACGTCCTGTTCATCAGAATGCCCTGGACCGGATCCGTGACCCGGATCTTGCCCAGAGCGAGGAACGGCCTGGCGCAGGAGGCGTGGTACGGCGGGGAACGGTTGTTTCGCGCTCGGACCCCCCGTGCCCGGACGACCCCCGTGCCCGACCGGCTTGCTCAGCTGGTGGAGCCGGCGGCCTGCCCGGTGGCGTTGGCGGTCTCCCAGCGGGCCAGCAGGTCCTCCTGCAGGCGGAACATCTCGCGTTCCTCCGCCGGCTCCGCGTGGTCGTAGCCGAGCAGGTGCAGGATGCCGTGGGTGCACAGCAGGTGCAGCTCGCGCTGGGTCGAGTGGCCGGCGCTCGCGGCCTGGCGCCGGGCCACCTCGGGGCAGAGCACGACGTCGCCGAGCAGCGTCGTCGGGTCGGAGTCGGCCGAGTCGGCGTAGCTGGACTCGAACGCCTCGTCCTGCGGGAAGGCGAGCACGTCCGTCGGGCCGTCCTCGCCCATGTAGCGCACGTGCAGCTCGGTCATGGCCGCCGTCTCGACGAGCATGACGGACAGCTCGGCCAGCGGGTTGACCTTCATCCCGTCCAGCACGAACCGGGCGAGCGCGGCGAGCGCCACCTCGTCGACGTCGGTCTCGCCCGCCTCGTTGGCGATGAACACGGACATGTCGGTGCCTCTCCTAACCAGCGTTCGCGGCCGCGACGCCGCCGGTGCCACCGGCGCCGGCCGTCACCGGCGGTC
>NZ_KI912266.1:6577947-6589794 GCF_000235425.2 Pseudofrankia saprophytica
GGTCCCCGCGAGCGGCCGCCCTGGCCGTGGGCCGGGAGCGCGGGGCGCCGGGCGGCGCCACCGGAGCCTCGCCGCCGCCGGCCGCGTCCCAGCGCGAGTACGCGTCGACGATCTCGCTGACGAGCCGGTGGCGGACCACGTCGGTGCTGGTCAGGTTCGCGAAGTGCACGTCCTCGATGCCGTCGAGGATCTCCCGGACCACCCGCAGCCCGCTGCGGGTGCCCGACGGCAGGTCGACCTGGGTGATGTCACCCGTGACGACGATCTTGGCGCCGAAGCCCAGCCGCGTCAGGAACATCTTCATCTGCTCGGCCGAGGTGTTCTGCGCCTCGTCGAGGATGATGAACGCGTCGTTGAGCGTCCGGCCGCGCATGTAGGCCAGCGGCGCGACCTCGATCGTGCCGCTCTGGATCAGCCGGGGGATCGAGTCCGGGTCGACCATGTCGTGCAGCGCGTCGTACAGCGGGCGCAGGTACGGGTCGATCTTCTCGTAGAGCGTGCCCGGCAGGAAGCCGAGCCGCTCTCCCGCCTCGACGGCCGGCCGGGTCAGGATGATCCGGTTGACCTTCTTGGCCTGCAGGTACTGCACCGCCTTGGCCATCGCCAGGTACGTCTTGCCAGTGCCCGCCGGGCCGATGCCGAACACGATCGTGTGCGTGTCGATCGCGTCGACGTAGCGCTTCTGGTTCAGCGTCTTCGGGCGGATCGTCCGGCCGCGGCCGGACAGGATGCTGAGGGTGAGCACCTCGGCGGGGCGCTCGTCGCCGCCGCGCAGCATCGCCAGAGAGTGGTCGATGTGCTGGGCGCTGAGCACCGTGCCGGCGTCCAGCAGCGCGGACAGCTCGGTGAACAGCCGGACGGCCAGGTCGTTCTCCGTCGGCTCGCCGGTGATGGTGATCTCGTTGCCGCGGACGTGGATGTCGGAATGCAGGGCCTGCTCGATGACCCGCAGGAGCTCGTCCTGCTGGCCCAGCAGACTGACCATGCTGTGCGGGCCGGGCACCACGAAACGGGTGACCGTCTGGGCGCCCTGGGACGCGGCGCCGGTGGAGGTGGCGGATTCGGGCATGAGGACGGCCACGATGGGCCGAGACACCTCTCGTCGGTCGTGCGTCTCGTCGGGCGCTGGGCTGGTCCGGCTAGGTGGTTCCGTGCGGGTCGCTTCGCGTGGGTCGCCCGGGCGCGTCTCGTTTCGAGACCCGCACGAACAACACATACGAGCTTCCAGGTCGAGTTTAGCCGTCCCAGCGACCCGTGGCCGCGAGCAGCACGGCGGCGGCGACCACGCCGGCCGTCGACGTGCGCAGCACGGTCGGGCCGAGCCGCACCGCCGTCGCGCCGGCCTTCTCGAAGGCGGCGAGCTCCTCGTCGGCGAGGCCGCCCTCGGGTCCGACGACCAGCACGATCTCGCCAGCTGGCGGCCATGGCTCGTGACGGCCGGGAAGCGCGGCCAGCGAGACGGCCGCCGCCTCGTGCAGCACCAGCGCGAGGCCGGCGGCGGCGAGCCGGTCGCGCACGGAGGCGGTGCGGGCGGGCTCGGCGACGGCGGGCCAGCGGGCCCGGCGGGACTGCTTCGCCGCCTCGGCGGCGGTGGCCGCCCAGCGTGCCCTGGCGCGCGCGCCGCGCTCGCCCTCCCAGCGCACGACGCTGCGAGCCGCTGGCCAGGGCACGATCTCGTCCACGCCCGCCTCGGTGAGCATCTCGACGGCGAGCTCGCCGCGGTCCCCCTTGGCCAGGGCCTGGACCACGACGAGCCGGGGCGTGGGCTCGGGAACGTCCGTCCGGCCGAGCACCCGGCAGTCGAGCTCGTCGCGACGCGCCGCGGCGACCTCGCAACGCAGCAGCGAACCGGCGCCGTTGGTGACGTCGAGCCGCTCCCCGACCCTGAGGCGCCGGACCGTCGCCGCGTGCCGCCCCTCCGGTCCGTCAAGCGTGAACGCGTCGTCGGCGGGCAGCGGCGCCAGGTGGAAGACCGGGGTGGTCGTCAAGTCTTGCGGCGGCCGCCGCGGCGGCGGTTGAACAGGCCGGTGGGGGTCGTTGCGGTGCTGACGACGGTCGGCTGCTCCTCGGCGCGCAGCCGGGACAGCTCTCGCAGCAGCCGCTCCTGCTCCGCGTCGAGCTTGACCGGCGTCTCGACCAGGACGTGGACGTGCAGGTGGCCGCGGCCGACACCGCGCAGGTGCGGCACGCCCCGCCCGGACAGCCGGATCGCCTCGCCGGGCTGGGTACCCGGCTTGAAGGTGATCGTCTCGGCCCCGTCGAGCGTCTCGATCGTCGCCGACGTGCCCAGCGCCGCGGCGGTCATCGGCAGCCGCAGCTCGCAGTGCAGGTCGTCGCCCTCCCGGGTGAAGACCGGGTGCGCCCGCTCCGAGACCTCGACGTAGAGGTCACCCGCCGGGCCGCCACCAGGGCCGACCTCGCCCTCGCCGGACAGCCGGATGCGCATGCCGTCGCCGATGCCGGCCGGGATCTTGACGGTGAGGGTGCGGCGCTTGCGCACCCGCCCGTCGCCGGCGCACTCGCGGCAGGGGTGCTCGATGACGGTGCCCGTACCCGAGCAGCGGGTGCACGGCCGCGAGGTGACCATCTGCCCGAGGAACGAGCGGGTGACCTGCTGGATCTCACCTCGACCGCCACAGGTCTGGCAGGTGGTCGGCGCGGTGCCGGGGGCGGCGCCGGAACCGGTGCAGATCTCGCAGACGACCGCGGTGTCGACCATGATGTCGCGGTTGGTCCCGAACGCGGTCTCGGCGAGGTCGAGCTCGATCCGCAGCAGCGCGTCGTTGCCGCGGCGGACCCTGGAGCGCGGCCCGCGGCTGGCGCCGCCGCCGAAGAAGGCGTCCATGATGTCGCCGAGGCCGCCGAACCCCGGGCCGAACGGTGAGCCGGCGCCGCCGCCACCGCCCGGGGCCAGCGGGTCGCCGCCGAGGTCGACGATCTGGCGCTTCTCCGGGTCGGAGAGCACCTCGTACGCGGCGGTCACGGTCTTGAACCGCTGCTGCGCCTCCGGGTCCGGGTTGATGTCGGGGTGGAGCTCCCGGGCGAGCTTGCGGTACGCCCGCTTGATCTCGTCCCCGGTCGCCTCACGGGAGACACCCAGAACCGCGTAGTAGTCCACTGCCATTTAGAAGCCCACCGCTAGAAGTCACGACCCCTTACTGATCCTGGAGACAACGGCCGTCGGGCGTGCAGTCGAAGATCATTTCGTGCGCCCTTCGGCTCTCGGTCGGCACCGCTGCCGCCGGGCGCGCAAGCAACGATCATTTTTGCACGCCCCTTGGCCTCAGTCGGCGCCCAGGAGTTCACCCACGTAGTTGGCCACGGCCCAGACCGCGGACATCGTTCCCGGGTAGTCCATCCGCATCGGACCGACCACTCCCATGCCACCGAGCGCCGCCGCCCCCCGGCCGTAGCCGGTCGCGACGACGGCGGTGGATCGCAGCGCGTCGACGTCGGTTTCGCGGCCGATGCGTACCGTAACGGTACCTGGCTCGCGAGCCCAGCCGATCAGCTTGAGCAGGACGACCTGCTCCTCGAGCGCCTCGAGGATCGCCCGCAGCGAGTCGGAGAAGTCCAGCGCCGAACGGGTCAGGTTCGCCGTGCCCGCGAGCGCGATCCGCTCCTCGTGCCGTTCGACCAGCGTCTCGATGAGGACGGTCGCCAGCGCCGTGAGCTGGGTGCGCAGCCCGGGGCCCGCCTCGTCCGGCAGGACGGCAGCGGCCTCGGCGGCGTCGGCGAGCCGCCGCCCGCCGAGCGCGCGGTTGAGCACGTTGCGCAGCTCGGCGACCGTGTCCTCGTCGAGCGGCTCGGCGACGTCGACGACCCGCTGCTCCACCCGGGCCGCGTCGGTGATCAGGACGATCAGCAGCCGCCCGGGGCTGATCTGGACGACCTCGATGTGGCGCACCCTGCTGGTCGTCAGCGACGGGTACTGCACGACGGCGACCTGGCGGGTCAGCTGGGCGAGCAGCCGGACCGAGCGGCGCACCACGTCGTCGAGGTCGACAGCGCCCTCGAGGAAGTTCTGGATGGCGCGGCGCTCCGCCCGTGACAGCGGCCGGACGCCGGAGAGCCGGTCGACGAACAGCCGGTAGCCCTTGTCCGTCGGGATGCGGCCCGCGCTGGTGTGCGGCTGGGTGATGTAGCCGTCCTCCTCGAGGGCGGCCATGTCGTTGCGAACGGTGGCCGGCGAGACCCCGAGCGCGTGCCGCTCGGCGAGCGCCTTCGAGCCGACCGGCTCGTTGCTGAGCACGAAATCCTCGACAATCGCCCGCAGCACTTCCAGGCGGCGTTCCTCGAGCACGTCGCGCACCCCCTCGGTGACCACCGGACCGGACACCACATACCCGGGGAGGTCCGCCGGGCCACGACGGCCCTGGCCTCCCGCGCCGCCGTGGCGGCCGGAGCGCGGGATCATCTGCGCGCCTCCTCCGCCGTCGAGCCATCGCCGGCGATCCGGCAGGAACCCCGGGTGACCGCGCCCGCGCGCACCCTGGTCATCCGCGCCGTCGTTGTTCGCATAGTCCATGGTGCGCATGTCGGGCCCGACGAGTTGCCAGATCGATCCCATCTGGCACTCCGTCGTCGCGAGTGCCAAGTCTAACGCGCACCGGCCTCTCGGGCGCTGGAGCGCCAGTCAGAGCTAGGGCAGGAGGGCGCGGACGACCGTGTCGGTCAGCAACCGGCCCTGCCGGGTCAGCCTGATCCGGCCGGCGGCGAGGCCCGCAGGGTCGACCAGGCCGGAGGCGACCAGCTCGTCGACGGCGGCGAGCCCGCCGGGTGTGAGCTCCTCGACCGGCAGGCCCTCGGCGAGGCGCACCCCGAGCATCACCCGCTCGACGCGCCGGTCGCCGGAGGAGACGGTCTCCCTGGCCTCGGCGGGGCTGCGGCCCGCGCGCAGGCGCTGGGTGTACTCGGTCGGGTGGCGGACATTCCACCAGCGCACCCCGCCGGCGTGGCTGTGCGCCCCGGGGCCGATCCCCCACCAGGTCGCGCCGCGCCAGTAGCCCAGGTTGTGCCGGCACCAGGCGTCCGGCCCGCTGGCCCAGTTGCTGACCTCGTAGGCGGTGAGGCCGGCGGCCCCGAGGATCTCGTCCGCCTGGATGTAGCGGTCGGCGAGCAGGTCGTCGTCGGGCTCGAGCAGCTCGCCCCGGCGGACGCGGCGGGCGAGCTTCGTGCCCTCCTCGACGGTGAGCGCGTAGGCGCTGACGTGGTCGGGGGCGAGCTCGACGGCGGCGGCGAGGCTCGCCGCCCAGTCCCGCTCGGACTCCCCCGGGGCGCCGTAGATCAGATCGATGCTGACCTGGTCGAAGCCGGCCTTGCGCGCCCAGTCGACGACGTCAGGGAGCCGGCCGGGGGTGTGCCGGCGGTCGAGGGTGGCGAGCACGTGCGGCCGGGCGCTCTGCATCCCGAACGAGACCCGGGTGAAGCCCCCGGCGCGCAGCTGCTCCAGCGCGGCCGCGTCGACCGACTCCGGGTTGGCCTCGGTCGTGACCTCGGCGCCGGGCCGCAGGCCGAACGTGTCGTCGACGGCGCCGAGCAGGGCCGCGAGGTCCGCCGGGGGCAGCAGGGTCGGGGTCCCGCCGCCGAAGAACACCGTGTCCACCGCCGGCGCACCGGCGCCGAGCACCTCGGCGGCCAGCCGGATCTCGGCGGTCGCGGTGGTGGCGAAGGTGGCCGCGCTCGCGCCGCCGCCGAGCTCGGCGGCGGTGTAGGTGTTGAAGTCGCAGTAACCACAGCGGGCCGCGCAGTACGGCACGTGGATGTAGATCCCGAACGCGTGCCGAGGGAGCTCGGCGAGCGCCGCGGCCGGCAGCGTGCCGTCGGCCGGTGGGGACTGGCCCTCGGGTGGCTTGGCGGACATGTCCTCCAGTGTGCGCCGACCCGCGGTGTCCCCGGCTGTACCTATCCGCCAAATACGCGCGGTTCCTGTAGGTTCCGCGTGGTCTTACCGCCTGGCCAGGTGGGCCCGGGGCCCGCCAGCCGCCGTCAGATGTTTATCAACGGTTGACGGGTGTTGCAGCCATGATGTGCGTGTCGTCGTGGCTTTGTCGCGATCCGTGCGGAAGGATCGGACATATGGACGAAGACGTCATGGATCTCCTCTTTGAGGCAGATCTGCTGGAGCAGGGCCTGGCGCTGCTGCCGCCGCGGACCACCGAGTACCGCACCGGCACCGTCACGTACCCCCGGGCCGAGGAGCCGGCCACCCAGCCCATCCCGCTCCCGTTGGCACCGCCCCCCTCGTTCGCGTCCCCGGCGGTGGAGTTCTAGCTCCTGGGAGTTCTAGCTCCTGCCCGACCCCGATCGCGGCACCCGTGAGCCGATCGCGGCACCCGCGGGCCGACGCCCACCGCACGACAAAAGCCGGGACGCGGCCGCGTCCCGGCTTTTCGCGCCAGCCTCCGGTCTGGACCGGCTAGTGAAGCCGGTTCAGGAGCTGGTGAGGTTCAGGAGCTGGTGAGGCTGGCGTGCTGCTTGGCCATGGCCGACTTGCGGTTGGCGGCCTGGTTGGCGTGGATGACGCCCTTGCTGACGGCCTTGTCGAGCTTGCGAGAGGCGATCTGCAGCGACGTGGTGGCGGTCTCGACGTCACCGGCGTCGGCGGCCTCACGGAAGCGGCGCACCACGGTCTTCAGCTCGGACTTCACGGCCTTGTTGCGCAGCCGGGCCTGCTCGTTGGTACGAATACGCTTGATCTGCGACTTGATGTTGGCCACGCGGGGAAACCTCGTCGTCGAGTTGGGAGTAGCTCTTCGGTCTGGGTGCCGCGTCCAGGGTCTCACGCGGCGCGCGGTAGGACCCGATGCAGCGCAGTCAACCCTACAGCACCCATGACCTACGGTTACGCCGGGCCGACGCCGCCAGGACCGCCGGTCCGCTGTCCGGGGCCGCGCCGGGCCGCGGCGCGGCCGCCACATGGTGTCGCCGGCCACGCCACGGGTGCCGCGCGGTCCAGCCTCGCCCAGGATCCTGGCACGATGGAGGGGAGCCCGCGTCCGCGCGGGCGGACCACCGTCCGGCGCCGCCGGCCGGCGGGGCGGGGCCGTGGGCCGGACCCGCCTGCCCGAACCGTCGGCGTGCCCATCCAGAAACGAGACCTGCCCGCGTGTCCTCAGCCCCGCAGGCGCCCGGTGTCGACCAGGCGTTGATCCGCAACTTCTGCATCATCGCGCACATCGACCACGGCAAGTCGACCCTCGCCGACCGCATGCTCGGCGTGACCGGCGTGGTCGAGGCGCGCAACATGCGCGCCCAGTACCTCGACCGGATGGACATCGAGCGCGAGCGCGGAATCACGATCAAGGCCCAGAACGTCCGCCTCCCCTGGAAGGCCGACGACGGCAGGGACTACATCCTGCATCTGATCGACACCCCCGGGCACGTCGACTTCACCTACGAGGTCAGCCGGTCGCTCGCCGCCTGCGAGGGCGCCGTCCTGCTGGTCGACGCGGCCCAGGGCATCGAGGCGCAGACGCTGGCGAACCTGTACCTGGCGATCGAGAACGACCTGACGATCATCCCCGTCCTCAACAAGATCGACCTGCCGGCGGCGCAGCCGGAGAAGTACGCCGAGGAGATCGCGAACATCATCGGCTGCGAGCCGAGCGACGTGCTGCGGGTCTCCGGCAAGACGGGCGTGGGCGTCCCCGAGTTGCTCAACGAGGTCGTACGGCGAGTCCCCCCGCCGTCGGGCGACCCGAACGCCCCGGCCCGCGCGATGATCTTCGACAGCGTCTACGACATCTACCGCGGCGTCATCACCTACGTCCGGGTGGTCGACGGCTCGATCACCACCCGCGACCGCTGCCTGATGATGTCCACCGGCACGGCCCACGAGACCCTCGAGGTCGGCGTCATCTCGCCGGAGCCGGTGGTCACCGGGTCGCTGTCGGCCGGCGAGGTCGGCTACGTCATCCCCGGCGTCAAGGACGTCCGGCAGGCCAGGGTCGGCGACACGATCACCTCGGCCCGCCGCCCCGCGACCGAGATGCTCGGCGGCTACCGCGACCCGCTGCCCATGGTCTACTCGGGCCTCTACCCGATCGACGGCAGCGAGTACCCAGCGCTGCGCGAGGCGCTGGACAAGCTGCAGCTCAACGACGCGGCCCTCACCTATGAGCCGGAGACGTCGGCGGCGCTCGGTTTCGGCTTCCGCTGCGGCTTCCTCGGCCTGCTGCACCTGGAGATCGTCCGAGAGCGGCTGGAGCGCGAGTTCGGCCTGACGCTCATCTCCACCGCGCCGAACGTCGTCTACCGGGTGGTGATGGAGGACGGCACCGAGCACACCGTGACCAACCCGAGCGACTGGCCGACCGGCAAGATCGCTGAGGTGCACGAGCCGGTGGTGGACGCGATGGTGCTGCTGCCGACGGACTTCGTCGGTGCGGTGATGGAACTGTGCCAGTCGCGGCGCGGGGTGCTCAAGGGTATGGACTACCTGGCGGCCGACCGGGTCGAGCTGAAGTACACGATGCCGCTCGGCGAGATCATCTTCGACTTCTTCGACGCGCTGAAGTCGCGGACCCGCGGTTACGCGAGCTTGGACTACGACCCCGCCGGCGAGTCGATGTCCGACCTGGTGAAGGTCGATATCCTGCTGCAGGGCGAGACCGTCGACGCCTTCTCTGCGATCGTGCACAAGGACAAGGCCTATGCCTATGGCGTCTCGATGACCGGCAAGCTGCGCGAGCTGATCCCGCGTCAGCAGTTCGAGGTGCCGATCCAGGCCGCCATCGGCAGCCGGATCATCGCCAGGGAGAACATCCGCGCGATTCGCAAGGACGTGCTCGCCAAGTGCTACGGCGGTGACATCACCCGTAAGCGCAAGCTGCTGGAGAAGCAGAAGGAGGGCAAGAAGCGGATGAAGACCATCGGCCGGGTCGAGGTCCCGCAGGAGGCTTTCATCGCCGCTCTCTCGAACGACGCCTCCAAGAGCAACCGCTCCGGCTGACCCCCACCTCCCCCACCGCTTGCGCCTCTCCCACCGATTGGCAGGTGCGGCGTTCCTCGAAGGCGGTGCGCAACGTTCGGCTGAGTGTGGCGGGTGGTGGTGGCCGCCCCCAGCCTCAGGGCTTGGCGTGGCGTTGGAGCTGAGCGGCGGCCAGACCAACGATCATCGGCTCCGGCTGGAGCGATGCCCGAGTCTTGACCGACACCGGTGTCGAGGCAGTCGACATTGGGGTCAGGACCGTCGTCCCGATCCCAATGTGACCTGCCTCGACGAGGCGGTCCTCGGCCGGTGAGGAAAGGGCGCGCGGAGGTCAGGGGCGAGTGATCCGGTCGAGGGTCTCGAGGTAGGCGACGGCGATCACGACGGCGAGTGGCAGGGCGAGCAGGACCCAGGCGCTGGTCAGGTCGGAGAGCGCGATCACGACGGTCAGGACCGCCGTCACCGTGAACAGCAGGCCGCGCATCCAGCCGGCGGGCAGGATCCGGAAGCCGAACCCGGTCTGCTCCCGCCCCGCCTCGCCGTCCCCAGCCAGGGGGATGTCGCTCGGACCGGGACCGTTCGGACCGGCACCGCTTGGACCGGGACCGCTTGGACCGGGACCGCTTGGACCGGGACCGCTCGGACCGGCACCGCTCGGACCGGCACCGCTCGGACCGGCACCGCTCGGACCGGCACCGCTCGGACCGGCACCGCTCGGACCGGCACCGCTCGCGCCCGCGCCGCCCGGCCGACCGGCGGCGGCCGGGCGACCGGCGACAGGGGCCTGGTGACCGGCCTCCTGGCCTGGCCCGGGGCGGCCGGCCTCGTGGCGGCCGGTCATCGGGCGCCCGCGCCCGCACGGGCGTTGCGTCCGCGCGCGTCGACGACCGTGCGAACGAGGGTCTCCAGCGCGTAGGCGGAGTCGGCGGCGCCGCCCTTGACGCCGGCGTCGGCCGCGGCGGCGGCGCGCAGGGCACGAGCGAGTCCCTCGTCCGACCAGGAACGGGCCGAACGCTGGGCACGCTCGACCTTCCAGTCCGGCATGCCGAGCGCACGGGCGAGGTCGAACTTGGAGCCGCCGCCGGCGCCGGCGACCCTGGCGAGGTCACGCAGCCCGCCGGTGACCGCGCTGCTGATGAGCACCGTCGCCGTCCCTGTCTCGAGTGCCTGGCGCAGTAGGGTGAGCGCGCCGGCCAGGTCGCCGGCGATGGCCGCGTCGGCGACGGCGAAGCCGCTGGCCTCGGCGCGGCCGCGGTGGAAGCGGTGGACGGCGGCCTCGTCGATCGGGCCGTCGGTGTCGGCGACCAGTTGCTCGCAGACCGCCGCGATCTCGCGCAGGTCGCTGCCGACCGCGTCGAGCAGGGTGGTGGCCGCGGCATCGGCGATCTTCCCGCCGGCCCGGCGCACCTCCGCGACGACGAAGTCGTGTCGCTCCCGGGGCCGAGTGATCTTCGAGATCGCGATCATCCGGGCGCCGGCGGCCTTCATCGCGTCGACGATCTTGCGGTTGCGGACCGCGCCGTTGTGGACGACGACGAGCACGACGTCGTCCATCGGATGCGCGATGTAGGTGATCAGCGCGTCGCGCAGTTCGTCGGTGAGCTCCTGGGCGGCGCGGACGACGACGGCACGCAGGCCGCCGAACAGCGACGACGCACCGAGGTCTACGACGTCGGACTCGGTGAACTCGCCCGCCGCCCGGTCGACCACCTCCAGCTCCGGGTCGGTGGCGCGGGCCGCGGCGAGCGTCTCGCGCACGGCCCTGGCGACCAGCAGTTCCTCGTCTCCCTGAACGAGGACGAGCGGTGGGACCGGCGAAGGCGGCACGGCACCGAGCATGGCACAGCCTCGCCCGTCCGGCCGATCACGCCCACCGCGCGCCGGCCTTTCGGTCCACGGCGCCGACGGCACCCCGGCCGGTGCGGCGAGCGGGCATGCGACGGCGATGTAACCCACACGCCCAGGGCGGCCCGCACCCCAAGGCGGCCCGCTCGCCCAAGGCAACCCGGTCCCCCAAGCCGGCCCGCGCACCGAGGCAAGAGGTAACAAGAGGCAACAGGTGCGCCCGGGCGCGCTCAGCCGGCACGGCGGTGACGGCGCACGACCAGCGCGGGGGTGCCGGCGGAGGCCGCGACGACGGCGGCGGGGCCGTCGGTGTCGGTGCGGGCGTAGGGGATCCCAGCGGCTGTGAGCGCGGCGAGCGTGGCCGGCGCCGGGTGGCCGTACTGGTTGTCGGCGCCGACGCTGATCAGCGCTACCTGGGCGCCGGAGGCGCCGAGCAGGCCCGCTTCCTGGCTCGCGGAGCCGTGGTGGGCGACCTTGAGGACGTCAAGGTGGGGCGCGGCGGCGGCGACCGCCCCGGCGCTCAGCAGCTGGCGCTGCTCGGCGTGCTCCGCGTCGCCGGCGAGCAGGATCGTCAGGCCGCCGGTATGGGCGACGCTTACCAGGCTGTTGTTGTTCGGGTCGCTGTCGGTGCCGCGCAGGGGGCGTACCGGCCCGATCACCTGGATGGTCACCGGCCCGACCTCACGGCTGTCGCCGGCGCCGGCCTGGACGATCGGCACGCCCGCCGCGTCCGTCTCGGCCCGCAGCGCCGCCCACCGGTCGGTCGGTTCGTGCAACGGCCCGGTGAGGACCTCGCCGACCGGTAGGTGTCCGAGCACGGCCGAGAGCCCGTCGACGTGGTCGGCGTGCAGGTGGCTGAGTAGCACGACGGGCAGCCGGCGGATCCCCAGGTCGTCGAGGCAGGCGGCGAGCGCGGCGGGATCCGGCCCGGCGTCGACCAGCACTCCGGCGCCCGGCCCGGCGGCGAGCACGAGGGCGTCTCCCTGACCGACGTCACAGGCGACGAGCAGCCAGCCGGGTGGCGGCCAGCCGGCGAGCCGGCCGACGAGGACGCACCGGGCGAGCAGCAA
>NZ_KI912266.1:6589894-6591363 GCF_000235425.2 Pseudofrankia saprophytica
GGCCACCCGGCCAGCTCAGGGTCGCGGCGGGCACATCCGCCGCCGCCCGCGCGACCAGGACGAGCCACCGGCACGGCCAACCGGCGAGCCAGGCTGCCAGCCGGGCCAGCTCGCCGCTGACGGGCCCCACGGCCAGCGCGACGACGCCGAGCACCGTCACCGGCGCGACCGCGACCGCCGCCGCGACGTTCGCCGGGATCGCCACCAGGCTGACCCCGCCACTGATCCAGGCGATCACTGGCGTGCAGGCCAGCTGCGCGGCCGCCGCCACGGCCGCGCCGTCCGCGAGCCAGCGCAGCCGGGCCGGCAGCCGCCGGGCGAGCCGGTCACGCCAGCCGGGCGCGACGATGACGATGCCGGCGGTGGCCAGTACCGACAGCGCGAAGCCGGCCGAGAGCGACAGGCTCGGGTAGGCCAGCACCAGGACGGCGACCGTGGCCGCCAGCGCGGGCAGTACCGCGGCGCGCCGCCCGGTGCCGGTCGCGACCGCTCCGAGCAGGCCCATCGCGCCGGCCCGCAGCACGCTCGCGGACGGCCTGGCGACGACGACGAACCCGACGATCGTCGCGGCGGCCCACAGCGCCCTGGACCGCACGCCGACGCGGGTACGCCGCAGCGCCGCCAGCACCGCGCCGGTGATGATCACAACGTTTCCGCCGCTGACCGCGGTGAGATGCGTGAGCCCGGCGGCGCGGAAGTCGGCGCGCAGGCCCGGGTCCAGCTCGCTGACGTCGCCGTCTACCAGCCCTGGGAACAGGCCACGGACCGGCTGTGGCAGGACGGTGGCGGCGGCGCGCAGGTCGGCGCGCAGTCGGCCGGCGACCCGTTGGTACCAGACCGGCCCCGCCACGAGCCTCGACGGCCCGTGGACGAACAGCACGGCGCCGATCTCGCCGCCTGGCTCTGGCGGCTCGAGCCGAGCGTCCACGGCCACCCTGGTGCTCGGCAGCAGTCCCCGCCAGCCGTCCCCCGGCGCCAGGACCAGGACCGGCACGTCCAGCCGTGCGACCAGGCCACCTGGCGCCGCGCGGGCGCCGACGGCGGGGGCGCTGGAGGCCGTGCCGGCCCGGACGCCCGCACCGGCGCTGGCCGCCGTCGCGCCCGGTCCGGCGGCGCGCTGGCTGGTGGCCAGCAGGACGAGCCGCGCGGGGACGGCGACGTTGCCGCGCTCGCCGGCCACGCCCGCGGGACCGCCTCCGATGGGGTGCGGGTCATCGGAGACGACGAGCTCGACACCGACTGTCGCCCGCGCGGCGGCGAGCTGGGCGAGCACCCCGGACCGGCTGTCCTGGCCGCCTACCCCGGCCACGAAGATCCCCACGGCAAGCCCCGCCACCACGGCCACGGCCACGGCCCGCCATCCCCGGTGAGCCGACCCGGGCCGGCCCCGCTCCACGAGCAGCAGCACCCCTCCGACCAGTGGCGCGATCCCGCCGACCACCGCCGCCGCCACCAGCGCCGCGGCTGGC
>NZ_KI912266.1:6591463-6677140 GCF_000235425.2 Pseudofrankia saprophytica
CCCACACCGCCACGGCCGGCACCGCGAGCCGCAGGTCGAGCGGCGGCCGCGCCGCGTCGTCCCGACTGCCGCCTCCCGCCGCGGGCTCTCGATCGGGTGCTCCCTGACCGGGCGGCGCCTGGGCCGCCGGGTCCCGGTTGGGCCGCCGGCTCACAGCGCGATCAACGGGAGCAGCTCGGCCAGCCGCCGGTCCCCGACGCCGGGGACCTCGGCGAGCTGTTCCGGGGAGGCGAAGGGACCGTTCTCGTCCCGATACCGCACGATCCGCTCGGCGAGCACCGGGCCGATGCCGGGCAACGTGTCGAGCTGCTCGGCCGTCGCCGTGTTCAGGTGGACCGGCCCCGCCGCCGTCCCCGCTCCCCCGCCGGACCCGCCGCCGGCGTCGCCGGTCCCCGCCTCTGCCGCCGGCCCGGCGGGCGCGGGACCCGGCTTGCCGTCGACGAGGATCTGCTCGCCGTCGACGAGCTGGCGGGCGAGCGCGAGGCCGGTGGTGTCGGTGCCCGGCAGCACTCCCCCGGCGCGTTCGATCGCGTCGACGACCCGTGCTCCGGCCGGCAGGCGTACCACCCCGGGCTCGCGGACCAGCCCGGCGACGTCGACGACCACCTCGGCGGCCGGGCTGGGGCTTTGGCTCATGCCGCCGGGCACGCTCGCCTCGGTGGACGGCGGGTCGGCCCGCGTGGTGCCGCCCGTGGACGCGCCGGTCCCCGCCGTCACGCGCGCCGTCGCGCCGCTAGCCGCCGTGTCGATCCGGACCGGCCGTCCATGCCAGGCGAAGAAGGCGGCGACTGCCGCCGCCGCGAGGGCGACGAGCGCGAGCACCAGCGCGCCGCGCGCCGCCGGGTCCCACACGGCGCCCCGCAGCACCGCTGGCAGCCGAGCGCCCAGCTCGGCCCCCCGCCGGCGCCGCGGCGGCTGCGGCTCCAGCTCCGAGTCCGGCTCGAACGGGATGCCGCCGTCCAGCGCGTTCAGGCCGGCGCCGCCGAGCCCGCCGGTCAGGTCCCCGTCCGCCTCCGCCGACTCCCAGCCCGCCTGGCCGCCGCCCGTCCAGTCATGATCATCCTCCGGGCCGAACCCAGGTCCCGCGCCCGTCCCCCAGGCCGTCGGGCGCCGGCCGAGCAGGGCGTCGATGTCAGGCGGAACCACCCGCCCAGGGACGGATCGGCCGGGCAGCGTCCGGTCCGCCGGGTTGTCGATCGGGTTGTCGATCAGGCCACGCGCGCGGTCAATCGCCGCGGCGCGACCGGCAAGGTCAGGGCGGTCGAGATGCTGATCGGTCATGGGCCCGGACCGTAGGCCGGCGCGGCGCCACCGTGGGCCGGGCGGCGAGCGGCTGTGGACAGTGACGCCCCCGTCCACAGGTCCGTCGTTCCAGGCCAGAGCCTCGCTGGCGCGGGGAGGGTGGACGGGACGAGCGATCCACCGTCCAACGCGGAGCGGGAGCGGGAATACGCAGGCCACTCGCTATAGTTGCGAAGGCAACGATCGGTGGTAGCCAGCGCCGGTCGACGCCTCCACCGCCACCGGCGGCGGTGGAGATCCGCGCTATTGGGAGGACCAGATGTCCGAAGCCACTGTCACCACGACCGAGCTGTCCGCGCTGACCGGCACCTGGACCATCGACGCCGCGCACTCGCGCATCGGTTTCTCGGCCAAGCACGCGATGGTCACGACCGTACGTGGCTACTTCAACGAGTTCGAGGGCACCCTCGAGCTGGACGGCTCCGCCCCGGTCAAGTCGGCCGCCAACGTGACGATCCAGACGGCCAGCTTCGACACCGGCGTCCCGGACCGTGACGGCCACGTCCGCTCGGCCGACTTCCTCGACGTCGAGAACTTCCCAACGCTCACCTTCGTCAGCACCGGCGTCAGCCAGGACGGCGACGAATACACGATGGCTGGCGACCTGACCATCAAGGGCGTCACCAAGCCGGTCGAGCTCGCGATAGAGCTCGAGGGCAGCTCGCAGGACCCGTTCGGCAACACGCGCGCCGGCTTCACGGGCACCACCACCATCAGCCGCAAGGACTTCGGCCTGACCTGGAACGCCGTCCTGGAGACCGGCGGCGTCCTCGTCAGCGACAAGGTCAAGATCCAGCTCGACATCTCCGCCATCAAGCAGGCCTGACCCAACCCGGCGGGCCCACGATCCACCACCCGCTACTGGCCCGCGCCCGCGGCACCGGCGACCACACCCTCACCGCCGGGTCATGGTCTGGTGGCTTCCTCCGCCCTGCGCGGCGTGGAGGAACCCACCAGACCATGGGTGCGGGCCAGGCGGGCGCCGGGCCGCGCGCACTAGGGCCGCGAAGCCGACCTCCGCACAGTCAGCGACCTCCGGCGCCGGCGCCGCGACCGGCTCCGACCGTCATCGGCCCCAAGGCCCGCGCCTTGCGCCGCTCCGCGAGCGGGCCTCACCAGCCCGTCGCTACACGCACGCCACCCGGTCACTGCGCCGGGTTGGCACGGCCTCTCCCTGCACCGCGCTGGTGCACTGCGTAAAGATGATCAGAACACCGGTGTCCGCGACAACCAGGACGCTCTGATTGTGTCCGGTATAGGTGACCTTCGTCCTGCCCGGCTCAACGGACTGCTGGAAGTACGTATAACCGGCAGTGGGCAGTGCCTGCCGGTAATACGCCACAGCGCCCGCCGGAGTAACACCCTTGAGGACGACTGTCGCGTCGGTACGTTTGTTGACGGAGAGAACCCAAGTCGCTCCCTCGGGGAACGGGAAGCTCTCAGGAATGATCGTTCCAGTCAGCGACTCCGCGCTGGCCGATGCCGACGCCGCCACAGTCCCCGGCGCGCCGCTTGCGCCAAGATCCGTGTGCAGATTGTTGAACATGTCGGGAAGCGGCTCGGTGCGCACCGCGCTAGGCGGGTCGGTAGGCGCGACCGAGGTGGCCTCGCCCGACGCGGCCGACGTCTCGTCACCGGTCCCGCCGCAGGCTGCGACCAGGAACACCAGCCCCAAGCCGATACCCACGGTCAAAAGCCGGAATTTCGGCCTCCCAGCCCCCATCAAATCCCCCGCCCGGTCGCGCGGTAATCGCGCGCCTCGTTTACCGTTCAGATTCCTTCATTTACCCGACCATGCTGGCCCGAAATTCCATCCATGCCGCCGACCCGAACATGACGCAGACGGACGATTCCGGCGACTCTACGTGTCCCGGGCAGCAAGCCCGTTTCCCGATCATTGGATTAAATCATCACGTTCTTTACGGGGCGGCACTGGGGCCGGGGCCGCGCCATGGTCGCCCGCCGCACCCCGAGGTGCAGGATGATCAGAAAGACCTCCGTGGACGTCATGTCTTATCCGGTACGGAGGCGGGCGCCGGATCGGAATCGGGCCGGCGTCCAGGGCAGTTCGGCGGCACAGATCGAGGACTGAGCCCAAAGCACTGAGCCAGATCCGCTGAGTGCGGGCCGTATGGCACCGCCGGTCCACAAGCGGCCCGACCCGCCGCGACCCGACGCCGCGTCCAGCACCCCTCGCGGTACCCCGCGACGCCCACGCCGTCTCCACACCAGACATCACCGCTGCCATCACCACCTGCGACCAAACCGTTTCGGTACACCGCCGGCCGGGGCACGCTGTGGTGGTGGGCTGTACGCGGCGTCAGCCGGCGGCTGACCGAACGGATCTAGGGGCATGAGGCCCGGCCAGCGCGTGTCGCCAGCGGCGGCGGCATCGGCGCACCTTCCGGGGACGGCACCGCCGGAACTGCCTCATGAGGCTCATGGGACGGTGCCACTCCACGACCCGCGGTCACTCCAGGAGCCGGAGCTGCTCCACGAGACGGAACGCACCCGGGTTACCCGCCTGGTGTCCGGATCCGGCGGAGTGATCCGCAAGGAGCCGCTGGGGCCCGGAGCATCGCACCGGCTACATCGGGAGCGCTCGACCCTCGCGACGCTGTCCGGGCTCGAGGGGATCGCGCAACTGGCGGAGGGCGCGCCGTCGGCGCCTGGGTCGCTCCTGCTGGTCGACGTGGGCGGCGTCGCGCTGTCCGAGCTCCCGACGCCGCTGGACCCGGCCGAGCTCATCGCCCTCGCCGTGCGGCTCGCCCGCGCGGTCGCGGGCATGCACGGCCGCGGGGTGGTGCATCGGGACATCAACCCGGCGAACGTCATCGTCGCCGGCGACGTCCCGTATCTGATCGACTTCGGGCTCGCGACGACCGCTGCGGCGACGAAGCCGTCCCTCGCCCGGTTCGACGACATCGTGGGGACGTTGCCCTACCTGGCTCCGGAGCTGACCGGCCGGACCGGCCGGCCGGTCGACGCGCGGACCGACCTCTACGCCCTTGGCGCCACCCTGTACGAGCTAGCGACCGGAGGGCCGCCGTTCGGCGTGGGTGACCCCGTCCGGATCCTGCACGACCTGCTCACCCGGGCGCCACCACCGCCGACCACGGTGAACCCCGCGGTGCCGCCCGGGTTCTGCACGATCGTCATGCATCTGCTCGAAAAGGATCCCGACGACCGCTACCAGAGTGCCGACGCCCTTCTGCACGATCTCGATCGCCTGCGGCGCGGCCACCCCGTGACCCGCCCAGGCGAGCGGGACCTCGCCGCCCGGCCGCTGGTGCCCTCCCGGCTCGCGGGCCGCGACCAGGAGATCGCCGACCTGCGCGCCGTGTTCGACGATGCGCTGGCCGGTCGCTGCAGCGGGCTCGCGATCTCGGGCCCACCGGGAGTGGGCAAGACGTCCCTGGTCGCGCAGCTTCGGCCGATCGTGGCCGCGCACGGCGGCTGGTTCGTCTCCGGCAAGTACGACGAGTACCGCCGCGACCAGGACTACGACGGGGTCCGGCAGGCGCTGCGGGCGGCCGGGCGGATGTTGCTGGCCGAGCCGGAGGAGTCCCTGGTCGAGGTCCGGGAACGGCTGGTACGCGGGCTGGGCCCCGGCGCGGGCCTGGCGGCCGCGGTCCTTCCGGAGGTGGGCACGCTGGTGGGCGTTCCGCCGGATCCCGGGGACCCGCTGACGGCGCCGACTCGGGCGAAACACGCCGTGATCGAGGTCCTGCGCGCCATCGCCTGCCGGCGTCGGCCGATGGTGTTCTTCGTCGACGACCTGCAGTGGGCCGCGCGGACCCCGTTGAGCATCGTCGACGCGGTCTTCAGCTGCGAGGCGACGATCGAGGGGCTGCTACTCGTCTGCGCCTACCGGGACGGTGAGGTAGACGCCACCCACCCCCTCACGCCGATGCTCGCCCGCTGGGGCGCCCAGCCCATCGGTCCGCGCCAGCTGCGGGTGGGTGACCTGCCGGAACGGGCACAGGCCGACCTGGTAGCCGACCTGCTGGGCCTGGACGCCGCGCCCGCCGCCGAGCTGGCCGGCTTGATCGCGCCCACCACCCGGGGCAATCCCTACGACACGTTGGAACTGCTCGCCGCGCTGCGCCACGACGGCCTGCTGGTCCTCGGCGACGACGGCTGGCGCTGGGACCGGGCCGCGGTGCACGCCCGGCTCGACCGGGTGGACGTCACCGGGCTGCTCGCCGCCCATGTGGCCGCGTTGCCGCCTGCGACCAGGGAGCTGCTGGCCGTGATGGCGTGCCTCGCCGGCCAGGTGGCGCTGGACCTGCTGTCGGCCGCGACCGGGCTCGCGGCGACGGAGGTCGAGCGGCGGCTCGCCCCCGCGCTCGCCGCCGGCCTGGCCAACCTCGCGCCGAGCGGCCAGCGCGCCGTGTCGTTCCATCACGACCGGGTGCGCGAGTCGGTCCTGACGGCCCTGTCCGAGCCGGATCGACGGGCCACCCGGCTACGGCTGGCGCGGTGCCTGGCCACCCGTCCGGAGTACGCCACCGCGGCGGCCCAGCAATACCTGCCGGTCGCCGACGACGTGCACGACTCCGACGAACGGCGGCGGATGGGCCGGTTCTTCCGGCGCGCCGCCGACGAGGCACGGCTCTTAGGTACCTACCCGCTGGTGGAGCGGTTCCTCACCGCCGCCGTACCCCTCGTCGACCCGGCGGACCTCGACGAGGTGATCGCGGTCCATACCGAGCGGCACGCCGCGCTGCACTGCCTCGGCCGGCTGGAGGAGGCGGACGAGGAGTTCGAGGTCATCGGCCGGCTGTGCGCCTGCCCGGCGCAGCGCACGGCCGCCGTCGTGACGCAGATCGTCAGCCTCACCAGCCGTAGCCGCGGCGCCGAGGCGATGCGGCTCGGCCTCGACCAGCTGCGCGGACTCGGCATCGCCGTGCCGGACCGCGACCGCCTCGACGAGGAGATCGACCGCGGCCTGGACGCGCTCGGCCGCTGGCTCGACACAACCGCGGACAAGAACTCCGACGAGTCCTCCCGCGACACCGCCGATGGGACCTCCGACGAGACCCCCGACGACCCCGTCGTCGACGACAACGACGGCGAGCCTGGTGCGCTGGGGCCGCTCGGACCCGCTGGGAGCGCGCGGCTCGGCGCCGCCCGGATCGTCAACCGGCTCATGCCGGCCGCGTTCTTCGACGACCAGCGGATGATGGCCTGGCTGACCGTCCAGACGCTGCAGCTGTGGGCCCGCGACGGCCCGGACCCGGACCTGCTCGGCCCAGCGAGCCACATCCCCTATGTGATCATCAACCGTCGGCGCGACTATGCGACCGCGTACCGCATGATGCGCCGGCTCCTGGCCGCCGCCGAGGCGGGCAGCCGTGACCTGCCCGGCTTCGAGCGCGAGATCTGGGAGGCGCGGTTCATCTACGTCGTCAGCACCGGCCACTGGTTCGACACCCTGGAGGAGAACGTCGCCGAGGCGCGGCGCGTGCTGGAGGGCCTGACCCAGATCAGCAACCTGCAGAACGCCTGCTGGACCCACTACGTGCTGCTGTTCAACCTGCTGGACTGCGCGCCCACGCTCACGGAGTTCGCCGCCGAGGTCGACGAGGCGATGGCGATCGCCACCCGTACCGGCAACCGCCACGCCGAGGAGACGTTCCGGTCCTGCGCGCAGCTCGTGCGTGTCCTCGCCGGCGAGGCGGCCGAGCCGGCACCCGGCGAGGCCACCCAGTTACGGCTGCTCGCCGCCAACCCGCACGCCGCGGCCCACCTGCACATCACCCGGGCGCTCGCCGCGGCTCTGCTGGGTCGCCCGGCGGACCTCGCCCGGCACACGGCGGCGGTGTTCCCGTACGCGCCGGCCATCGAGGCGAACTACACGATGGCGGTCACCCGGGTGCTGCACGCCCTGGTGCTGGCCGGGCAGGCGCGCGCCGCGGCCGAGCACGAGCGCGCCCGGCCGCTGGCCGAGCTGGACGAGCTGATCGCCTGGCTGTGCGCGCGCTCGGCCGACGCGCCGACCAACTTCCGCCACCTACTGCACCTGGCGGCGGCGGAGCGGGCCTGGGCGGTGGACGACTTCCGCGAGGCGGCGTATCTGTTCGACCTGGCGCTGCGCGAGTGCCCGCCGCGGACGCGGCCCTGGCACCGCGGGCTGATCCTGGAACGCACCGCGCGGTTCTACCTTGCTCATGGCATGGAGATCGCGGGCTCCGTGCTGCTCGCCGCCGCCCGCCGCCAGTACCGGGACTGGGGTGCGACCGCGAAGCTGAGACAGCTCGACTGGGCCCATCCGTCGCTGCCCGTCGGGACCGCCCCCGCGACGCGGCCGCCCCGGGAGCCCGCGAACCGCCGGTCCACGGTCACCGCCGGCGCGATCGACCTGCTCGGGATCGTCGCCGCCTCCCAGGCGCTCAGCTCGGAGACCAGCTTCGAGGGCCTGCGCCTGCGCCTGACGGCGATCCTGCTGGAGATGACCGGCGCGACCGGCGTGCGCGTCCTCGTGCTCGGCCAGGAGCGGCCCGGCTGGCTGGTGCCGGTCGGCGCCGGCGCCGTGATCTCGCTGCGCGCGGCTGGCCGGCGACGCCTGACGCCCTCCTCGGTCGTCCGCTACGTGGAACGCACCCGGGAACCGCTCGTCGTCGCCGACGCCACCCGGGACGACCGGTTCCACCGCGACCCGTATTTCGCCGGCCTGGACCGCTGCTCGCTGCTCGCCGTGCCCATCCTGATCCGCGGCGAGCTGCGGGCGATGCTGCTGTTGGAGAACCGGATGATCCGCGAGGCGTTCTCCGTCGAGCATCTCGAAGGGATCATGCTTATCGCCGGGCAGCTGACGGTCTCGCTCGACAACGCCCTGGTCTACGCGTCACTGGAGCAGAAGGTGGCCGAGCGGACCCAGCAGCTCGCCGAAGCCAACAAGCGCCTCGAACAGCTCTCGATCACCGACCCGCTGACGGGTCTCGCCAACCGGCGCCGTCTTGAGGACGTCCTCGGCTCCCACTGGGAACGCGCCACCGACCAGTCCGCGCCGCTCGCCGTCGCCATGATCGATATTGACCATTTCAAGCGCTACAACGACCGCTACGGTCACTCCGCCGGTGACCGGTGCCTCCAGCGGGTCGCCGCCTGCCTCACCGACACCATCGATGACACCCAGCTGGCCGCCCGCTACGGCGGTGAGGAGTTCGCCATCGTCATGCCGAACACCGATACCGGCGCCGCCGCCAGGCTCGCCTGCCGCCTCCGCGCCGCCATCATGGACCTCGCCGAGCCCAATCCGTCGGCGCGGGAGCAGGTCGTCACCGCGAGCATCGGCGTCGCGGCGGCCGTTCCCGGGACGGGAAACAGCCCGGCGGACCTCGTCGAGCGCGCCGACGCCGCCCTCTACCGCGCCAAGCGTGCCGGTCGCGACCGCGTCGAGGTGGCCGGCCCCGACAGGGCACCGCGCGTACCTCCTCACGGCACAGCCGGCCGACACCACTGACCAGCACTCCTGCCGGGCGCGGGGCCCGGCCGAGCAAGCCTCCGCGGACCGCGGCGCACAGATCAGGCGGTCACGCCGGCGGCCGCCGCCGCCGCGGCGATCACCGCGTTGCCCGGCCGTTCGGCCATCGCCTCGCGCAGCACGTTCGGCCATCCGCCGACGACGGCGCCGTTCACCATCATGCGGTGGACCTCCCACCAGTACGCCTCCGCGGTGCGCGCCTGCCATCCCGGCTGAAGCCCACGCCGCAGGCCCGCCCGCTCGACGACCGGCCCGGCCGACGCGGGGTCCGGGAACTCGTCGGCCAGCGTGCCGATGAGCTCGCGGTCCGACGGAGGCGGCCCAGCAGGCCGCGCTTGCGGGGGAACTCCGACTCCGACGTTCGCGGCGGCCTCGACCTGCGACGTGGCCGCCGAACCGCGTGGCGGGCCAGAGGTGCCGCGGTACCGGTCGACCACGGCAGCCAGCTGGCCATTGCCAGGGTTCATCGCGGCGGCCTCGGCCATCAGCCGCGCCAGCCAACCCTCGGCAAGCGCGACCTTGACCACGGCGAGCACGACGTCCCGCAGTGGAACGGACTCGGCCGCGTAGAGCTCCACCTGCCGGTCGATGCGGTCGAGCAGCTCCTCCAGCCGCGCCCGGGCGGGGAAGGCCGCGAGCAGCGCGGCACGCAACGCCTGGCGCTCCCCGCCACCCATCGCGGCGACCTGTGCCTCGTCCAGCCCTGTCACGGCCGCTTCCTCATCCCGTCACCGTCCATACCGCCCCCGCGGGCCCACGCCACTGAGTAACGCCACTGGGCCACGACCTGAGTCTGCCGTGCTCGGGGGCTGCCGGCGTGGGTGACATGCTGTTCGGTAGCGTGACAAGTCGTGTCGTTCGAGTCACTCAGGGCTGGAGGGACGGATGGCGGATGGGCTGTCGGCCGCGGAGGTGCGGGCGCTCGCCGAGCAGTTCTCGGACCCGCTCTCCGCCACCCAGCTTCTGGAGTGGGCGGGGCTGCCACGAGCGCTTCATCCATGGGGCGGACGCTCCGCCGAGCAGTTCTGGCATGAGGTATCCCGGCTGCTCCAGGGGGGCGTGCCACGCCTGAGCCGGGTCAGCCTGCTGGTGGCCGCGGCCACGCGGTTTCCCGACCACGAGGTCTTCGCCTCGGCCGTAGCGCGGGAGTCCGCCACCCGGGACGACGACCGGGCCGGCCATCCGTTCGGTTTCGTCCCCAGGCCGCGCACGGCCGAGACCCCGCCGAGCCTGTTGCTCCGCCCCGAGTACGCGGTCGTTCCCTTCGTCGAGCTCGCTGGTGACCGGGCCGCGCTGCGTTCCTGGGTGGCCCGGCCGGAAGCCTGCTCGGTGCGCCTGTTGGCGGGCCAGGCCGGGTCGGGCAAGACCCGGCTGGGCATGGGGATCTGCGAGGACCTGGCCGATCGAGGTTGGCTGACGCTCCTGGTGGACGCGGTGCTGAGCCCGACCCAGCTGCACCGCCTCGGCGAGGAGCCGACTCCGGTGCTCGTAGCCGTCGACAACGCCGAGCTGCGCCTCGACGAGGTGACGGCGATCGCCACGGCCCTCGCCAACCGTGCCGCCATCGGCGGTCCGCCAAGCCGGCTGCTCCTTCTCACCCGCTCGACCGAGCGGGTGCTGCGGGAGCTGCGCGACCTCCCTGACAGTCGCGTCGCCAAGCTGTTCCGGTCAGCGGAGGCCCAGCTGACGACGCCACTCGCGGCCGGGGCAGACGCGCGGCACATGCACTTCAACGCCGCGTACGCGGCGTTCCGGGCCGAACTGCGGCAGACCGGTCCCGTCGCGGGGCCTCCCCTCCCTCTCGACGGCTGTCAGTCCGTGCTGGACGTGCACGCGGCGGCGCTGAACGTCGTGCTCGACGAGACCCGGCCCTCCCGCGCCGACGAGGCCCCGTTGGTCACGCTCAGCCGGCACGACCGGCGGCGATGGGGGTCGCTGGGCCGCGAAGGGGACGGCGATCTCCACACAGGTCTCGCCGCCCGGATCCGCACCCTCACCACGCTGCTGCGACCCGGCTCGCTCGACGACGCCGAGGCGCTGTCGACCGCGCTGCCGGGTCTGCTCGGCCTCGACGCCGACGCGGAGCGCGTCCGGGACTGTCAGCGGGCGCTCGGCGGGTTCTATCTCGCCCGATGGGCGGGCGACCCGATCCGACCCGACGCCTACGGCGAGCATCTCGCCGCCGCCGCGCTGGCCGCCGATCCGTCGGCCGCACTCGCGGTGGCGGCCACCGGCACCATCGATCAGGTCACGACCGCGCTGACCGTGCTCGGCCGCGCGCTGCCCCGCCATCCAGCCCTCACCGCGGTGATCGCGGGCATGATCCGCAGGGATCCCAACCGGCTCGTCCTCGTCGCCGCCGATGTCGCCGCGCGTCTGCCCGACCCCGAGCTGTTCACCCGCACGGTCAGCGATGCCGTGGACGACTCCGTGCTCGATCCTGGGGCGGTGTTCGGGCTGTCCGACCGCGCGCAACACGGCGGCGCCGAGCAGGACCCGCTACTTGGCCTGTTCTTCCGGTCCATGGTCGGCCTTTCGGAGCGGATGCGTCCCGAGCCCCCTGTGGACGTCAAACAGGACCCCGGCCTCGCGGCCCTGACGGACAAGATCGGAAAAATCACCAAATCGCTGACCGATCTCGGCGTAGCGGTCGTCGACCCGACGTCCGGACGCATGCCGGCGAACCCGGACGGCACGCCGGTCATACCACCCGAGAACGTGGAGATGTTGCGCGCGTTGCGGCGCATCTGGGCGGACAACCGGCGGGCGGACGATCAGCGCTCGGAGGACGACCAACCAGGCTCAGGCCGCTCCTGGAAATGGCCGTAGGCCGACGACCACGCCGGTGTCCGACCATCCGGTGTCCGGCCCCATCTGGCATCCGGCGATCCGGTTGGTCAGCGCAGGTCGTCGGTGAACAGCGACAGCTCGAGCGGGGCCCCGGCGGATGCCGAGGCCGTGGGGTCCGGGGCTTCGAAAAGGTCGGTCGGCTCGCCCGCCACCGGGGCGGGGGCGGCCGCCTGGGGGTCGGGGGCGCCAGGCGGGAGCTCGATGCGCTCGACCAGCGTGGGGCCCTGATTGTGGACGTCGCCGACGGCCGCGTCGACCGGATAGGCCTCGAACACGCCCGCGGGCGCCGGCACGAGCAGCGCGCGCAGGGCGTCGGTGTCGGCGTAGTCCGGGTCGAGCCACCGGTCCCAGGCGGCGGCCGGCAGCACGACCGGTGAGCGGTCGTGCAGGAACTCCAAGCCTACGCCCGGGCCAGTCGTAAGGATCGTGTAGGTCGTCAGAGGCTCGTCGCCGCCGCGCCACACCTCGTACAGGCCGGCGAAGGCGAGCAGCGGGCCGGCCGGGCCGATGCCCTGGTGCGGGCCGCGGTGGATGTAGTACGGCTGGCCGCGCTTCTTCTTCTCGGGCCGGTGCCACTCGTAGAAGCCGGTGACGGGGACGAGGCAGCGCCGCGCGGCGAACGGCTTGCGGAACACCGGCTTCTCGGCGACCGTCTCCGACCGCGCGTTGATCATCCGCGAGCCGATGGAGACGTCCTTCGCCCAGGACGGCACGAGCCCCCAGCGGGCAAGCCGCAGCACCCGGGAGACCGCCGCGGGGGCCGCGGGAGGGGCGCCCGCCGCGTCCTCCTTCGGGTGTCTGTCCTCCTGCGGGCGCTCGGCCGTCACGATCGGCTGGGTGGTGGTCGGGGCGACGTTGTAGCGCTCGCGCACCGCGCCGCCGGTGTCGTCACGGGCCGACATCGCGTCCGCGAGGTCGTCCGCGCTCAGCGTCTGGGTGTACCTGCCACACATGTGCTCAGCGTAGAACCGCCCTACGACGATGTGGACCGCGTGCGCTACCAGACGCCGGCGAGCAACGCGGTGCCGCCCGCCAGGCAGGCGACGCTGGCCACGGCGAAGATCGCGACCCACAGACCCGCGGGCAGTCTGGTGAGGCGAGCGAGTTGGTCGGGGTCGGAGCCGCCGCCTCGCCTCCGGCGACGGGACCGCGACACCTCGTACACGGGCCGCACGCCGCCGATCAGGAGGAACCAGGTGACATAGGCAGCGAACCCACCGCGCAGTGCGTCTGGGGCGACAATCGAGACCGCGAGCACCACCAGGATGCTCACCACCACCGACAGCAGCCCGAACCCGTTGCGGATCACCACCAGCACACCGACGAGCAGCACGACGAACAGCTGCAGCAGCAGCGCGGTGCGCCCGGTCGACACCAGCGCCGCCGCGGCGAGGCCGAGCAGCGCCGGCGCCGGGTAGCCGGCGGCGACCGTGCAGACCACCCCGGGGCCGGTCGGCCGGCCCGACGAGACCGTCACCCCGGAGGTGTCCGAGTGCAGCCGGATCCCGGCGAGGCGACGCCCGGCGCACAGCGCGACCAGGGCGTGCCCCGCCTCATGGACGATCGTGACGACGTGCCGGGCGACGGGCCAGGTGCGGCCGCCCGCGACGGTCAGCAGCGCGAGCAGGCCGGCGGCGGCGAGCACCAGGCGGCTCGGCGCCGGCTGGACGACGAGTGCGCGGTGCAGCAGGTCGGACAGGGCCGTCTCCTCGGTGGGGAGCCTCGTGGCCGGCGACGGCGCGGTGGCGTCACCGTGGCGAGCCGTCCCGATGACGGGCCATCGCGGTGATCACACGGTCGTCGGCCGCATTCCCCTACGGCCCGTTCATACCGGTTTCCGGGCAGAAGGTGCACCCCCGGCCGTCACCGCCCGGCCGGCACGGGCCGAAAGCGCCCGCCGGTGGCGGTAATGTTGGCCGGCCGACGGGCGTCGGGCGTCGGGCGGGCCGGAGTGTTCCGGCCGGTCGGAGTGCCCGGGCAGCGGAGTCTTCCGGGCGGACGGCTGACAGGAGGAGGGCACAGGTGGCGGAGTACGTGTACCGGCCGGTCATCAGCGTCGCGCTTGGGCTGTTCCGGGCTCTCGACCTGAAGCTCGACGTGCGCGGGCAGGAGAACATCCCGGCGACCGGCGGTGCCGTGGTGCTCATCAACCACATCTCCTACCTGGACTTCGCGCTCGCCGGCGTGCCGTTCTGGCGCGAGCGGGGGCGCATGGTCCGGTTCATGGCGAAGAAGTCGACCTTCGAGAGCAAGGTGACCGGCCCGCTGATGCGCGGCATGCACCACATCCCGGTCGACCGGGCCGCCGGCGCCGGGTCGCTGCGGCTGGCGACCGAGGCGCTGCGGGCTGGCGAGCTCGTCGGAGTGTTCCCCGAGGCGACGATCCACCCGCACTACTGCCTGGCACCGTTCAAGACCGGCGCGGCGCGGATGGCGCGGGAGGCCGACGTTCCGGTGATCCCGCTGGTCCTCTGGGGCAGCCAGCGGGTCCTGACCAAGGGCCAGCCGCGCAACCTGCGCGCCGCCCGGCACACCCCGGTCTCGCTCACGGTCGGCGCCCCGATCCCACCGTCCGACCTGGCGGACCCCGCCGCCGGCACCGCCCTGCTGTTCGACGCGATGAGCAGGCTGCTCGACGAGGACCAGCGCCGCTACCCGCCGCCCGCGCCCGGCGAGCCCGACTGGTGGCAGCCGGCCCACCTGGGCGGCTCGGCGCCGCCGCGCCCGAAGGACGCCGGTCCGACCCGTCCCGATGATCCGGCTCCCGCGGTGTCCACGGCTCACTCGCTGCCCGACCAGGCGTCGCCGGAACGGACGCGGACGCAACAGGCACCGGCGGAACAGGGACCGGCGCGGCAGGTGTCAGCTGAGCAGGTTCCGGCGGGCACCGAGAGCACCGCGGCCACCCCGACCGGGCAGACCGCTCCCCCGGCGGCCTGACGGCTTTCTGTCAGGCTGTTTGACGGGAGCCAGCCGCGCGGCGGATCGTCCGAGTCGCCAGCTTCGATATCGCCGGCTTCGATGCCCCGTCACCAGGACGGACGCAGCCCGCTCGCCGCCTCCGGGTGGCGGCGCCGGTGAGGTTGGCCTCCCGCGATGCCGCGCCGCCGCGCGGCCAGGACCCCGGAGTGGTTGCCATGGTGTCGCACCCGGACGTCGCCGACAGCGGCGCGATCAGGGACAGCTTGGTCAGGGACAGCCCGGTCAGGGACAGCCCGGTCAGGGCCAGAACGCCCGACAGCGGCGCCGTCAGCGACGAGGAGTTCGTCGACGCGCTGCCCAAGGTCGAGCTGCACGTCCACCTCGAGGGCTCGATGCTGCCCGGCACGGTGCTCGCGCTCGCCCGCCGTCACCAGGTAGACGACATCCCGACGTCCGAGGTGGCACTGCGCGAGTGGTACGCCTTCAAGGACTTCAACCACTTCCTGCGCGTCTACCGGACGGCGGTGCGGGTGCTGCGCGACGAGGACGACTTCGCGCTGCTCGCCCGCGAGACCGCGCTCGGCCTCGCCGCGCAGAACGTCCGCTACGCGGAGATCTACTTCACCCCGTTCATCCACGCGATGCGCGGCGTCCCGATCGAGGACGTGTTCGCCGGCATCAACCGCGGCCGGGCCGAGGCGCAGGCGGCGACCGGCATCGAGATCCGCTGGATGGCCGACATCCCCGGCGGGCTGCCCGACGTCGACATCCTCGAGGTCGCCGACCTCACCGTCGAGTACGCGATCGCCCACGGCGGTGACAGCGTCGTCGGCCTCGGCATCGGCGGCGCCGAGGCGGGCGTTCCCCGGCCGCAGTTCGCCAAGGCGTTCGCGGCGGCCCGGGCAGCCGGCCTGCGCAGCATCCCGCACGCCGGCGAGACGACCGGTGCCCGCACGATCTGGGACAGCGTCGAGTACCTGGGTGCCGACCGGATCGGTCACGGCATCCGGTCCCTGGAGGATCCGGCACTGATCGCGCGGCTGCGCGCCGACGGCATCCCGCTCGACGTCTCGCCGACCTCCAACCTGTGCACCGGCGTCGTCGCCGACTATCCGAGCCACCCGCTGCCCAGGCTGATCGCCGAGGGGCTGTCGGTCACGCTGAACAGCGACGACCCGCCGATGTTCGGCACGACCCTGCGCGACGAGTACCTGCACGCCCTGCGTGACCTGGGCCTGCCCCGCGCGACCGTCACCGGCCTGGCCGCCGCCGCCGTCCGCCACTCGTTCCTCGACCAGGACCGCAAGGATGCCCTGCTCGCCGAGCAGTGCGCCGCCGTTGACGCAATCACTGCGCGCTGACGCGCACCAGAACTCAGGGACAGCACGGATCCCCGAGCGCCGCCGCCGGGTTACTCTCGGGCGCAGGCCGACCAGGCGCGAGCGCGCGGTCATCGCACCGGATGCCCGCCGCATGCCCGCCGCGGCCTCTAAGGACGGGGCCGGGCCGCCCGAGCATCCCTCGGACGGCCCGGTTACGGGGCCGGCGCCCGGTGGCGGCGCGGCCCGCTCGTCAGCCGCCGCGAGCGGCGCGGACCATGCGGAGCCGGAAGATCCGGCTGACGACAAGATGCGTGACGAAGATCGCCCCGGCGAGCCAGTAGTTGCCGGCGCCGAACGCCCGCTGGCCGGGCAGCGGCACCAGGGTGTACGTGATCAGCGCGGCGGCGGCGGCGTAGAACAGCCCGATCGTGACCGCCCCGTACCAGGGCGGCGCGCCCGCGGAGGCGGGGGGCGCGGTGGTCGGGCTCGCGACCGGCGGGTCCGCTCGGTCGGGGTTCGAGGCTGAGCGCTCGTCGCCCGAGCCCACAGGCAGGGCCGTCGTGTCGTCCATGGTCGGCCCTTCGCCGTGATTGCCCGTGGGATTGCCGGCGGGTAGGACCGGTCCGCCCGTACGGGTGGGCCGTACGAGGGACAACGAGCTACCCGCGCCTTACACCGATCGCGAATCTTGTCAGTCTTTATGACATGTGGGACAGTCTGTGTCCAGCGGTAGGTGTCGCGGCGGTCCGACCGGGCCGCTGTCCGAGCCCGCCGCATCTCGATCTTCCGCCGCCTGTTCCGGAGGTCCGCGATGTCGGCTCCCGTCCTGGCCGCGCCCGGTGGCGTCGTCTGGCGTGACAGCCGCCGGTACCTGTGGCTGACCGGCCTGGTGCCGCCCGTGCTGCCGATCGTGGGCTATGGCCTGTGGCACCAGACCGGCAGCGACATCCCGTGGTGGATCACGCCGCTCTTCGTCTTCGTCCTGCTCCCCCTGCTCGATGGCACGACCCCGGTCGATCCGACCAACCCGCCCGAAGGGATCGGCGACCGCCTGCAGGCCGACCGCTACTACCGCTGGGCGACGTTCCTGTATCTCCCCCTTACCGGCATCTGCCTCGCCCTGGGCTGCCAGGCGTGGGCGACCGGCGGGCTCGGGCCGCTCGGCCGGGCCGGGCTGGTCCTGTCGGTCGGCACGGTCACCGGTGTCGGGATCAACGCCGCCCACGAGCTGGGGCACAAGCGCGAGCGCGTCGAACGCTGGCTGTCGAAGCTGATGCTGGCGCCGACGGCCTATGGCCACTTCTACGTCGAGCACAACCGCGGCCATCACGTCCGGGTGGCGACGCCCGAGGACCCGGCCAGTTCCCGACTGGGTGAGGGGTTCTGGCGGTTCTGGCCGCGGACCGTCGCGGGCAGCGCGCGATCGGCCTGGCAGCTGGAGGCACACCGGTTGCGGCTGCGAGGCCGGCGGGTCTGGTCGGTCCGCAACGAGGCGCTGCACTCGTGGGCGCTCACGGCCGTACTGTTCGCGGCACTGGCGGCGGCGTTCGGGCCGGAGGTGCTGGTGTTCCTCGCGCTCCAGGCCGTCGTCGGCCTCTCGTTCCTGGAGGTCGTGAACTACATCGAGCACTACGGCCTGGCCCGCCAGCGCACCGCCACCGGCCGTTACGAGAAGGTCGACCCGCGGCACAGCTGGAACAGCGACGCGGTGGTGTCCAACCTGGCGCTCTACCAGCTGCAACGACACAGCGACCATCACGCCAACCCGACCCGCCGCTACCAGGCGCTGCGCTCGTTCGACGGATCGCCGCAGCTGCCGTCCGGGTACCCGACGATGATCCTGCTGGCGCTGGTGCCACCGCTGTGGCGCCGGGTCATGGACCCCCGTGTGCTCGCCCACTACGACGGCGACGTCACCCTGGCCAACCTCGACCCACGCCGCCGCGCCGGCCTGCTCGCCCGCCACGCGCGCGACGCCGGCGAGTCGGTCTCGTCCGCGTGACGGCGGAGGGCCGCGGCGCAGTCGACGGCTCCGGCCCAGGAGGGGAGCCCGGCGCGGTCGAGGGCCGCGGCCGGCCGGGGCGCGCGCGGTTCGCGGACGCGACCCGCGACCGGCTGCGTGAGGCCCTACTCGACGCGGCTGCCGAGATCCTGCGCGAGCAGGGCGCGCGCCAGGCACGGATGGCCGACGTCGCGCGCCTCGCCGGCGTCAGCCGCCAGACGCTCTACCAGCATTACGGTTCACGCGACGCGCTGGTGCAAGCGCTGCTGCTGCGCGAGACCGGCCGCTTCCTGGATGCCGTCGGCGAGGCCGTCGTCATCCACGCCGACGACGCGCAGGCCGCCGTGGCCGCCGCCTTCGAGGTGTTCCTCGCCGCCGTCGCCGAGGACACGCTCCTGAAGTCGATGATGACCGGCTCGGACGAGTTCGCCGGTCTGCTGGCCCAGCACGGCCCGCCCCTGCTCGCCGCGGCCCGCGAGCAGCTGGCGACCTGCTTTCGCCGGGCCTGGCCGGACGGTGACCCGGCCGACGGCCAGCTCGTCGCCGACTGCGTGGTCCGCCTCGCGATGAGCTACCTCACCCTCCCGGGCGGCGCCCCCGAGCTCACCGGCCAGTCCGTCGCCCGCATCCTCGGCCCTTTCGTCCTCACCGCCACCAACACCGCCCACCGACCAGGCGCAATGCCCGGCGAATGACGGCCAGCGCGGTCGACGGCTCGCTAGGCGAATCATCTTGGCGTACAGGACGGCCTTCGACTATTGAGCCAGGCAACAGCCTGAATTTGAGAGCGGCGAACTGAATCCTCAACAAAAGCGCTCGACGAGCGCTCGACTTATTTTGGCGAGCCTTCCAATCCGCCTTTCCGTACCGGTTTGCCATATCCGGGCCGGTTTGTTTATCGTGGGCGCCATGCCGAGCGGGAAACACGAGGCGCCGATCGAGCTGGTCACGCTTGCCCCGGGCGTGGTGGTCGATCTGCTGTCGGATATATTTCTGGTCAAGGTGCCAGACTTTCGCGAGGTCACGGAGCCGAGCACGGACATGCGGATGCTGGCTCCCCGCACCTACCATGCCGACGGGGCGCTGCTGTTCAAGGACACCGAAGACCAGCCGGTGCTGGGCGTGGTGCTGGAGGTGCAGCGCGCATGGGATCCGCGAAAACACTGGACGTGGATGCTTTATGTGGCGCACATGGCCGTGCGGCTGCGAGTCAGGACGCTTCTGCTCGTGTACTGCCCTGACCCCGTCGTAGCTCGGCGTTATGAGCGGCTATACGAGCCGCGGGACCGCTACTCGCCGCAGGAGCCACTCATCTTCTCGCCGGGGGATGTACCTCGGATTGTCGACGTCGAACGTGCACGCGCAAACCCCGCGCTCGCGGTGTTCTCCGCGATCTGTCACGGCAACGACGCCGATATCGACGACTACTTCCCGGCGTTGGCTGAAGTCATGCGAACGGCCGACTTCGAAGCGGCCGCGTCATACGATGACATATTGGTGGCCGGACTACCCCATGCGGTCCGGATCAGGTGGGAGGCATACATGGACAGCGCCGTCAGGCACAGGTACTACAGCGACTTCTACCGCCAGCTCGACGCCCGGGCGCGCGCCGAGGGCCAGACCGAGGGCCGAGTCGAGGGCCGGGTCGAGGGCCGGGGGCACTCGGTGCTGACCGTGCTGGAGGCGCGCCGCGTGGCGGTTCCCGACGCCGCTCGCGAGCAGATCCTCTCCTGCACCGACCTCGACCGGCTCGACACCTGGCTACGCCGCGCCGTCGCCGCCGCCACCATCGACGACGTCCTCCAGCCCTAATCGGACACTGCGGCGCAAGGGCCGTGGCCCGGTGCTCCGCGACACGAAGCGGCCGACCTGGTGACCTACGGTGCCGGGCTCCGCCCATGGGCGCCGCGCATGCCGGTGACGCGCACATCGAACCAGATAGATGATCATCACTAATCGAGCGCCGAACGATGCCTTGCGGTAGGGCGAATGGGTTGAAAACACGTGGTGCTGCCCCTAACCTGCGCACACGCCGTCGATCGCCGGATCTGACGCCATGCCAGCGACAGGACCCGCCATGAGTACAACTGCCGCCAGCACATCTCCACAAGACGTCCCGCCTGGCGGGGCCGCTGACGAAACCGGACTCGGGGTCAGCCGGCTGTGGCGGCGGGAACTGGCGCACTACCCCGCGCTCGGGCCACGGCTGGCGGCGCTGTCGATCGTCGTCCTGACGACGATCTTGTTCTACTACCAGTACTACCTGATCAGCGGCGTCAGCGAGCAGGTGCTGACCAGTACCGGCATCTCGTTCCTGTTCTTCGTCAACATCAACGTGGTCTCCGCGCTCGCCAGTGCTCTGGCGTCGCTCGCTGGCGGAGTGTGCGACCGCTACGGCCGAGCAAACATCGTGACCGTCGGCGTGCTGCTCTGCGCGCTCATCTGCCTGTTCGGTTTTCCGAACGTCGAGTCGGGCTGGAGCGTCGGGATTCTCTACTCGTTGCTCGGCGCGATCGAGGGCACCGTGCTCGTCGCGACGCCGGCCCTGATCCGTGACTTCAGCCCGCAGGTGGGCCGAGCGTCGGCGATGGGCTTCTGGACGATAGGCCCCGTCGCCGGCAGCCTGGTCGTCAGCGTCGTGGTGAGCAACACCGCCGATCACCTCACCGACTGGCGTGACCAATACGTCATCGCCGGCTTCGCCGGGCTCGGCGTGTTCATCATCGCCCTGCTGTTCCTGCGTGAACTCTCGCCGCGGCTGCGGGACCAGGTCATGGTCAGTGAACATGACCGCGCCCTGGTCGAGGCCAGGGCGCGGGGCCTCGACGCCGCCGACCTCGAGGCGGCGTTGCGCCGGCCATGGCGGCAGATGCTGCATCTGGACATCCTCGGCTCCGCCCTCGCCATCAGCCTGTTCCTGTTCATCTACTTCGTGGCCGTCGGCTTCTTCCCGATCTTCTTCCAGACCCTGTTCGGGTTCAGCACCTCGCAGGCCAACGCGCTGGGCAACTGGATGTGGGGCTGCGAGGCGGCGGCGCTGATCCTGATCGGCTGGGTGTCCGACCGACTGCGGGTCCGCAAGCCGTTCATGGTCGTTGGCGCGGTCGGCGCGGTCATCTGCACGCTGCTGCTGATCGGCCGCACCAGTCACGCCGACACGGGCTACTACACGTTCGTCGGGATCCTCGTCCCGCTCGCGATCTCGCTCGGCCTCGCGTTCGCGCCGTGGATGGCGAGCTTCACCGAGACCGTCGAGCGGCGCAACCCCGCCCTCACCGCCACCGGGCTGGCGCTGTGGGGGCTGACGATTCGCGCGGTCGTCACCATCTCGACCTTCCTGCTCCCGTACATCGTCACCACCGTCACGCCGCTCGTGCAGGACGGCCCCACGGTCCAGGCCGCCGCGAGCGGGCAGGACCCGACGCTGGACGCTACGCAGAACGCCGTCGTCAAGGCCGTCGCGGCGGACCCGGCCATCGTCGACAAGGTCCAGGCTCTCGCGGCGAAATACGACAAGCAGCTCGCGACGGCCGCGAAGCTGACCCCGGCCACGCAGAGCGCGCTGTCCAAGGACCCGGCGAACACCGCGACGCAGGCCGCGGCGCTCAGCGAGATATCCGGTAAGCCGGTCGCCGACGTTGCCCGAGTCATCGATCTCAGCGGCCGCTACGGGGCGGAGCTCGCCACGGCGGAAACGATCGACGACCAGACGATCGTCACGGTCCTGACGAACCCGGCGGACACAGCGGCGACGGCCAAGGCCGAAGGCGAGATCGCCGCGAAACTCGGCCTCACCCCGGAAGTAGCCCACACCAGGCTCACCGACCTGCGCGCGGTACCGCTGCCTGATCTGCTCTTCATGGATGCCAACGGCGCCGCGGTGCAGCAGGCCGCCGACCAGCTCACCGCGCTCGCCGCCGTGCCCGGGGCGGACCTCGACTACCTCGACAAATACGGCACCTCGCTGCAGAACCCGAAGGTTCAGGCGGTGCTGATGTATCTGGACAAGAACGGCGCAAAGGTACAGAAGGCCGCGGCGGACTCCCCCGGCCAGTGGCAGACCTATTTCTGGATCGCCGTCGCGGGCGAGCTGGTGTTCATCCCGCTCATCTTCCTGATGGCCGGGCCGTGGCGTCCCAGCACCGCCCGACGCCAGGAGCGGGAGCACCAGGCGATGGTCGACGCCGAGCTGGCCCGCCTCAGCACTCCCACCACCGCCAGCGCGGACACCGCCACCAGCCCGGATGCCGTCGCTGGTTCGGACGCCGCCACCAGCCCGGACACGCCCGCCACCGTGGAGACGCCCGTCGAACCGTGACCCACGACGTGGCCGGCCAGGCAAGCTCTGGTCCTCCCCGCACCCGCCCTCCGGCGTCGCGGCACGCTCGACACCTCATGACGCCGACCGGTCACGCCTTGGATAATTCAGTCGGCAGATGACGCGTGACGATGGCCACAAGTCGAACCCCGGTCGCCTTGTGTGCAAGCAGGAAATGCGCCGGGTCACCGATCGAGCCCGCATCCGGTGCCCCCGATGTTTGCCCTCGGCCCAGGATCCTGTCTAACGTTGTATTCGTTCCGGCCGGGAGCACGAACCCACCGGCGCGCACGCCGGACCGACGCCGAGTTCTGCCCACGGTTCCGGCGCCCGTCATCGCATCTGTTCGCGGGGCAGAAACGGAGAACCCGCAGGCGGTCGCCGGGCGGGTACGAAGAAACATTGTTCTCGTGGACGTGGCCAACCAGCCACGGTTTCTCATGCCCGTTTCCGGGCTTCCGCAGGTGTCGTGGGAAAGAATCTATCTTGTCGATCCGGGCCAAGAGCACCCAGCGCGACGTCCGATCCCGGCTCCTGGCCTGGACCGTGGCGGGGGCCATCGGGCTGACGTCGGCGGGCATGGTCGAGTCCGCCCGGCCGGCCCTGGCGGCCGAGGCGGCAACGGCAACGGCAACGGCAACGGCGGCAACGCCCACGGCAGCGGCGACGTCGGCGGCCGTGCGGAAACGGCCGGTCTACACCGTGCACCAGATCCTTCCGCAGGCCCCGGCGAACGCGGTCGCGCTGACCCTGGACGACGGGCCAGACCCCTCCTGGACGCCGCGGGTGCTAGCGCTGCTCCGGAAGTACGACGTGCGGGCGACCTTCTGCCTCGTCGGGAGGCAGGCGCGGGCCCATCCGGACCTCGTCCGGCAGATCGTCGCCGACGGTCATGCGATCTGTAACCACACCATGACGCATCCCCAGCCGTTCGCTCACCGGTCCGCCGCCGCGATCGAGCAGGAGATCGACCAGGCCCAGTCCGCGATCACGGCCGCCGCGGGCACCGCGCCGCGCCTGTTCCGCTCGCCAGGCGGCGACTGGTCGCCGGCCGTGCTCGAAGCGGCGGCCAAGCGCGGCCTGACCCCGATCGGCTGGGACGTTGACCCCAGAGACTGGTCTCGCCCCGGCACGCAGAAGATCGTCGACAACCTGCTGGCGGCGAAGCCCGGAGACATCATGCTCTGCCATGATGGCGACGGGGACCGGTCGAGCGATACCGGCACGGACCGCTCGGAGACGGTGCAGGCCCTGGAAGTGGCGCTACCCCAGCTGAAGAGCAAGGGCTACACGTTCGTCACGCTGTAACAGACGGCCGCTCAACTCACCTTCTCTCCGCGGTCGCGGCGCAGGACCGTGAGCGCGGTCAGCGCGCCCGCGTCGGCGGGTTCGGCCGCGGTGAAGCTGTAGTCGGCGGAGGTGCCCGTGGCGAACAGCCGGTCGCCCTCTCCGACGACCGTCGGGAAGGTGATCAGCCGGTACTCGTCGACCAGGTCGGCCGCGGCCAGCGCGTGCACCAGGCTCAGGCTGCCGATCACGACGACGTCGCGCCGCGCACGCTCGGCGGCGACCCACGCCACCGGGTCGCCGTCGATGGCCGCCGAGTTCGACCAGGCGGTCGCGTCGATGCCGGCCCGGGTGGCGACGCGCTTGGGCACGGCGTTCATCAGGCCGGCGAAGTCCCCGGCCCGGCCCGGCCAGAGCCGGGCGAAGTGCTCCCAGGTGCGCCGGCCGTAGAGCTGCACACCCTGCTCCATCCGCGCCCCGAGGCGGAACTTGTCGCCGTCGACCGGCCCCAGGCCGTGCCGGAAGGCCCAGCCACCGTGGCCCGTCCCCCAGCGCCCGTCGGGGTCGGAGACCACGCCGTCCAGGGTGGTGAACTGGACGACGATGACGTCGCTCATCGCGGATCCCTCCTGCCGTGGCGGCTCTCGTCCGGCCGCCCTCACCCGACACATACCGGGCCCGGGCGGCGAACTCATCGCCCCTCGGCGCGGAGGATTCCGATCGTGGCGGGCGTAGGCTCGCCGCGTGGCCGAGCCGACGACGACGCGGAGCCGCGACGAGGCGCCGAGCCCCGATGAGGCGCCGAGCCGCCACGAGGCGCCGAGCCGCGACGAAAGGCACGAGGCCTACCGCGGCGACCTTCTCGCACACTGCTACCGGATGCTCGGCTCTCTCGAGGAAGCCGAGGACGTGGTCCAGGAGACGCTTCTTCGAGCCTGGCGGGCGGCTGACCGGTACGACCCGCGGCGGGCGTCGTTGCGCACCTGGCTGCACCGGATCGCCACCAACGCCTGCCTCACCGCGTTGGAGGGAAGGGCCCGCCGCCCGCTGCCGACCGGGTTGGGGCCGGCCGGCGACGACCCGCAGGTTCCGCTGGTGCCCAGCCTCGACATTCCGTGGTTGCAGCCGTTCGCCGACGCCCGCCTCGGCGATCCCTCGGACGCCGCGCAGCAGCGCGTAGGCCTGCGGCTGGCCTTCGTCGCGGCCCTGCAACTGCTGCCCGCGCGGCAGCGCGCGGCGCTCGTGCTGCGCGAGGTGCTCCAGCTGCCGGCCGCCGAGGTGGCACAGGCGCTGGGCAGCAGCGTGGCCTCGGTGAACAGCGGCCTGCAGCGGGCCCGGGCCACGCTGCGGGATGCCGGGCTGTCGATGGAGGGGCTGCGGGAGCCGGCCGACCCCGCCGAGCGTGCCGTGGTCGAGCGTTATCTGGCGGCGTTCGAGGCCGCGGACGTTCCCGGCCTGACCCGGTTGCTCGCCGACGACGTGGTGCTGGAAATGCCGCCGGTACCGCTCTGGCTCTCCGGCCGGGCTCACTACCGCGAGTTCATGGAACGGGTCTTCGCCATGCGCGGGCCCGGTTGGCGCCTGCTGCCCGTCCAGGCCAACGGAAGCGCGGCCCTCGCGGCATACGCTCCGGACCCCGTCACGGGCGGGGTCCGGGCGCACTCGCTCCAGGTGTTCACGGTGACGGGCGGCCTGATCCAGCACTGCGTGACGTTCGCCGACCCGACGGTCTTCGACCTGCTCGGACTCCCCGGCGTCCCGCCAGCCGCGGAGCTCCCGCAGGATTCTCCCTTCACCCAGAGTGCCGTTGGAGGTCAGACCGGCCAGTAGTACGGCAATGCCGGGTCCACGTCGCCGAACAGCGGGCCGTAGAAGTCCCGGCAGTACCTGCAGATAACCCGGGGTGACGGGCAACTGGGCGACTCCCGAGGCGATCCATGAAGGGCTCTGGTGGTCGAAGCTCATCTGGCCGGGTTCCTTCCGGACGATCTCGACGGTGATCCTGCAGATGCCGGTCACCCAGAGGTTGCCGTGCGGTTGGTGACTCATTGGCTGCGCGCGAGGAGATCGGTGACGCGTGCATCGGTGATCCGGGTTGCGGCGCCGGGGGTTCCGACCGCGCAACCAGCGACGACGACGGCACGTTCAGCCGCAGCGTTCGGGTCCCGTCCCGCCAGCAACGAGTGCAGGAAACCCGCGAACAGTGCGTCGCCCGCGCCGGTCGTGTCTACGACGCCGAACGGAGCGACAGCGGGCACCCGCCGAACGGGACGGTCGCGGACGGCCAGCAAAGCCCCGGCGGGCCCAAGCCCGATGACGACGATCTGTGCGGGGAATCGCGCAAGGGCTGTCGCCGCAAAGGAGTTGGGTTCGGTTTCGAGGCGTTCGGCGGAGCAGAACAGGATGTCCGCTGCCCGCAGCCAGGGCTGGCTGTAGTCGTCCTCGACGCCGGTGATGGTCTGGACGTCGACGGCTATGGGAACCCTGGCGCTCTTCGCGATCGCGAGCAGTGGTCGGTTGAACTCGATGGTGGAAAGCACGGCGAGGCGAGCACCGCGGAGGAGTCGGGCGAACAGCTCCGGCGGATAGACAGCGTCCGGGACGTCCTTGAGATCGGTGTGGATCTGCCGGGCACCGGCCTTGTCGACGAGAACAGCCGAGGTAGGGGTGTGGGCTGTGCCGACTATTCCGTCGCCCAGAAGCCGGAGGCTTTCCAACTCCGCCCGGACCAGGGCGCCTGCGGGGTCGGCACCCGTCATCGTGGCCAGCACGACCGGGGACCCAAGCGCCTGCAGCGTCCGGGCCACATTGAGACCGACCCCCGACGCCTCGACCCGCAGCTGGTGCGGCAGGTAGCGCACTGGCGAGTACGGGATCGGGAAATCGTCGACCGGAACGGTCTGCTGCACGTTCACGACGCCCGCGACGAGCACCGACCCCGCCATGGGCACCAAGTATGCCCGCGGCATCGGTACGATCCCGGTTGACGGCCCGTGACGCGTTGCGGGCGTCGTCCGCGTGGCGCCAGCTTCTGACCTACGGCCCCGGCAAAACGGTCGAAGCGAGGAGAACCGGCTTACGCCGAGGCAGCGACCTTCGGGCAAGCCCTGCTCAGAGCGTCAGACCGGCAACTGGCCATGGCTACGGCTACGGCTACGGCTACGGCCGCTGTCCGTGGGTCAAGGCCGTGACCTGTACTCAATGGACCCGGAACTGGCCGCCGCCAGTTTCTGCCCACCGGGCGAAGCCGGGTGACTCCTCCGCCCCTACGACACCGGCCTGACGGAGCCGGCCCATCACGCACACGTGCGCCCGGTGGGGCTAGTGTTCCCCGTCAGAAATCTCGCTGGCCAGGTTTGCCTTGTTGTTGGCTGCCGATGGGTTGATCTTGGTGAGGTAGTCGGCGAGGGAGGCGAGGATCTCGTCGGCGGTCTTGGTCCAGGTGAAGGGCCGGGGGTCGCGGTTCCAGGTGTCGATCCAGGTGCGGATGTCGGTCTCGAGGGCCTGGACGGAGGTGTGGACGCCTCGGCGGATGAGCTTGTCGGTGAGCAGGCCGAACCAGCGTTCGACCTGGTTGATCCAGGAGGAACCGGTCGGGGTGAAGTGGACGTGGAAGCGGGGATGGCGTTCCAGCCAGATCCTGATCTCGGGGGTGTTGTGGGTGGCGTAGTTGTCGCAGACCAGGTGCACGTCCAGGCCTGCCGGGACGGCCTTGTCGATCGAGACCAGGAATTTGCGGAACTCGATGGCGCGGTGGCGGCGGTGCAGTTCCCCGATGACGGTGCCGTCGGCGATGTTGAAGGCGGCGAACAGGCTGGTGATGCCGTGGCGCAGGTAGTCGTGGGTGCGCCGCTCGGGCATGCCGGGCATCATCGGCAGGACCGGCTGGGAGCGGTCGAGCGCCTGGATCTGGCTTTTCTCGTCGACGCAGAGCACGACCGCCTTCTCCGGCGGGTTGTGGTAAAGGCCGACGACGTCGACGACCTTGGCCACGAACTGCGGGTCGGTCGAGAGCTTGAAGCTGTCCTGCAGATGCGGTTTGAGGTCGAAGCGTTTCCAGATCCGCCCGATCGTCGAGGGCGACAGGCCGGTGCGTTTCGCCATCGACGCCCGCGACCAGTGCGTGTCCGCCCCGGGCGTCGTTTCCAGCGTCGCGACGATCACGTCCTCGACCTGGTCGAGCAGAATCGACGGGGGCCGGCCCACCCGCGGCTCGTCGGACAGCCCGTCGAGGCGACGTTCGGTGAACCGGGTCCGCCATCGCAGCACCGTCGACTCGTCGACGCCGAGCTCGGCGGCGACCCGCCGATCAGTCCCGCCCTCAGCGGCGCGCAGCACGATCCGTGCCCGCAACGCGAGGAACTGGGCCGTCTTCGCCCGCCGCGCCCAGCGTTCCAACTGGACCCGCTCGGGCTCGGACAGCACAAGCTCCGCGGCCTTCGACCGACCCGACGGAGCAGCATCCTCCAGACCAGCCAACCGGCCACGGGCGAACGACCGCCGCCAGCGGCCCGCCGTCCGCAACGACACCCCGACCGACGCGGCCACTTCCGGGTTCGACAGGCCCTCCGCCGCCGCCAACACGATCCGCGCCCGCTCCACGACCCGGCGATCCACATCGCCCAGCCGCCGGACCAACTCGCCACGCTCGTCCTCAGACAGGACGACCTCAACCGCAGCAGAGCCGGAACGCACCATAGCGACAGAGTAGTACTTACCCGCCTAATTTCTGACGGGGCACACTAGTGCGCTGACCACGAATATGTGCCGTCCCTAGGGCGTCGCGCGCGTGGTCTGGACCGTGGCATTTGAGCGTGCCCATAAACACGCCCATCCGACACACTCCCGTTACCCTCCGGGGATCTGTGTCATTTGGGCGTGCCTATAGAGGGGCTCATCCGCCGCGGTTCGCACTTGGTGGAGCCGTCCGGCGAGAGCGCACCACCGTGCGGGCTATGTCTGGGGTAACCCGGGACACCGGCGACCGGATTCAGCGCCACCAGGGCCGACTCAGGCGCACACGTCCGGCTACTGTCCGCAACTACGCTCGGTGTGGCGTTCGCGTGGCGCCTGGAGATCGCGGCGCTGGTGCGGATACCTGCCGAAGTGACGCCAGGCCGCCCGGCTCGGCGTTGCTGCTTCTTGGTGTCGCTGCGGACGCCGTTCACCCAGGTGATCGCCGAGCACCTGTCGCCGTCGTCGCAGATTCGGCCATATCACGGCGTTGACGACACGTTGGCGACGATCAGGGCTGCTCCACGGCGGGGCGAAGCCGGCGGACACGGCACTAGCGCAGAGGTCGGAAGAATGCCCGTACGTCTTCCACGAAGATGTCCGGCACCTCCATTGCGGGGAAGTGGCCGCCGCGGGGGAGCTCGGTCCAGTGCACGATGTTGAAGAATCGCTCGGCGTGCGGCCGGAGCGACCGGACCAGTTCTCCCGGATAGTTGGCCACGCCGGTCGGCACGGAGACCCGTCGCTGCGGCACCATCGTCTCCGGGGCCTGGCGTCGCTCCCAGTACAGCCGGGCCGACGACGCTCCGGTGAGGTTCGCCCAGTAGACCATCACGTTGGTCAGCATCTGGTCCTTGGTGAGGACAAAGGTGCCGCCGGACTGGTCGGTCCATTCGTAGAACTTCTCGATGATCCAGGCCGCCAGCCCGGCCGGTGAGTCGTCCAGCAGGTAACCGATCGTCTGCGGTCTGGTCCCCTGGATCGCGTCGTAGGCGCCGCCGGTGCGACCCATCCGCCGCGCCCACGCGGTCGGAGGAGCGGCCGCCTCGCCGCTGGGCGGCGGCACGTTCATCAGGTTGACGTGCAGGCCAAGGACGCGTTCCGGGCGCAGCTCGGCCATGTTGTAGGACACGATCGCGCCCCAGTCCCCGCCCTGGACGCCGTAGCGCTGGTAGCCGAGCCGGTCGGCGATCTCACCGAAGGCGGTGGCGATCCGCCGGGGGTTCCAGCCCGTATCCGTGGTCGGGCCGGAGAATCCGTAACCGGGCAGCGAGGGCACCACCAGGTGGAACGCATCGGCCGGGTCGGCCGGATCGGCCAGCGGGTCGATCACGTCAAGGAACTCGACCACGGAACCAGGCCAGCCGTGGGTCAGGAACAACGGGACGGCCGTCGCGTGACGCGACCGAATGTGCAGGAAGTGGAAGCGCTGGCCCTCGACCGTCGTCGTGAACTGCTCGTAGCGGTTCAGGCGGGCTTCGTGGACCCGCCAGTCATAGGAGTCCAGCCAGTAGCGGATGACCTCCCGGAGTACCTCCAGCGGGAGGCCCTGCTCCCAGCCGATGCCCGGTATCTCATTCGGAAGCCGGGTCCGCCGAAGCCGTTCGGCCAGGTCGGTGAGGACGTCGGCCGGCACGTCGACCCGGAACGGATCCAGCGCTGTCACTCGCGCGATGTTACCGAAGACGGCCCCAGGTTCAGCCCTTCAGCAGCTGCCTCGACATCACCACGCGCTGGATCTGGTTGGTGCCTTCGTAGATCTGGGTGATGTTCTCCTCAAGAGATCGACATCGCTGTGACCTGTGGACATGTTCGGCCGACGGCGGGTAGCCGTGCACGAATCCACGTCCTGTCCACGGCCAGGACTTCGAGCTGGGGTGGGAGACGTGAGCGTGCCGGACCCGCCATGGTCGGGTCTCGGCTGCCGCCAAAGCCCCGCGTCTCGGTCCGATGTGAGTGACTCGCGAATCGCCGAGTCGCGGAGTCGGGCCAGGTCGCCAACCTTCAGATCCGTAGGCTTCGGCGACCCGTCCATGAACATCCACGGACGTCCGCCGGTGCAGGTCAGGCGCCCGACTGCGTCCATGCACGTCCGCTGACGTCCGCCCCCGTTGCAGTACAACTGCCGTACACCAGTCCGCAGACGGCGGCAACGAAGCGTCGGACGGGTCGACCAGCGGGATAAGAGGAGAGGGCGTGTCGTCCATGCGCGTCCGCCGACTCGGGTACACGGTTGGGTGCAGTGCTCTGGCTGTACCCGGCCGCATCGGCTCGGCGCTCGCCCGGTCGTAGCGCCCAATCGCCTGGCACTGGTCACCGGACCCGGGAGCGTCCTCTGGCATCTGTGCGAGTGCAGCACCGTTGCGGTGTAACTTGTTGGCTGCACGAAAGCGCCGTTCGGCTCGCCGGTTATCGGCTCGAACCGCGTAAGGGAGGGCGCCGACGCCGCTACACCCCCCTGTAACATCTTCGCGGTGACCGCTCCCGCGACTGCCGGCCTGCCGGCTATCGATCTTACTTGGAACGACGTCTTCCCGGGTGCAGACCGGGGAATCGATTCCTTCATGCGACTGGAATCCTGGGATTGCCCAATCACATACTTTGTGGGCCGCAATGGCAGTGGCAAATCACGCGCTGCTCGGGCCGTATCGACGCGGGTCGAAGGAGCTAGGCTACTTATAGCCGATCGACTTCTTGGCCTGATGGCGATTACTTCATACACTTATGGCATTGAGCCAAACCAAGACCATTTCAAGGGGCTTCCGCTTGGAGACCCTGAACGACACCAGGCCGGCGTCGGCGCCAAGAGAACTGGAGTAGCCTCCGAGGAGATTTATAACCTCAGAGAAAGGCCGGAGGTGTGGCTACGAGTTGCCGCATTTATTCGGAAGACTCTCGGGCGGACGATAGAGATACATGAACAGTCCGGCTATTTGGATCCACATGTGCGAATCGGCAACTCTTCGTATTCGCTATTCCGAGAGGAAGGACATGGGCTGCGAGAGTTAGTGACGCTGCTTGCTGCCACCTATGGTGAAGACTGGCGAATTCTCGTAGTCGATGAGCCGGAGCTACACTTGCATCCGTCGATGGTGCGACTGTGGCTCGCAGAACTTGAGAAAGAGTGCAGAAACTCGGGACGACGCGCTGTCGTTGTGACCCATGAACCGAGCATGATCCAGCCCAAAAGCGTCGATGATTTGAACGGAATTTGGTACTTCTCGACGGGCAAGCCGGCCTGCCGACTCGGATCCTGTATCCTGCCAGCACAGACGAAGCGCGTTACAGCCTCCCTACAACGCTATCCTCAGCTTGTGAGTACTCTGGTGTTCTCTCCTCGACCAGTTCTGGTCGAGGGTATCGACGACGTCACCGCATTGACTGTGGCGCTAATGAGGACACAATCACCTGAGATCGTCGCTCAGACAGATCTCGCAGAGTGCGGAAGTAATGGGGGAGTCGCCCTCTGGTTTGAAATCGGAAATTCGATCGGGTTCGACGTCAGAGCAATCGCCGATCTCGACTCGTTCTTCGCGCCGGAAGTGCAACGAACAATGGATTCCTCGAGCTACGTTCGATCGCGGTATGGAAGCGATTTGGCGGCCGAACCGGCTACGACCTCGACCGCACTGCGGCCACTCATCGAGCAGATGAACAAAGAAAGTATTCTCCCGAATCCGAAGAACCGCGCACAGTGGCTAGCCCATCTCAAGGACGAAGGTGGCCACTCGGCGCGGAAGTCAAAGCTCATCGAAATTTGGCGCGGAGCTGGACTCTGGATTCACCCGCAAGGCTGCCTTGAGGACGTGCTGGGGATCACCGAGAAAGGTGCGGAACGGGCTCGTCTCGCTGCGCAAATGGCCGGCCCAATTGATGACGTGGCTGATTGGTGCGCGTTCAAGCTTGACCATATGGGTGAAGTTGAGCTCCTTCTAAATGTAGCGGTAGAGAAGATCGCTCACCAACTGATGGAGGCGATCAGGATTGATCCAGAGGCAGAATTCGACGCACCAGCTGGACCGAATGCCATCATTGACGAGCGACTAGTGCAAGTTATTTCTCTCGGCGCCGGCGAGTATGAGTTGCGAGTCAAGGCGCCGACCGCCTTCGCCGGTTGGTGGCTTCGCTTTTCACGGCAGACACCCTCGTCTGATCTGGTTCTCAAGAGTCCGAAGATAGACTGAGGTGCGGGTACGCGTAGTTGCGAATCCGCAGTTTGGGTATCTGCTTGTATACATGGGTGGCCAACGCTTGTCGGAATGCCGATTTGCTCGGTAGCGGCAGCCTGTTCCTGCGGGCCATTTGTTCTGTAGTTTCATCTGAATCATCCACGCAGATCCACGGCCGTCCAGGGAGTCCGGTTACCTCGGCCGTCACGTCCACCAGTGTCCATGAACGTTCACCGATGTCCGTCGGCTCGGCTGTCAACTTGGCTGTCAGATCCCCTCGCCTCGAAAAGATCGTCGACGATCTTCGGTGGCAAGCTGACTTGTACCGCAAGCGCGTGCCAGCGCCGAGGAGTGGAAGCGGCGCGGCGTGCTCGTCCAAGACTCACGGCTTAAATTTGGTGTGCCGAGTCACGGTTCCTGTATCTTTTGGCGGCAATTCGTCGCGACCACAGGCGTTTATGGGCTACCAACTTTCGGGAATGTCGGTACACTCGATTGAAAAAGAAGTTTCCGGCCCCAAAATACAGATCCGAGGGTAATAGATTAGTGCTCGTCAGGGTTTCGTCGGTGAATATTTGGCGCCAACCAGGCCATGCGGACCCTGATGTGGACCCACGAAGTGCCTTCACGAGACGCCGAAAGTCGGCCGAGAGGAGCGCGTTAACTATCGCTAGAGGGAGGATGAACGATATGGCAGAGATTGCCAACAGAAATACCATCTGTACTGTTTGAGGAACGAGGAAAGCTGCAACAAGGAGCGCGCATCCGGCCAAGGGGTAGATCGCAGAAAGAGAGGTGAAGATTATTTTTGTGGATAGCTTGAGGGGCTTTCGAAGCGCGACTGGAGTGTTTATCGGTGTCGACCATATAAGGTCTCGGGCAAAGTAGTTTTGAGCCTTGATGTGCCCGTTCAGGTAAAGCGTAAAGAGGGCGACCTGGTGGTCGGAATCGGACGACCAGCGAAGTGCCGGCTTCGTATACCCGGATGTGGAAAAAAATATTCGGCGCTGCCCCGGCTCAGACGAACCAACGAGGCGCTGCACCTCCGGAATTCCCACTCTATTTCGGGTCCAGAATTTGGTCTGAGCCACTGCACCCGCTGACCAGACATCGATCCCGTCATCGGTTCCGCGGGGTGTAACGACGGCGTCGCGATAGCCGAACTTTTGGAGCCAGGATGCGGATACTCGCTCCGCGTCCTCTGGAGTAATTATGGCCAGAGGCCATTCGACGCCCTCAGGGACGTAGTCGCTCGAAGAGTCGGATGGAAGTGGGGGGAGTTTACCTTCAAGTTCGACATTCGACGGGATGAAGTGTCCGATTGAGATTGTTGCCATGGCCGATATGGCTGCGACCAATAGGAGGGAGCCGCGAAGGGCTTCACCGTCCGAGAGTTGAGTCAGCAGGAGAAAGAGGCCATCGAATAGAGCAAAGATCCACGCTGATATCCAAGCACGTGGATACGTGAAACCCAGGCGATTTGTTTCCCTGGCTATTTCAGTCAAGGCGATTGGGCCTAAGGCGGCCGTGCTCCCATAGAGGACGCCGACTCTCGCCACTAGAAGAATGGCTACCGGGACGGCCAGGATAAAAGCTCCGATCCCAGAAATTAGACGTCGCGTGCGATGGTCCTTGATATAGAACCTGGCCCAGTCGTGGCGTCGAGTTTCGATCTCCGCTCGCGAAAGTAGATCTTTTGGTGGCTCCGGGCTTGCTAGATTCGCGTTCTGCGACACGGGCCAATGGTGCCATGTGGGTCCGACAAACTTGCATGACGTGAGGATCGATGCGGGTTGCGATGGCATGGCGATCGGGCACGACGCGCCGGCGAGCACGGCCCGCCAGGGCCGCGCGCAGCCGTCGCGCGGCGCGACACTTGATCCCAAATCGAGAAATTCGGCAGGCCTGCGGCATAGGCGGCGCCGACGCCCTGGTAGCAGCGGACCTGGTGGCGAGCTACAGCGGGCGCAGAGCCGACCTGTCCGCAGCCGGCGCCGAGGTCTGGGCCTGACTGCCGTGACTCGGCGGCGAGTGGCGGCCCTAGGAACCGGTGGCGTAGCCACCGGTTCCATCTGTGCCCTCGCAGCGGGGTGGCCGGATGCTAGACCGAGCGCGTCGGTTCGGGGCTCTCCTTCAGGGTCGTCGAGGTGGCGAGCTGATGAGGATGTCCCGACCGCGCTGCCGGCCTGTGCCGAGCCCAGTGCGTTTGTCGCCCGCGGCGGAAGGGCCTTGGCGGTGTCAGGCGCGATGTTCGGCGTTTCCAAGCTGACGGTGATCGCTGCTCGGTGCCTTGTGGGGATCGGGCCGGTGTCCGTCGGCCTTCGGAGCTTCCGTGTCCTGCCGTCTTCTCGTCGTCGCCTGTCTGTTCCGTTCGTGTCGTCGCGCCGCTGCTGTTCGGGACCAGCGGTGATCGCGACGCCCCGAGTTCTGCGGAAGCGGATACGGGTTCCCGAGGATCTCGGGAGGGCAGCGGGCGCGATCGTCGCCTATGTGCAGGGCGGGCAGGCGGCCGAGGCGGGTCTGGCGGGCTACTACAGCCCGGACCAAGCGCTCGGCCAGGCCCGCGGACGCTTGGCGGAGTTGGTAGGTCTCCGGGGCCAGGTGTCCGGTGAGGCGCTCGGTCGGCTCCTGCAAGGCAGGCACGCCGTGACCAACCGGCCGTTGTTGACCGGGCCTGATCCGGCAGCGCGTGCCCGGCATGCGGGCCTCGTCGTCAACAAGTCCGAAGCGTCGTCGGATTCTCCGGGCAGGGAAAGCGCCGCCGGATCCGGCCACGGCGATGATCTGCTGACATTGGTCGAGGCGGCGGCAGTGGCCGGGGTGAGCGTGAGCCACCTGCGTTCGCTCGTGAGCCGTGGTTCCGAGGCCGACGCCGCGCCCGACCGATCGGACCGCACCGGAGGCACGGCTGCCAGGCAGACGCCGTTCAGAGCTGATCACGAGCGACCCGCGGACGACAGCGACCCGTGGACGAGCGAGATGCACGAGGAGGCTGAAGGTGAAGCCAGGTCACCGGGAAACGATCAGCCGTCGGGCATACGCGGCGCGGACGGTCGTTGGCGGGTGCGGCGGGATGTGCTGGAGCGGTGGTGTGCGGCGCGGGTGCCGCGGGCGACGGTGCTCGGGTACGACGTGGTCTGCGCGGCGCCGAAGTCGGTCTCGCTGCTGTGGGCGTTCGGCGATGAGGCGTTGCGTGCGGACGTGGCGGCGGCGTTGAACGCGGCGGTCGACGCGACCATCGGCTACCTGGAGCGCCATGCGGCGTTCGGCATGGTCGGCGGGCGGAACCAGCGGGCGTTCGGCCTGGCGGTGGCGTCGTACCTGCACGACGTGTCGCGGGCCGTCGAGGCACATCTGCATGTCCACAACATTGTGATCAACGCGCTGGCGGTCCCCTCCGATCCGGCCGGGCCCGGCGGCGAGCGGCAGGGACCCAACGCCGGTCGGGTGGTGACGGGCTGGGACTGGCGGGCGGTCGACGGGGAGGTGCTCCTCGCGCACGTCCGGACGGCCGGCTTCGTCGGCGCGGCGGTGCTGCGCCACGAGTTGTCAGCGCGGCGCGGGCTCCAGTGGGGGCCAGTGCGGAACGGTGTGGCGGAGCTGGCTGACTTCCCGGTCGACCTGTTGGCGGCGTTCTCGACGCGGCACCGGGAGGTCGAGGAGGAGTTCGCGCAGCTCGTGGCCGGCGGGTTGGAGCCGTCGGGGGCGACGAAGTCGGTAGCGCAGCGGGAGTCGCGGGCGCCGAAGCGCGTAGTCGCTGACGCCGCGGTCCGCGCGCTCCAGGTTGAGAAGCTAACGGCCGCTGGGTGGAGCGTCGACGAGGTCCGCGCTCTGGCCAGGCCGGGATTTCACCGCCCTCAGCCGGTCGGCGACGCCGACGTGGCCGGGCTTTTCGATCTGCTCGCCGGACCGACGGGGATGACCGAGAAGACGACGGCGTTCGTGCGCCGAGATGTGGTGCGCCGGGTCTCCGAATGGGGCGGGGACAGGTTGGATGCGGCGGCGGTCGAGCGGCTGACCGACCGATTCCTCGCCGATCCCCGCGTCGTCGTGCTTGTCGACGCCGCACCCGGCCAGCGCCGCCGGCAGGAACCAGAGCCGATCTACACGGTCGAAGGACTGCTCGCCGCGGAGGAGCGGCTCTCCGGACTGGTCCGCGCCGGCCAGGTCGCGTTTGGCGCGGCCCCGCGCAGGCTCGTGGACCGGCGCACGCTCACTGCTCACCTTGCGGCCGTCGGCGCAACCGCTGCGAGAGGCCCGGGTAGGGGCCGAGCCAGCGTGGAGGGCGCTCCTGTCCGCGCCGCGACGCCCGGCTTCCAAGGCGCCGACGCGCACGGCGACGCGGAGCCGCTCCTGTCGGGCGAGCAGGTGGCGCTGGTGCGCCGGCTGCTGGTCGGTGAGGACCTGGTGCGACTGGCGGTCGGTGCGGCCGGCACGGGGAAGACCGAGGCGATGCGGCTGCTGACCCGCATCGTGCGGGCCACGGGGCGGCAGATCTTCGCGACCGCGCACGGCGGGCGGCAGGCCGAAGAGCTGGCCGAGCGGATCGGGATCCCGGCGCGGGTCGTGGCGAGCTGGCTGGAGAAGCTCGCCCATGTCGACGACCCGGCCACGGTGTGGCCGCCGGGCTCGGTGCTGATCGTCGATGAGGCGACCCAGGTCGGGACCCGCGACGCCGAACGGCTTCTTCACTTCGCCAGCCGGACGGGGACGGTGGTCATCCTGCTCGGTGATCCGGCGCAGCTCGGTTCGGTCGCTGCCGGCGGCTGGTTCGCTCACCTCGTCGCCCAGACAGCCGACGTGCCGACGTTGACGACCGTGCGCCGGCAGGCCGGCGCGGACCTCACCGCGGTGCGCGCCGCGCTCGGCGCGCTACGCGCCGACACCGCGGCAGGCACCCGCGTGGCCCTGGAGCGGCTCGCCGCCGATGGCAAGATCCGTCTCGTCGACGACCCGGACGCGCTGCTCGCGCAGGCCGTTGCCGACTGGTACACCGAACGCCGCCAACACAGCCGCGCCGTTCGCGCCGACCGCGGCGCGGCCGGCAACGCGAACAGCGCGGATCTGGCGGCGGCCGCGAGCCGCAGCGGCGCCGTCGGCGCGAACGCTGGCGGAGCCACGCCGATGCCTGGGCACGGCGCGCCCCGGTCGGGCCGGCGCGGGCGCGCTTCCGGTCCGGCGGCGGCGCGGATGATGGCCGAGCGGCACCGGGACGTCGAGATGCTCAACCAGGCGGCCCGCGCGCTGCTCGCCGCCGACGGAACACTCACCGGACCGGTGCTGACCGTGGCGGGGAGGGACTTCCAGGCCGCCGACGAGGTCGTGACCCTCACCCAGACCGGCCACACCCTGGTACCCGACGGCCGACCCGGCTCGGCGTACATCCGGACCGGAACGACCGGGACCGTCACCGCCGTCCACAACGATCCGGATCACCCGGCGGCGCAGTCGGTCACGGTGTACTTCCCGAGCAAGGGCACGGTCCAGGTCCCGTGGGAGTACCTCACGCACCAGTTCGCCGACGGCCGCGACGGCGGCCTCGCCCACGCCTATGCACTCACCGCCGCGAAGGCCCAGGGCGCCACGATGGACACCGCCCGCGCCATCGTCCCCGACGACACCAGCCGCGCCGGCCTGTACGTCATGCTGTCGCGCGCCCGCAGCGACGTCGCGGCCTACGTACTGCGCCGCGACGACCTCGACGCTCGCGACGACGACGAAACCTGGCTACCCGCCGAACCCAGCGCGACCGGAGATCCACTCGACCGGCTCGCGGACCGGCTCGACCGATCCGAACAGGAACGACCGGCCGGCGCGCGTGACCCGATCGCGGCTGCCGCGCACCAGCTGTCCCGCCACCACGCTCTCGCGGAGCTCACCGCCCTGCGCCTCGGCGCCCTGCCCGGTCACGGCCAGGACGGGCCCGAGTCAGCGGCGACCGGCATGGGCGAGGTGTCTGGCGCGAGCGGCGCGCGCAACGCGCCGAGCAGCACCAAGCCGACAGCGCCCGTCGCGCCGTTCGCGCCGATGCGCGCCGCGCCGGACCCGCGGTCCGCGCCGGACGCGCCGACGCCCGAAGGCCCGGCGACCGCGGCGGGCCCGGCTGACGTTCCGCGCCAGGTGCTGCTGCGCCGCGCCGAGCTGGGCGCGGAAGCGGCGCTACGCAGCGCCGCGCTCGCGGACCCGCCCGCCGGCCTGGTCGCGCGGATCGGCCCCCGCCTGGAAGCCGGCCCGGACCAAGCCGTCTGGGACGACGCCGTCGCCGCTCTCACGATCTACCGCGCCCGCCATCAGCCCACAGCTCCCGCGCATCTGGCCGGGCCGCCGCCCGGCAGCCACGCCGACGACCAGGCGCGCGATCCCTGGCTACGGCATCGCGCGCAGGCAACCCGGCTCGCCGACGACTGGGCCGCTGCCCTCCCCGCCGCGATCCGGGCTCGATTCGCCGGCCCTGGCCAGGCCGTTCCCCGAGCACGCGCCATCGCCGGGCTGCACGCCCTCCTCGACGCCGGACATCCACCCACCGCGCTGGCTGACGCACTTCGCGCTGACTCTCTTGACGGGATCCGGGCCGGCGCGCCCGTTCTCGAGAGGCGTGTCAGCGACCTCTGTCAGCAGACCGGCATCGACCCGTCCCTGTACGACCTGCCCGCACCGCGCACCGCGCAGGAGGAATGGAACGAGGTCACCGACCTGCTCGCTCTCGCCGAGACCAACCACCTCGCGACCAGGCCGACAATGGATCTCACCGCCGAGCGCCACACCCTCACCCACGCGCTCGCCGCGGCCGTGAGTGTCCCGGTGACCATCACTTCGGACGGCGTTGCCGTCTTCGCGCCAGACTCCCCAGCCCCGGAGCGATTCGAGCAAACGGCACGGCTCGCGCGGCTCGACGCGGCGCTCGACCGCCAAGCCGTCGACGCGATGGCCCGTGCCAAGACCGAACCCGCCCGCTACCTGACCGCACTGCTCGGCCCCCGCCCCACCGGCCCGGACGCAGAGACCTGGGATCAGGCGGCCAGCCGGGTCGAGCGCTACCGCCACCGCCTCGCTGGCCTGCCCTACGGAGCTCCCGCCGCTCCACACGCGGCCGATCCCGCCCGCTACGCCCTCGGCGACCGGCCTGCCGACTCCACAGCTGCCGCTGACTACGACGAAGCCTGCGACGTCGCCAGCCTGCGCGACGGGCAGCTGACCATCTGACAAGCCCTCGAACCAGCGCCACTGGCCCCGGCCGGCGGACGGCGAATCAACTGCGAGGTCTGCCTCCTGGATGACCTGGCGGACGATCGTTTCAAGATGCCGTCCGCTGCCATCAGCACAGCCGGCCCGAGCCCAGGCTGAGCGAGGTTGTCACTCGCTCACCGGGCGATACGCGCGCGGCCCGGAGCCGGGAACGCGGGTACCTGAAACCCCGAGACTTGGGCTGCCCGCTGTCATCGCGGATGGCATCGCCGGGGACATCGCGAATGACACCGCGCCGTATTCGTGCTGGTGCACGCATCGCGCGGGACATCGTCAGGGACATCGCAGACCTGGAGATGGCACGGTTGCCCGTCGGCCGGCACCGAAGCGCCGAACGAACGGCCAGCCCAGCACGCCGCGTCAGCCTGCGCGCGCCACGACCATCCCGACGGCGGCCTCGGTCGCGTCGGCACGCCCGTCGCCACCATCGATGGCCAGGTTGACGGTGGTGTCGAACGCCAACGGGCTGACGAGGCTGTGCGCCAAGCCTCGGCGAAGCGCGTACGCACGAGCAGCGGCGGGCGACTCGAACGGCAGATGCACCGCCAACGCCCGCGTGCGGCCGGGGTCGGCGAAGCTCACCACCCCGAACAGACACCCCTCACTTTCGACGCCGGACACGGCGGTCTCAGCGGCGGGCTGCTCACTGAGGAGGACCTTCAAGAGCTGGTCGCCCGGCCAGTCCAACGCCCGGGACAAAGCGGCCAGGGTGTCAGTACGGGCGCGACGGCCGCCAGCCCCGCGCTGAAGGAGACGGATCGTCGCCACCGAGATCCCCGACACCTCGGCCAGCCGTTGTTGGCTCATCCGGCGGGCCGCCATCCGCTTGTTGAGCTCCGCAGCGACCGCGGCCCAGTCCTCACCGCCGGGCACGTCAGCGGCCAGCTCTCGGACGGCCACGCCCGCCGGGGCCGGCGTCACGCGGCCACCGCCGCTGGCAAGGCATCGGCAGGGACAGCAGCGGACCGCATGCTTGCGACCCGAAAACGGTCTGTCAGCTCCCACACGACCCGCAACTGCGCCGCCTGCGGCGTCACGACCGTGATCAGGTGCGGCAGAATGATCTCGCCGGCCTGCCACGCGCACCGCGGCCGAACCCCGCTGACCACGACCGGCACCGGACCAAGCCGGCCCGCCTCCCGCGCGCCGGCGAGCAGCCGACCCACCGCGAGCGCCAACCTCGTCAGCCCCGGCGAGACCAGCGGCGGACACGCCACCAGCACCCGCTCGCCGCCCATTGCCGCCAGCGACCGCGCCGCCGACTCCGCCGGGAACGGATGCGAGGCCACGAAGGCCGGCTCTATCTCGGGCAGCCGGTCGCAGACCACCCCCGGCCGCGCCGGCAACGGGAACGGCTTCAGGTCCACCGTGGCCAGGCCGCCTGGCCCGCCGTCCACATCGATCATCACCTGCATCGGGGACCTCCCGTTCCCGCGCCAGCGAGCCTGGCCGGGCCCGCCGCCAGGGATCGACGCCGGCCGACGGCAGGCCCGCACCGTCACCGTCGCCGCACCCGGCCCGCGCCCTTCCCAGCGACTCCTGCCCGCCGGCCATCCGACGCCAGGTCGACCCTGACGTAGTCATGCGGACGACGACCTTCGGCCTGCCGTCTTGGAGACGTCCGAGTGCCTTTCCAGGGACATCAGTACGCCGACTTGGCGACGTTTCGACACGCCGCGCAGCGGAGCCGTGACAGGACGTCCGAACATCCCGATCCTGGAGATGTCCGGATCCGCCCGATACCGAGGAGGCGCGGCATGACCCAGCCGCCCGCCCCCAGAACCCGTCTCGCCGAGCTTCTACGCGAACGGCACTGGACCGTCGACGACTTCGTCCGCGAGTTCAACCGCGCCGGCCGCCACTCCGGCCCGGACCGCCGCGACCACGCGATCAGTCACCGCCAAGCCACCCGCTGGCTATCCGGCCGCCTTCCCTCCCAGCCGCACCCGGCGTCGTGCCGCGTCCTGGAAGCGATGTTCAGCCTCGACGCCGCGAGCCTGTTGAATCCACCGACAGCCACGCCGGACCGTGACCTATCGGGCGACCCGGGTGACGATGAGAACGTCCCGCCGGCACCGCTGGAAGAGGTGAGTCCGACGCGTCGCCGAGATGTCCTGTCCGCCGGCGTACTGCTTACAGGCACCGCCGCCGTCGCCAGCCCAACAGAGCAGGCCGCGCGGATCTCCCGCGCGATCGCCGCGGCTACCCCCGACCCGCTCACCCTCGCGCAACTGCAGCACGGCATCCACGAGCTGACCACCCGCTACGCGCTCACCCCACACGCCGACCTCGTCGCCCCAATCGAACGCGCCTGGACCGACGCCGAAGCCCTCCTCGACACCCGGATCACCGGCCCCACCCGCACCGACCTCGAACTCGTCGCCGGTCAATACGCCTACTACCGCGGCCAACTCGCCTTCGACATGGGCGACAACAAAACCGCACTCACGTTCCTCGTGCTGGCCGCCCAGCACGCCCACGCTGTCGGCGACACTCTGCTCGCCGGCTCGGTCGCGGTGATGCGTTCCGCAGTGGCGTTCTTCGCCGGCGACTTCGCGGCGGCCGCGACCCTCGCCGGCCGAACCCTGCCCGGCGCCCACCCTTATGTCGTGCCCACCCTCGCCAGTTCTGTGGCCCGCTCGCTCGCCCAGACCGGCGACACCGAGGGAGCCCTCCAAGCACTGCGAACCATGCACGACAACATCTGGACCGGCCCATTCCTCCCCGGCCCCGAACCAGGTGACGAGGAGACCTATGAAGCCTTCAGCGCCGTTACCCTCGGCTACGTGGGCAGGGGCGAAGACGCCGAGCGTCACGGACTTCGCTCGCTCACGCTGCTCGCCGGTACAGGCCGGTTCGTCCAGCAGGCCGGCACACAACTCGCACTCGCCCGCGCCTTCCTGCGCCGCCAGACACCAGACCCCGAGCGGGCCGCTACAGCCGTTCAGGCTGCCCTGCGTGCGGCAGCCGGCAACAGTCATCCGCGCACCACATACCGCGCCGCAGCGATCTATCGCCACCTGACTGCCAACCCGGACTGGTCTCGCCTCTCGGTTGTATGCAACCTCGCAGCCCAACTGCCTGCCGGCCCGCGCGCTCTGCCCTCGACTTCGGTGATCTGAAACCTTCAGACGCGGCAGCCCCCGTGCTGCGACGGCTGCCCGGACTCGCTGGTAAGCAAAGAATCGCGCCCCGCACGCGAACGCCATCGGCTGTGAGATACCACAGGATCGATGCAGCGTGGACGGTATGGCAAAGAGCGTCGGCGGCCGACCCGAAATCAAGATCGTAGCGGGCCTTGGACCGGCCGTGTTCCCCAGGTCGGCACCGCCGCGTGGCACGCGACGACCTAGTCGTGGGACCGACCGCGGCCCATCGTGGATCTGTGGAAAGGAGGCATCTGGACCCGTGGATCTCGCTAGAATTGGCTCCGTTACCTAGCGTAAGGGTGGCCAATGACACCAAGTCACGGGGGTCCGTCGGACTGGCAGCGACGCCAGCAGGCTGCCGCGAGAGACGCGGAGCGCCAGCGCAAGGAGCAAATCCGCGCCAGGGCGAACGCCACAAAAGAGCGCGAGCAGGCTCGCCGGGAACAGCGTGCCGCGAAGGTCGCGCAGAAAAACGTGCGTCTGAACGAGACGGTTGACGAACTCCGCGAATTTCTGCGCCGCGGCCTCGACCGTTCCGCCCGGATCGACCTAGAACGAGATCGACGAACGCTGAAGGTAGAGCCGCTCAAGCTCGGAGGCATCGCTCAGCCCGTGCCTCAGCCGCGCTGGGAGGATTTCAAGCCGGCCGAACCATCGGCGCTTTCTCGCATGGCTGGTGGAGCGGCCCGCTATGAGCGTCGAACGGCCGAATCCAAGCAGAAGTTCGAAGAGGCCGAACGCCGAGCCAAGCAAGCCGAAGAAGCGCGATTGATACAAGTAAATGCCGCTCAAGTCGAGTACGCCGCACAGCTTACGAGCGAACGAGCCGAGGTTTCGAAGCACAACGCCGCGCTCAACAAGTACATGCAGGAGCTCAGCGAGCGAGAGCCGGCCAGCGTCGAAAGATACCTGCTGCGCGTACTGCGAGAGGCGCCACTCCCAGGCAATTTCCCCCGAAACGCGGAAGTATCCTTCAGTCGGCGCGCGGAACAAGCAGTAATCAGGTTCGAATTACCTCCACCAACTGTCGTTCCGACCGTGGCCGCGTATAAGTACCTGCCAACCAAGGATGAAGAACGCGAGACCCAGCGAAGCAAGTCTGATGTAGCCGACATATACCGAGGCGCAGTCAGCCAGACGGCGCTGCTCTGCTTGCGAGACCTCTTCGACTCTGATCCGTCGCTAAATTCTATAGGGTTCAATGGGCATGCCCATGTGATAAATCCCGCAACAGGCGTGCAAGAGTACCCGTGCTTCATCAGCTTGAACGTCGGGAGATCCGCGTTTCCTCGCGACGACAATCTCCGCAACGTCACGGCGGAAAAATGCGTTCGCCACCTTCGCGCAATCGTTTCAAATCATCCATACGAACTTGAGCCGATCGAACCGATCATCGACTTCGATCTGACCAAGTTTTCTTTCGTCGAAGGGCTGGATGCAGTCTCGACTCTCGACTCTCGCCCAGACCTGATGGACATGTCGTACACCAATTTCGAACATCTCGTGAGACAAATATTTGAGGCGCAGGGAGCTGAAGGCTGGACTACACAGCAGAGCAACGATGATGGCGTGGATGCTGTGATAGTTCAGCGTCGCGCCCTCATGGGTGGCCTAACGATAGTCCAGGCAAAGCACTACAGCAAAGTGATCGGAGTCAGCCACGTACGCGAACTTGCCGGTGCCATGGAAGAAAAGAAGGCTGGGTGGGGAATACTAATCACCACATCCTGGTTTACTTCGAACTGCTGGGACAAGGCGCGCGACCATGGCCGCATGGAGCTGATCGACGGAGAGAGGCTGATCTACCTGATCAAGGAATATCTCGGCAAGGACGTTCTAATCGGTATTCCAAACCGCCCTCGTCCTCGTCCCAACCCGTAGCCTCTACGCTGCCGCGTCGGTGCAGGTAAACGGGCTGCTACCGCGGCGAGGGCGTCAGTGCCGCACAGTCGAGGCAATTCCGGCGCGGCCCCACGGGTCGACTTGTCGTCCATCGCGCGTCAGTTCGCGCGGCGGTCGGCGAGCCGGCGGGCGGCGGACGCCATGCTCTGTTTCCAGGGCTGGGGGTCTGTTTCGGCGATCTCCGTCCACATCTGGGCAAGTGCTCCGGTGAAGGCGGTGACAGCCTCCGCGCGCGCGTCGCGCCAGCTGGAGAACTGTTCGCGGCCCCAGGCGTCCGCAGCGGCGGCCAAGTGGCCGGCGTCGATGAGCCTGATGAGGAGTGCGGCGGGGTCGGCCCAGGCGGGGCCGATGGTGGGCCAGGCCCAGTCGAGGAGCAGCGTCCGGTCGGCGCTGATGAGGATGTTGTCCGGGGCGAAGTCGGTGTGGAGCAGGTGGGTGCCGCGCAGGTGGTGGCGCTGCGTCGGCGGCACGTAGGCGGACCAGCGTTGCTCGACGGTCTTGATCGTCGGAACCTGCGGGCAGGGAAGGGCTGCGAGGTCGTTCAGGAGAGCCGCGACCCGCGGGAGGTCGGCCGATCCAGGCGTGTAGTCGGCGTGGCGCCCAGGGGCGTGTTCGAAGCAGAGCAGGCTCCAGCCTGCGGTTTCGAGGTCCCACAGCAGCCGTGGGGAGAGGGTGCGAACGGTCGGGTTGATGTCTCGTTCGCGCCGCTGCGAGCCGATCTGCGGATGGTCCAGCGGGATGCCCTTGACGAAGACCGGGCCGGCGGCAGTGTGCAGGGTCGCGGCGACCGCGGAGTTCACTCCGCCCGCCACCGAGGCGTGGGCAAGTACGGGCCCGATCTTGTCCTCGACCGCGGTCTGGACCTCGTCAGGCAGGTCAGCCCAGCCGATTCGCGCCATCGACACCGTTGTTGGATCCCTCTCGGTTCGCATGGTTCGGCCCGCCCGGGCGGCGCGGACGGGCGCCCGGGCGGGCCGGTTGATCGTCTCTAGTAGGGGTTGTTGTCGCCCGCGCTGCAGCTGCACATGTCCGACGCGGACAGTACGTCCAGGTCCTCGACGAGCTGCAGCTCGGTGCTGTCCTCGTCGACAGTGGCGGGACGTGGTCCGAGTTCGACCATCACGGCCGTCATGGTGTCACCTCCCTTCGGTGTGCTGGCAGTAGGCGGACGGGGATGCCGCCGCCTTGCGGTAGAGCGTCACGAGCGGCATGCAGGTACCGCAGGTGCCGCTGAGCGTGCAGCCCGAACAGCCGCCCTGACGGGCCAGCAGGCCGTCGGCGATGCCGCCGAGGCGGACGAGCCCGTCGACGCCCTCGGTCAGCAGGTCGACGTGCGGATCGCGGCCGACCTTGCAGATCGACGCCTTGCCGTGCGGGTCGACGTGGAAGAACGTGTGGCCGGCGTTGCAGCCGGTGAACGGCTTGCGTGCCCGCAGATGGGCACTGGACTGCGCGGGCAGTGTCTCGGCGCCGCCGTAGATCGTCGGGGAGATGTTCGTGTACTCATCGAACGGCAGCTCGTAGCCCTCCGCCAAGGCGCGCATCTCGTCGACCTCGTCGGCGTTGTGCCGGGCGACGATCAGGTTGAGGTGCAGCGGCAGACCGGCTTCATGCGCGGCGGCAATGCCTTGGCGGAACTTGCGGAAGGAGCCTGGGCGGCGGGTCAGGCCGTCGTAGCTCGTCTCGGTCGCGCCGTAGACGCTGACGACGATCTCGTAGGGCCGCGCCGAGGTGAACAGGTCGAGGATGGCGGGGTTCGCGAGCCTGAATCCGTTGGTGGAGATCGTGAGCATCATGCCCAGCTCGCTCGCGAGCCGGTAGACGTCCGGGAACAGTTTGTCTATCAGTGGCTCGCCGCCGGTCAGCTGCAGCCAGAGCACCCCGGCGTCCCGCAGCATGTGCAGCATCCGTTCCCGGTCCGGCCAGGCGAGACCCTCGAATCTTTTCAGGCCGAGGTAGCAGTGCTCGCAGTCGTAGTTGCAGCCGAGGTTCAGCTCGTAGGAGGCCCGGCCGAAGCCGTAGGCGGTCTCCCGCCGGACGAGTACCGCGTCGCGGACGCGTCGGCCGCCCAGGTCGACCTGCCAGGTCTGACGGGCGGCGACCGCCAGCCAGTCCGGGCAGATCAGGCCACCCGCAGACGCCTCCGCGAGTTCGGCGTACTGCTGTCGCGGAGCTTTGAAGCCCCGCCGGGAACCGGGGCGGACGAGAAGGAAATTGCCCAAGAACGGGCTCGCGATGACCTCGTGCATCCGGCTTCCTCCGTCTATGGCCAGGACAGCACGATGCGACTGTGCCGCCTGTCGATCACGCGGCCTGCGGGTAGCTGGCTGTCCTGGGTGTTTCTCGGGTGCAGGGTGACGCGGGGACCGGGTCCGTCGCGGTGGATGTCGTTCCAGTGGCGGACCTGTGCGGCGAACTCCTCTGCGAGCGTGGCGGCCTGCGGGCCGAAGCCATGGACTTCGAACCGGAACCAGTCGTGGTCGATCTTGTGCCCACCGAGGTAGGCGAGGGTGGTGCCGTCGACCGCGGCGTGGCCCATGCCGACCGGTGGCGGAATCAGGCCGGTCGTCTTCTCTTTGTCGACGGTGAGGTGGCAGTAGCCGTCGAAGGCGGTCGCCAGCCACAACTGCAACGTCTCGAACGACACCCGATTCGGAAAGATCACCCCCGTGTCGACATCAACCCGGGGCGTGCCCAGAACACCTGCCAGCTGGTCGGGATTGTCGGGAAGGTCGTCGTCGAAGACGAGCGTGATCCGTTCGCCGTCAAGCGCCAGGGTCGGTTTGTCGTGTGCGCTGGTTCCGCGCATCGGGACAAACCCGGAGTACAGCACCGACGTGCTCTCCAACCGGTCGCCGCGGAACTCGAAGGTGACGGTGCGGTTGAGCCCGCGCAGTCGCAACGGCACGACCAGCCGCCCACCTTCGACCAGCTGGTCGGTCCACGCGGGTGGTACGTCCCAGGCCTGGGCGGTGACCAGGACGACGTCGTAACGGGCCGACGTCGGTAGGCCGTCCTCGGCGTCGGCGAGGACGACCCGCACCTGGTCGTAGCCCGCGGCGGCCAGGCAGCGGCGGGCACGGTCGGTCACATCCGCGTCGATGTCCACGGTCGTCACGGCGCCGGCCGGGCCGACGAGCTCGGCCGTCAGCGCCGCGTTGTATCCGCCGGAGCCAATTTCCAGGCAACGCATTCCCGGGCCGACGCGGGCAGACTCGAGCATCCTGGCCTGCAGCCAGGGAGCGGACACCGAGCTGAGCGTCACCCCTTGATCGTCCAGCTTCGTCCGCACGATGTGATCGGCGTACGCGGCCTCCAGCGACACCTCCGGGGCGAACAGATGCCGCGGCACCGCGCGGAAAGCCGCCTCCACCACAGGCGTTGTGATCATCCCGTCCGCGAGTAGCTTGCCAACCAACGCCCTGCGGGCCTCCCCCGCCCCTTGCTCGTCATCCAGGACATCGACGCTCTCAGCCATTCCAGCCATGCACGTCCTCCCTTCCACTGGCATGGTTCCGCCGGGGATTGCCGAGAGGAAGGAGTTCGCTGTCCGGCGCTGTCCGCGGACACCAACGGACACCCGTCGCGATGGTGGCCGTGGCGCATCGCCGGGATGATGGCGGAATGGAGACCTTCGGCGAGGCCCTGCGCCGCTGGCGAGGCGAACTACCAATCCGTGAACTGGCCCGCCGGGCGCACTGCGGAAAATCCCACATCTCGACACTCGAAAGCGGCCGCAGCTTCCCCAGCCTGCGCATCGCCGCGGCGCTCGACAAGACGCTGAACGCCGGCGGCGAACTCGTCGAACTCGCGGGCAGACCCCCAGCCGCAGACGCCACGGACATCAGCACGTCCGTCGCCAGCCCCGCCCTGGCAGCGGGGCCGGTCACCGCCCGATCCGTCGATCCGGCGGTGACCGGCTACTTCGAATCCCAGCTCGAAGGGCACTACCGGGCCGACATGTTGCTCGGCCCGCGCGACCTCATCCGCATCGTCGCGACCCAGTTCGAACTCATCGACCGGCTGGCCCGCGCCGCCGCCGCGGACATCCGCCGAGACCTCCTGCGTATCGGCACCGCCTACGCCGCCCTCGTCGGCTGGCTCTACCAGGACGCTGGCGACCTCGCCGCCTCAGCCTTCTGGCGCGGCATCGCCCAGGAGTTCGCCCTGCGCTCCCGCGACCCGCACCTCACCGCCTACGCGCTGATCAACCACGCGTCGGTCCGCACCGACCTCGGCGACGGCGCGGGCGTACTCGATCTGTGCGACGCCGCCCTCGCCACGAGCGACACCCTCACGCCCAAGGTCCGACTCATGACGTTGCAGCAGCGGGCACACGGCGCTTCGCTACTTGGCGACCGCGTCACCGTCGACACCCTGCTCGACACCGCGAACACCCTCACCGACCGCCTCGACGACGACCTGCCCTGGGGCAACGCCTGCCGCCGCACCCCCGGATACCTTCAGATCCAACGCGCCACCTGCTACGGCCGCCTCGGTCTCGCCCACGAAGCCGCAGCACTCTGGGCGCAACTCCTCATGGACATCCCAAGCACCGCCCGCCGCGACCACGGCGTCTACCTCACCCGCTTCGCCACCGCCTGCGCCCAGGCAGGCCAACCCGACCAGGCTGTCCACCTCGCCCGCCAGGTCGTCCCCATCGCCGCCGAGACCGGATCCGCACGGCTACGACGAGAACTCACCGCCCTCCGCCACGGCATGCGGCCATGGAAAGATGCCCGCATCGCCACCGACCTCGCCGAGGTCCTCGCCGCAACGGAGGCGTGACCATGTCCGACGTGCCTGCCCTGCTCACCGACGACGAGATCACCACCCAGCTCGCGGACCATCCCGGCTGGACCCGGACCGGCGACGAAATCACCCGCACGTTCCGGCTCCGTTACCACGGCTCCGTCGCACTGATCGTCCACGTCGCCGACGTCGAACGCCTCATCGGCCACCACGCCGACATCGACCTACGCTGGGACACCATCCGCTTCGCCATCACCACCCACGACGCCGGCCACCGCCTCACCGCCGCCGACTTCGACCTCGCCACTCGCATCGACGCCATCGCCACCGCCCACGGCGCTTCGCCCATCTAACTCAGCAGAACGCCCTGAGTCCCAACGATTCTCAGCTGGTGGCCAAGAGGGAGCCGTTCGCCAGGATCGGCGGACAGCAGGCCCGCAGGCTGAGCGGTAGGCCTATCCATCCGGGCCACTAAATGCGAGCGGAACTCGGGTGATGATGTCCCAGTGATAGGACCTGCCTGCACGGCGTAGCTCAACCAGCGCGACAGCGTCCACTCGGACCGTCGCCGGGGGCAGGCGGCGTAGCCTCGCTACTTCGGAGACGATCGGCTGGGCCTCGTTGGCCCCGTTGCTGTAGGCGATGCCGATGTGTGGCCGAAACCCGGCAGACCCGGCGGCGAGCCGAGAAGGGCCGAGTACGACGCCCGTGACGTCGAGAACAGCCTCGCGGACCGCGATAACTGGCTTCCACGGCTGGACGCTGAAACGGACGGCACCCGGCGACCCCGCCAGTGGACCGACCGTCAGCGTGAAAGCAGAGAAGGACGCGAGGCGCCGATGTGTCTCCAGGACGGCCGCGTCGAGGTCAGCCAGGGTGATCTGGTCAGTGAACGCGAGGCGTTGCAGCGTGAGGTGCAACCCGTCGGCCGGGACCGGGTCAAGAACGGACAGGTGAAGCCGCTCCTGGCAGCGCGCCGCAAGGGCGTGCAGCTCCGGGGCTTCTTCAAAGGTCAGCATCCAGTGGTAGGAGCGGCGGCCCGGTGTCCAGCCGGGACGGTCCCAATGATCAACAAGCCGACTGAGCCTCGCGAACCGATCCCAGTCCTCGGCGACCTCGGAAGCCATATCCGCATATTCCGTCACCCGGCAATTCTTACCTGCCGAGACATAGAATGTGTCGGCGTTCACGACCACGGCAACTCGCCCGCCTACCTTGAAACCAGCTGCCTAACCGCCAGACGGACAAAAGGACGCGCGTGCATCCCCTCGCCGCCGAGGCCAGCCTCGCCGACCTGCAGCGCTACGTCGCCGCGATGGAAGTCGAACGAGGTTTCAGCGACCAATCCGTCTACGAGCAGACCTGGCGCCTTCTGGAGGAGGCGGGCGAACTCGCCCGCGCCGTTCGCAAGAACAACGGGCAACGCACTTTGACGGGCGAGCTGATCGGCAGCGTCGACGAGGAACTCGTCGACGTCCTCATCTTCGCCTGCTCGATCGCCAACCGCCTCGGCATCGACCTCACCGACGCCATCCGGGCGAAAGAAGCCCACAACGAGACCCGTACCTGGCCCGCCACGCCACGGGAGGCCTCCACGGCAGGCTCGTGACGACGCCGGACTGTCCGCGCCAGCCGTCAAGCTGTCAGCCGGCCGGATAACCCCAGGTCCGAAGTGTCCTCGCTCCGTGCCGGTCTCATCTCGGCACCGCCTCCACTTCTCCAGAGGAATAGCCAGATGATCGAAAACGTCCTGTTGATCACAGGGAACGAAGGCAAGGCCGCCGAGTACGCCACCCTCCTGGGCATCGACGTGCAGGCCGTCAAGCAGGACCTGATCGAGATCCAGTCCCTCGACGTTACGGCCGTCGTCGAACGGAAGGTCGCCGACGCCTACGCCAAGGTGCACGGCCCCGTACTCGTCGATGACACCGGCCTGACGGTGAACGCCTGGAATGGCCTGCCCGGCGCGCTCGTCGCCTGGTTCCTCGGCTCAGTCGGTACCCAGGGCATCCTCGACATGGCCGCCGGCCTGGCTGACCGGGCCGCGACCGTCACCGCCGCCCTCGGCTACGCCGACGCGAACGGCATCCGGGTTGTCACCGGCACCCTCCAGGGCACGCTCGCCACGGAACGGCGTGGCACGGGCGGCTTCGGCTACGACGAGATCTTCATCCCCGCCGGCGGGGATCTGACCTTTGCGGAGATGTCCAGCGAGCAGAAGAATCTCGTCTCCCACCGCCGACTCGCGGTCGACGCCCTGCGCGCCGAACTCGGGCTCTCTGGCGCCTGAGGGGCATCACACCGCATCGCGACAGGCACGGTGACATGTGATCCTGCGACGAGAGTTATCCAGCCGCCGGGCCTGATAGGCCGGTGATGCGACCGGCTTGGTGTCTCGCGATGCCTTCGGCGATGCGTTCCGGAGCGGCCGGCTTTCAGCGGTGTCATGCCCGGTGACCGGCGCGGTGTGCTCCGAGGTGCGCGTCCGCGACCGCCCCGCCGGCAGGAGACCTACGCCAAGATCCTCAGGAGTCCTGCTCGGCTGGTGGCTCGGGACGTTGGATGTATGCGGCGAGGCTGGCCAGCGCATCGTCGCGTGCGTGCTCGGCAGTCTGGCGAGTGGCCTCTGACCGTGCGGCGCGGTCGATGGCGTCGCGGGCTTCGGCGCGTGCCGCGTCGAGGAGGGTGATGGCCTGATCGGCGCGGGCCTGCTGCGCGGCGGCGGTTTCTCGGGCGGCGGCGAGGAGCTGTTCGGTGGTGGCGGCCCGTAGCTGTGCGAGTTCGCCGGCCTGGCGGGCGGCGGCTTCGTCTTCCCGGGCCGTGAGGAGTTGCCGGTCGGCATCCATACGGGCCCGGTTCGCCTTGTCCCGGCTCGCTTCGGCGGCGGTCATGCGCTCCGTTGTCCGATCGAGATCGGTTTGTAGGTGCGCCCGCTCGGTCTCGGCGATCTCGGCTCGGTGAACAGCCGCTTCTGCCGTGCGTTGGGCCTGATCGCGGTCGGCGAAGGCGGCGTCCCGGTCGGCGTCGGCGAGCTGCACGCGTCGCATCGCCTCGGCTGCGCGTTCGTCGGAGGCCTGCGCCCGGAGGGTCTGCTGAGCGGCTCGCTCGGTCGCGGCGGCGGCTTCCCGGCGTGCGTCCGCAGCGTCCGCGCGGACCCGTTCGAGCTCGGCCTGCATCTCGGCCGCGGCGTCCTCGGCGGTGAGCCGGGCCTGCTGCTCGGCGGCCAGGGCGACCTCGGCGTCCGCGACCGTCTTGAGCGCCTCGGCGCGGACCGCGGCGAGTTCCGCGGCAACCGCTTCCGGGTCCGTCGCGGTCCCCAGCAGTGCCCGGGCCGCACCGGCTGCCGCCTCGAATTCGGCGAGCAACTCCGCGAGACGGTCGACCGTGACCCGCAGCGACACGGCGGCCAGGCTCGCCGGCCGGCCGGCCTGTCCCGCTGTCTCGGCCGGGGCAGCGCTGGCGGGCTTGCGTGCCCGGCGGGCACGGAACGCGGTCTGCGCCGTGTGATCCTCGCGCACGCAGTACCGCGGCGCCGGCCCGCCCGTCGCCGGCGGTGCTGCCGCCGGTTCCTCGCATCCCGGGTAGGCGCATACCTCCCGGCTCGCTTCGACCATTCGTTCGTTCATTCGTCGATGATATGTACGGACATCGCCCGAGGCGCCGAGTCGTCCACAGCCGCGCCTACGCCGGGCTCGATCCGCCGAACACGGGCACCGTGGCTGGCCCTCTCCTGGCATCACGGCGTTCTGGGGCATCAGCGTGCGGAAGCCCGACATCCCTGCTGTCCTCGCCAAGGGCATCGCTGAAGCCTCCCGATTGCCTCGCCGACAGGGATGTGCTCGCTGATGGCGTGCTCGTGCACGCAGGCGTTCGGGTGAGTCCCCGGTGACGCGGTGATCGTGGCGGTGACGTCGGCGGTGGGCCGAATGGCGTCGATGCGGTGCCCGATGGCGTCCAGAAGGCCCGGGGCGATGACAGCGATTCGGAACGTGCGTTTCCATGACCACGATCCGGCCAAACGCGGGCGTCGGTACCGGCCGGCCCGCAAGGGCGCCACGATCTGATCGATCAGCAACAGGCAATGATCAGCGAGTTCTACTGACCCTCGACCAGGTCCTCGCCGAGCTCGGCGGTCCGGACTCGCCGCTGCCCCGATCGACCTGGCGTGACTGGCAGGCCAAGGGAACCGGTCCAAAGGTCATCAAGCTGCCCAACGGGCAGATCCGGGTAGCCCGCGACGACCTGAACGCCTGGCTCGACCGCCTGACCCGCGACCCGAGCGCCCCATGAACCGCGACGCGGTCGGGACAAGCCCCAGCAACGAGGAACGCCGAACGACCTTCGACGTCCGGGTCTGGTCACTCCGCGAGGTCCCGCAGAAGAAGGGCACAAGCTGGCAGGTCCGGTGGCAGGTCGCCGGCCGGCCGAGCGCGAACACCCGTAACTTCGCGTCGAAATTCGCTGCAGACTCACGGCGCGCCGAAATTCTGACCTCGGTCCGCAAGGGCGAAGCGTTCGACGTCGAGTCCGGCCTGCCGCTCTCGGAATGGCGAGCGCTGCCGAAGCCTGCGCCGGTACCGGCGCAGGTGCGGACGTGGCTCACGGTGGCGCGCGAGTTCGCCGACGCGAAATGGGCCGAGCATCAGGCGCCAGGCACTCGACGCACGATCGCCACGACGCTCGGCATCGTCACCCCTGCCCTTTTCGACGAGCGGCCGCCGGCCTCGCTCGCCGATTTGGTCCGCGAGTCCCTGGTCGGCTGGGTGTTCCTCACCGGGAGACGCACCACGCTGGGACCGGACGGCCGATTCGTCGAGAACGAACCGCCGGCCCAGTGGACCAACGTGCTCGCCTGGATGGAAGCGCACAGCCGACCCGTCGCCGACCTCGCCAACGCCGACATCGTCCGAGCCGCGCTGCGGGCGCTGTCGCACCGCCAGGACGGCAAACAGGCCGCACCGAATACGATCAGCTCCCGACGCATGTACTTCAGCCAGGCCCTGAGCTTCGCTGTCACCCGCGGCGATCTTGAGACCAACCCGCTGCCGAGCGTCCAGTGGACCCCACCGCGCAAGATCGTCGTCGTCGACCGGCGGGCTGTTGTCGACTACCGCCGGGCGCAACGGCTGCTGGCCGCGGTCGCCGAGATCCGCCCCGACCTCGAAGCCTGGTTCGCCTGCATCTACTACGCGGCGACCAGGCCCGGCGAGACCAACGAGCTGAACATCAACCAGCTCGTACTTCCCAAGACCGGCTGGGGCGAGGCCGCGCTCGAACGCAACAACCCCGAGATCTCCCCGCGCTGGTCCGACGAGCCCGACAAACCCCGCCAGGCCCGCCAGCTCAAACACCGCGAGAAGGGCGAAGTCCGGCCTGTCCCGCTCCACCCGAACCTGGTCGCTCTGCTACGCCGGCACATCGAGGAATTCGGCACAACGCCCGATGGCCGGATCTTCCGATCGACGACCGGCGGCCCCGTCAGGATGTCGACCTACCTCACCATCTGGCGCAGGGCTCGCCAGCAGGCACTCACCCCGGCCGAGGCCGCATCGCCGCTCGCCCGCCGACCCTACGACCTGCGGCACGCCGCGGTGTCGCGCTGGCTGAACGCCGGCGTGCCGCCCACCCAGGTCGCCGAATGGGCCGGGCACAGCGTCCGAGTCCTTCTCACCGTCTACGCGAAGTGCATCGTCGGCGAGGAACAGCGCGCCCTCCGCCTCATCGACGCCTCGTTCGCCGCCGAGCAGGACGACGCCGAGCCACCGGAGACCCCGGCGGCCACGCTCAGCGACGACCCGGCTGATCATGATCGGGTCCATGCCGAGTCCACAGACACCCGGCCAGAGCTGCCTCTAGCCGGCCGCGACCGGACACCCAGCGTCACCGACGCTGCTCCCGTCACCGAGCTTCCCGACGACGATTTCGGCCTCTGACCCGACAAACGCGCCGCCTGTTCACTCTTCGGCAGCTGACGGGACATAACTACCCGCTGTATCTGGACACGCCAGACCTCCAGCAGCCGCATCGGCGTCTCCGCCGGCGCAGCCCAGCCCTCGCGCGCGACGCCGTGCACGCTCTGTTGCCTGCCGGAAACACCGCCATGTCAACCCACACCGATGATCGACGCCTTCAACTACGAGCGCGCTGACGATGCCGCCCGCGGTGACCCCAAGGATGCCGGGACCGCACAGGCTGAAGGGTTGCCTCGACCTGCTCCGCCCTGAGGTACGTCGGTACCCTGCTGCCGGAGGCGGGGAGGCCATGACAGTCATGGGACCGAGCCGTCAGGCGCCGTTGAAGGTCGACCCGGCGACCGATGAGCTGATCTCGCAGGCGGCGCACTTCTTCGACATGTCGAAGAAGGACCTCGTCGCTGAAGCGGTCAAGGTCTACGTAGAGCAGCGCCGCGAGGAGATCGGTCGAGGAATGATCGCCTCCATGCAGGTCCTCGGCGGTTACCTCTCGGCGAGCGTCTCGGCGCTGACCGGGCTTTCCCCGGATCGGATCGAGCACCTGGGCGGCGCCGGAGACTGGGAGACCTGACCTCCATGCCCGTCCGATGCCCGGGCGGCTATTACCCCGGAGCACTGTTATAGCCGACTGCGCCTCACCCAGAAGTATTCGCCAAGGGGCGCGCGCCTCGCTCGACCGGGCGACGCTCCGCATTGTGAAGGCACCGACCGCAGGCGCTCGTTCCGGTAGAAATTCACACGGCCGCGTTGACGATTGATTGCAGAGCGATTCCGGTCCATCCGCGGGCGACAGGCTCGGCTTGAGCATTGCTGACGATGGTGCCACGGCCGCCCGGATGATAATGTAGACCGGTGTAACGTACTGTTTGATACCGCCCACCCTCGCGGGAAAGCTCGACGATGTTCCCGGTGCCAGGTGCATCGACGAGCTTCTTGTATGCCTGCGCACTGGCCTCGTCAGGCATCTCTACCCAGGAGATAGCGATGAGCACCGTGTCGCCTTTCCGATTCTTCAGCTCAAGCTGTGCTCGGTAAAGATCCGTGCACGGCTGTCGCTCGAAGAACGTCTGTACCAGACCGTAGGCGTGCTCGGCGCACGTAGCACCGTCATGCTCCAGTCGGCCATTGCCGTGCAGGCCTCTACGGGCGAGTTTGGTCTCGATAGACTGGAGGTCTTCCGTGCTGATCTCCAGGGTGGGACGCTCCGCGGATCCCCGTGAATTTCCTCGACCAGCTCTGTCTGCAGAAGTCGACGAGCCACCCGCGGTTCCGCTGGCCGTGACTGTGCCCGTCGTGGTGATCCCACCGACAGCTACCGCTACAGCCACCGTCACAGTGACGGCGACCCCCGGCCGACCCGCCCGTTCACTTCCCCCGTCGGGCCCACCTATTCGCCTGCCAGCCATGCTGACCCCCGTTCTGGCTTCGCTAAATAATACGGCCCGGAACTGAACGCCCCGGACCGGCCCCCGCCGCGACTGCCCGCTCTCGGGCCGCGTCGCCGGTCGAGTCCGTTCGCGAATCTCGGGTACTGCAGGACGAGGTCAGCACTCCTACTCGTCGGAGTGCTGGGGCGGTCCGGCACCGGGCCCGATCGTTGGGCCCACTCACGGAGGTTGGCTAGCTCGTTTGCCACTGCGACTGGCGGCCGGTTGACGTTCTCAAGCTGGCGGCGTGTCGACGGGCTAGCGAGGCAGAAACGGTGAGGGTGCGCCGGTCCAAAGGACGACGAGGGCGTCGCGGGCGCGAGACGCGGCGACATAGAGCAGGAAACGTTCGCGGGCCTCGCGGTCGGCGCGTTCGTCGGTTGTCTCGCCCGCCAGCGCCTGGGCCGAGGGGAGGTTGTCGCGGTCGACGCCGAAGAGGATGACTCGGCTGAACTCGAGGCCCTTGGCGCGGTGCATGGTCATCAGACGGGGGGCATCAGCGCGGCCGCTGTCCTGACCGGCGACTACCTGCACAGGAATTCCCCGGTCCCGCAGGCCCTGGGCGACCGTGTCCCGCTGCGCTGCGCCACGGGTCAGGATCCCCAGACTGCCAGGCTCGACCGCGGTCCCAAGGGCAGAGTCATCGCCCGCGGCCGCGTCGGTGCGCAGGCTCAGCCAGGCGCGCAGCGTGGCAGCGGCGAAGTCGAGTTCATCGGTCAGGCCGGTGCAGGCGCGGAGCACCGGGGCCGGGCCGGACATGGCTGACCGGTATCCGGCGACGCTGTCACTCTCGTCGTCGAGGTCGGTGACGGGCGCGTCGCCGAGGATGCTGACCGCTAGGCGCAGGTTCTGCGCAGTCGTGCGGTAGTTCAGGGTGAGCCGGCGGCTGCGGCCTCGGACCTGGATGCCGTAGCGCGACAGGACGACCTTCTCGCCGTAGATGCGTTGATGGGAGTCCTCGGCGATGAACAGGTCGTCGCCGCCTTCGGCGACGAGCGCGCGCAGTAGGCGCCAGTGGCCGGGGTGTAGGTCCTGAGCCTCGTCGACAACGACATGATCGGCAGGGCGAGTGCCACGGGCTTCTGCGACCGTGTCCGCGCAGCGGGCGGCGAGTACTGCGATCTCGGCGAAGCTGGCTTTATGACCAAGGGCTAGTTGGCGGCGGTAGGCCTCCACCGCATCCCAGATCGCCATCCGCTGTGCCCGCGAGAGCCGCGTGCCGCGCCCCGGACGCGGAGCGCGCGCGTAGTCAGCCCGCGTGGTCACGTCGCGGGCGAGGATGACCATCCGGTACTCGCCGAGCAGGAAGCTTGGGCGGCCGAGGTCGCCGGTCAGCCCGGCGACGCGGGCGGCGTCGGCCCAGGCCGCGCGTTCCTCGCGCTCGGTGAGCGGCTCGGGGATGGCGCCGCTGGACAGCAGGTCGTTGTCGGCCTTCGCCCGGATCTCCAGCGGGGTGCTGCTGAGGATCTCCAACGCCAGCTGGTCGATCCCGCGAACGGCGATGCCTGGCTGGCCGAGATGGACCTGGGGGACCGCCGGGTCGAGAACGCGCAGGTCGCGCACGAGGTTGTCGGCCAGCGTGCGGGTGAAGGTCGTCAGCACGACTCGCGGATCACGCCCGGCGGTGGCCAGGTGGCGAGCCCGGTGTAGTGCCACGACGGTCTTTCCGGTGCCGGCGCCGCCGGTCAGCCGGTAGGCACCGCCGGTCCGCAGGTAGGCATAGTGCCGCTGTTCGGGATGCAGGAAAACCCGCCAGTCCGCGAACGTGCCGTCGAGGACGCGGCGCAGCTGCTCGTCGGTCTGGATCCGGACGAAGTCCATCAGCGTGCCCGGGCGTTCGAGCGCGGCTTCGACCTCGGCGTCGCTCGCCGGCCGCGTGCCAGGCTCCGGTCCGGCCGCGGCGTTCTGGATGACCGCGTTCTGAATCACGGCGTTCTGGATGACCGCGTGCTCGATGACGACGTTCTGCATGATGCTGCGCGCTGGCGGTGCGGACGTGGCGGGCTCGTCCGGCTGAAGCTGTGCCAGGACCTCGGCGACCGAGGCGCCCGTGGCCAGCGACAGCAAGGCGTCGGCCTGCCACGAAGGAACGTGCTGATCCCCAGCAATGGCGATCAGCGCGTCCTCATCAGCGCAGGCGAGCGCGCGTCGCGTTAGCTCAGCGGGCAGTCCGACGGCTTCCAGATCCATGGCGGTGAACCGTGCCAGCGGCGGCTCCGCACCGCCTGGCGGAAGGATGTCGCGGTCCGCCGTCTGGTCGGCGGCCGCGCCTCGGATGGCTGGCGCGGGCGGCGGCTGGACCGGTGCCGCCGACGCCTCCTCGTGGACCTCAAGGATGCCGGTGACGGGGTTGGTGGTCAGGACGATCCGCTCGGCCAGCGCGTTCGCCTCGTCGTGCTTGGCGACGGCGGCCAGAACGAAGTGTGGTTCGGGCTGCTGGGCGACGAGGAACATGACCGCCCGGAAGTTGTCGTTGACCCGGCCCGTCCGCACCCGCGGATCCCGGGAGCCCTTGATCGGCTCGATGTGCAGCCCGGGGCTCGTCGGGTCGGTCATCAGCTTCGTCAGAAAGTCCCAGGCCCGCTGCTTCAGCGACCCGTCGATGTCGAGCCGCTTCCGGAACTGCCGAGACATCGTGATGTTGCTCATCTACGCCCCCGTCTCCCGTCCACCATCGGCGCCTCGCAGAGCCGATCTCGGCAAGGCGGCGGCGTGCCGAATCCCTCAGGAGAACGGCTCGGGCGGGCTTTGCGGCGAGGCAGGACGTCCATGTCAACGCTCCACGGCGTTCAGCAGGTCAACGAGGCGATCGAGATCGGGGCCGGTGACCTGCCAGCCGGCGTCCGCCAGGGTCGCGGCCAAAGGCGCGTCGGGAGTGATGAGGACGGCAACGTGGCGGTCGGGCCAGGCGAGATCGAGAGGGTAGCCGTCGTCTGTCTCATAGCCCTGTTCGGGAAGCGGGACGCCTGCGCCGGCGAGGCTGGCGAGCAGGGCCCGTTCGTCGTCGTCGGCGGCCGTGTCCACGAGCGCCTGCCAGGCGGGGGTCAGCGCCGCCGGGGTGGCGGCGCTCCCCTTCGCCCCGATGGGCGGTGCCGGCACCTTGGGGGCCGGGGCGAGGGCCTGGGAGAGCGCCAGCGGCCGGGCGCCGGCGGCATGGCCGAGGATGTTCGACAGGGCGAGCCACGCACGCCAGGCGGCGGCGCCCTCGTCGGTGCTGAGGGTGTCGTCGCGGTCGTCGACGACAATGAGCGATCCGACGTCGTAGGGCTGGGTCGCGCGGGCCGCGGTGGCGACCGCGAGCGGGCCGTGCCGCCAGCTCCAGCCGAGAAGGCCGGGACCCGTGGTGCTCGGGGTCGACTGCGGCGAGCCGGCGGTACGCGGCGCGGGTGCAATAGGCCGGGCACCGAGAACCTCGGCGGCGATCGGTGCCAGGTCGGCTCGGTCGCCGATGGGCACCGGTCGCGCGGTGATCAGGGCGAACGGCAGTCCTTCGGCGAGGGTCCGCCAGGCGTCGGGCCTGGGATCCATGATCCAGTCGACAAGCTGCGTGACGGCGTCGGCTGTCGCCGTCGCATCGGACATCGAACCGGCCGGGATGCGCTGCTGACGCAGTGCGGCGAGCCGTCCGCGGACCGCCTCGGTGTACCAGGATGCGCCGGCGGGGTGGGCGTGGTCGCCGCGGGCGAGCGCCTCGAACGTGGCGACGTCGTCGTCGGTGACCGCCCAGACGCGGTTGCCGGCGGAGCGCAGCACCGCCCGCTTCGCCGCGTCGTCGGCGAGCCGGTTGTGCGCGGGGCTGGCGTGCCAGAGCCGGCCGTCAGCGAAGATGTAGACCCGCGGAATCGCCGGGTCCTCGCAGAGCAGCTCGAAGTCGGGCCGGGAGCCGTGGGCGTGGACCTGGGGCCGCAGCGTCCAGCGGCGGTGGACCTGGCCGGGGACGCCGAACCGGACCTCGGTGCCGACGAGCTGCGGGATCTCCTGGACGGCGGCGCCGCGGGCCCGCAGCGCCTCGGTCAGCACGCGCCGGAACCGCAGTTCGAGCGCGCTGTCGAGCGAGGGCAGCGGAATGTCGGCGATGGAACGCAGGCGTTCGGGATGCCAGCCACGGCCGGCCTGGTCATCGGCGTCCGGGCTGGCGCCGACGCCTGCGATCGGCAGGCCGAGCAGCTCGCGCAGCACCTGTTCGGCGCGGGCGCGGGAGGTGCGTTCGACCTGCCTGGTGAACGGCAGGAGGCAGCGCGGGCAGGCGAGCAGCCCCTCGCCCCGGCACGGGCAGGCGGCGACGACGTCGAGCGCGGCGGTGAGGATCTCCCGGACCCGGCTGGGGCGGGCCAGGTCGGCCAGGTAGCCCGTGCCGCCGGGAACACGGTCGTGCAGGAGCAGGGCGGTGCGGTCTTGGCCGTCGACCGGCAGGTGCGCCTCGATCAGGTCGAGGTGGTCAGGGTTGCCGCCGAGGATCTCGCGCAGGCCGAGCAGCAGCGCGGCGCGCAGCGACGGGACGCCGAAATGGTCGTAGGTGACGTGCGGCGGCAGCAGCACCCGCACGGCCTGGGTCCGCAGGGTCCGGCCGAGGGCGAGTTCCGCCCAGGGAACGGCGATCGCGGCGCGGTACTGGCACCAGGCCCGGTGCCGCGCGCCGGGCAGGTCGCGCACGCCCGGCTGGGCGGCGGGGACGACCCCGCAGCCGGGGCAGACGGTGAACAGCGGGGCGCGGACCTCGACGCCGGCGAGCACCCGGGGCGCGCCCTGCTCGACGGCGCGGCCGGCGTTGACCCAGCGGATGTCGATCTGGCGGACGTATTCGGCACCGAACGGGTAGCCGCGCAGCTGCCACGCGTCGGTGACCTGGTCGGGGTCGACGTCGGCGGCCGGGACGACGGTGAACGCGAGCCGGTCGCGTTCGTCACGGGAGTCGGAGATCGCCGCGTTGTCCCGCGAGACCTGCGCGGAGACCCGTTCCAGGGGCAGGACGGGAAGCGCCTGCCCCGTGTCCGCGAGGCCGGTGTGCCCGCAACGCGGGCAGCTCGCCGGGACCGGCGGCGACGGCTCGGAGCTCCGAGAGGCCTGCGACCAGCCGCAGGCGGAGCACAGCCGCCAGGTCTGCACCAGCGCGTCGAGGTCGCGCCCGACGTCGACGGCGTCGATGCGGACGGCGAGGCCCTGTGCGTAGAAGGTGGAGCCGGGTGCCCATTCGGTGAGCGCGATGGCGCTGCCGCGTTGGTAGGCGCGGGCCTCCTCCCGGTACTCGGCGGTCTCGTGGTCGACCCAGCGCAGGGTGACGTCGAGGCTGACGGTGTCGTCGAGGAGGGTGTAGTTCGGCAGGACGCCGCGTTCCTCCAGCGCAGCGACCCAGAACTGGCCGCCGAGGTCGTGGCGGCGCTTCGCCAGGAACTTCAGCTCGGCTCCGGCGAGCCGGGCGGCGAGCCGGTCCTCGTCGGTGGCGGTCGGCCGGGCGGCGGCCTCGCGCAGGCCCGGGACCTGCTCGCTCAGCGCCGCGTGCCGGTGGCCCAGCTCGTCGATCTCCCGCCGGTAGTCGACGGCCGCATGGCGCACCAGCCGGCCCAGTCCCGCGGCCTCACCGTTGGCGAGGCCGGCGCCGGCCCAGCCGCGCAGGTCGTCGGCGGTGTCGGGACGGACCAGATCGCCGAACAGGGCGAGGAATGTCTCCACGTAGTCCGCCGCGTGCGCGGTGGCGTCGTCGAGAAGCTCGCCGAGCCAGGTACCCGGGCCGGCGTCGACGTCGGGGAAGACCCCGGCGGCGTTCGCCGGGTCCGGCACGCCGGCGCGCGCACGCCGGTCGACGAGCCAGGCGACGTACTGCCGGCGCAGGATCTCGATCGCGTCGAGGTAGGTCGCCGGCGGGCGGACCTCGCCGTCGAGCAGCGCCAGCGGGTCGTCGAGCAGCGCGGAGTTGCGGGCCTGGCCGGGGACGTAGGCCAGGATCAGTGCGTTGCCGGTGAGCCGGCCGGCCCGGCCGACCCGTTGCAGGTAGGACGCGACGGATCGGGGCAGCGAGCCGAGCAGCACCGTGGAAAGATCGCCGATGTCGATGCCGAGCTCCAGCGTCGGCGTCGCGGTGAGCACGTTCGGCACCGCGGGCCCGGTGCCCTCGCGGAAGGCGGTCTCGACGTCGAGGCGGACCTTGTCGGGCAGCAGCGAGGTGTGCTCGTGGGCGACGACCCGGCGCATGTCGCCGCTGCTGTAGAGGGCGCGGTAGTAGTCGTCGCCGCGGGGCGCGCGGCGCAGCGTCCCGGGGCAGAGCTGGCGCAGGCAGGCGGCGCCGTCGAGGTCGTCGATGGTCTGGCGCCGGCCGGGGGTGACGGTCTGGCAGACGTCGCAGCGCAGCGCCAGCGACCCGTTGGCCAGGCCCGCGTCGTCCGTGGTGGCGAGGGTGATCCGCTCCGGGTCGAGGGCGAACACAGTCGCTCCGGAGTTCGTCCGCCGCGTCCGCAGCCAGCCAACCGCGGCCGCCTCCTCCAGCAGCGCCCGCGCGACTAGGCCGCCGTCCCTGTTCGTCAGCCGCAGCTGCCGGGCCGACCAGCGGGCGTACCAGGCCCGGGTGCTGGTGACGGCGGCGAGCCGGTCGGCGCGGGCCGCCGTCGTCGGGAACGCGGGCGCGGGCCGGCCTGGCGGGAACGCGGGCAGGCCCTCGTTGCGGGCGCCCCCGCGGCCCCCGGTGAGGAACCAGCGGTTGCCGTCGTCGTCGACGTACCGGTCAAGCCAGTGGTGCGCGATCCCGCCCTGGGTGCGAACCCGTTCGAGCACGCCGCGAACCCAACCGGCGAGGCGCGCGTCGTCGAGGGTGGCGCCGAGCGCGTCGTCGATGTCCTGGGCAAGGCTCTGCTGCTCCCGGGCCTTCGTGATCGCCCGGCGGCCGACGTTGCGCAGCGCCCGTGTGGAGTCGGTGTCGACCTCGGCGACGACAGCGCCGGTGAGTTCCAGGGTGCGGCCGGTCCGGGCGTTGAGGCCGAACTCCAGGGCCGCGTCGAACAGCAGCCGGCGTTCGACCGCCCGCCGGGCGCCGGCGCGGTCGCGGGCGTTGCCGGCGGGATGCCAGTAGCGGTGGAAGGCCGCCCAGTCGGCCACCGCGGGCGGGACGAGCCGGTAGCGGCGGACGGGGTCGTCGCCGGCCCGGTTCATCGCCTCCCGGGGCAGGTCGGCCAGCGCCAGCGGCCCCTGGGCGTCGATCGTCTCGAACAGCGCGGCACGCAGGCTGAGCGCGTGCGAGCGGGCCTGCACGAAGCCGGCCATGTAGGCGGCGTCCTGCACCGAGTCGGTGAACAGCAGGCTCTTCTTCTCTGCCCGGTCCAAGTGCGTCGAGCCGAACAGCGCCGACAGGCTGACCGACGTCAGCGTCGACACGCCGGTGCCGAGGAACCGGATGCCGTCGGGCTGCTGGCAGGACGGGCAGGTCTGGTCGCGGGCCGCGGCGTCGTCATCCCAGTCGACGAGCACCGGTACAGATACCGATTCGTCGGCTCCGCCCTCGGCCGGCGGGGTGCCGAGGAGCTGGAGGCTCGCCACGTCCAGCCAAAGGAGGCCTTCGACGGGCGCCGCGTCGTCATCGGCGAGCGACGCTGCTTCGCCCGGGGCGTGCAGAAAGGCCCGGAACCGCTGGTCCCCCGCGCGGGACGCCTTGCGGATCGACGCGTCGGACACCTCGACGGACCGGCCGAGCACCGAGCGCAGCGCCCCCCAACCCGAGCGGCCGCAGTGCCGGCAGTACAGCGCCGGCAGGAACAGCTCCGCGTCGGCGTGCGCGCCGTCGTCGGACCAGCGAAACGCCGGCACCGCGCCCCCCCGCCGGTCAACCCGCGTCACCTCTCGGATCCACAGCTGCGCGTCCACGCCGAGCAGCCGCCGGCCGGCGTCGCCGGCCGCGTCGCCACGGGCAGCGTCGGCGCGGGCCGCCGAGAGCAGGCCGAGGAGCGCCTCGACGACGAGCACGCCGTCGGCCCGGCCAGGGCTCGCGTCGTCCGGCAGGACCGCGGCGGCCAGCACCCGCGGCGGGGCCGGCCGCAGCGCCGCCGGCAGCAGACGTTCGACGAGCGGGTGGGCGGCCAGCAGCGCCGGTAGCCGGCCCCGGCCGCGCAGCCTTCGGATGTCCGCCGCCGACAGGCTCTCGCCGTCGCTCTCCCGGACGAACAGCTCCGCGAGCAGCGCGTGCGCCACGGCATCCGGGCCGCCGGTGGTCGCCGCGCGGACCGCGGCCGCCAGCAGCGCCGCCGACGCGACCGGCCGGGCCGCGATCCCCGGCGCGGTGCCGGCCGTCGCCGCCTGCCACTCGGCGGGCGACATCCGGTCCTCGACGACGACGGCCTCCGCGTCGAACGGGCAGCCGAACACCGTCTCGGCGAACGTCCGCATCGCCGCGAACGACGCCTCGTCGCCACCGCCGAGCGTCGCCGACGTCGCCACCGGCACGACATCGCCGAGCGGGGCGCCGTCGCGGGCGACGCCGAGCATCGAGCCGAGGCGGCGCAGCAGCATCGCCACATCGGTGCCCTGCGCGCCGTCGTAGGTGTGGAACTCGTCGAGCACGAGGTAGGTCAGCGACTCCTCGGCGCCGGCCCACAGGCCGCGGTCGTTCGCCCGCAGCAGCAGCTGGTCGAGCATCTTGTAGTTCGTCAGCAGCAGGTCCGGCGGGTCCGAGCGCAGCACCTCGCGCGACGTGATCAACCCCGCTGACGTCACCTGGGTGCGCTGCGGCTTGTCGTCTCCGGTATAGAGCCCGGCGGTCAGGCTCTTGAGGCGTTCGTCGCCGGTCAGCAGTTTCGCGAGCCGGCCCGCCTGGTCGTTCGCCAGGGCGTTCATCGGGTAGAGCAGCAGCGCCTTCAGCCCACGCTGGCCCTGCTGGCGCATCCGCAGGGCGTGGTCGAGAATCGGGATCAGGAACGCCTCGGTCTTACCCGAGCCGGTGCCGGTCGTGACCAGCGTCGGACGCGGTTTCGCGTGTTTCGACGACAGCCGCTCGAACGCCTGCGCCTGGTGGACGTACGGGGTGAAGTCCTGCTGCCACCAGTCCAGCGCGACCGTCCACGCGCCGTCCGCCGGGCGGAACGGCAGCCGCAGGCGAGCATACGGGCCGCGGAAGATGCCGGCGTCCGGGTCGGTCAGGAAGTCGGTCAGCGCCGCGCGGACGTCGTCGTCGGTCAGCGCGAACGTCGTCGACAGGTAGTCCGTCAACGCGCGGCGCAGATCCGCTGCCTGGAGCGAGGGCAGCAACGGGCCGCTCATGCCGAAGCGCCCCCGGCCGCCGGTCCGGTGCGAGCATCGGGGATCCTCGACGGAGGCTCCTCCGTGGCCGCCCGCTGCCGTTCGGCCGTGATCCGGGAGAAATGCTCGTGCGCCAGGCGCAGGTCCCGTTCGCGGTCGACGGTGAAGAACGGGCCGACATAGGTCCGCGTCGGCCCTTGGAGCGTGTGCACCGCCCGGCCGAGCGAACGCTGCTTGTCCAGCTCCTTCGCGAGTTCGGCCGGCAGCTCCCGTCCGAAGCTGTCGTACCGGGCCTTGCGCTCGTACTGCTGGAGCACCGGGAACTGCGTCCGGTAGACCGTCACCAGCTCCTCAGCCGTCAGCCCGAGCATCACGGCCACGATCGCGTCAATCTCCACCAAGGCCTGCCGCCGATCCGCCGCCCGCCGCAGCGGCGTCGCCCACTCCCAGACCGGAGCGACCTCCCCAATCTCTGGCCGGTCCCGGTAGTCAACGCCAACTCCTAATGCCCACGCGTCGATCGTCCAATCCGGCGAAAAAAGCTCCAGCCACAGCGGCGCATAGTCTCGGACCAGGCAGTTCAACCGCAGCGTCCGCAAGGCAAGCCGCGACTCCAACACATGTTGCCGAATGTGTGGCAGCTTACTGAAGACACCGACCGTGACGTCCGCGATCCCAGCAGCCTTGATAAAGAAGTCGGACGTTAGCGCACTCCAGAATCCAGCCGCGACTACGAGATCAAGATTATGGCCCACGGTGAGAGTATGGATCTGATTCATGTGCGTGGGCCCAGGCGGAAGGATCGCCGAATGAAGGCTGCGAACGGTAGCGGGATCGACTCTTCGACGCCACGCCAGACGAAAGTCATCACTACTGGGGTGAGAATTCCATTGGGGATAGGCAGCCCGAAATTCTTTCATTGGTCGACTGCGCACATAATTTGACTTCGAAATAAATCCCTCATCAATCTTCTCGAGATCTAGAAGGCTGTAATCCATCTGATTGCGGGCGGTCGGATTCGGCTGCTGGAACAATGGATTGCCGACGGTTAGATGTGGACCTTGCAATATTGCTTCGTCCCACGATGGCGGGGTCGATGGGCGACGCTCGAACCATCCGCGTTGACGGTCCGCCGTCTCGTGCCACCCCGGAACCCAAGAATAGGCAAGTCGCCCAAAGCGTGGCGCCCGCGCCATCTGCCCTAGCACGCCGGCGCTTGATCGGTTGACCGGGAAGAGCATTCTTGTACTTTCAGGCGACGCCTCAGGACCTTCGAGAAGGGCCGCCCACTGCCGAAGAACGTTCGTATCTACGGATGTAATTCGTGCCCGATGCGGTCGAGTGTCCCAGCGCCCGCCCTCGTCCCGCAATCCAGGCTCCGGCCCAGAGCCGTCGTGCACGAGGGACCGGTCGATAATGTCAGGCTGGTAGATCCATCCCGCATGGAAGAACGAAGGCTCCCTCATCCTTCCGTAGACATGGACCCCAAATCCCTGCTTGTGGCTAATTTCCGAGAAGATTTTCATGCTGTTCTGGAATCCCCAGTGCCGGCGCAGCCGACGGTAGGACTCCAGGCGAAGATCCGCCGCCCGAGACTCTGTATAGTGCGACTCGGGATGCAATAGGGAAACGACGCCATTCGAAGCGGCGGATCTCCAGGTTTGGTCCATGAAGCATCGATACAGATCTGGCTGAAGTCCATGCAGGCGCGGTCGGTCAACTGCGCTGCCAAAGTGCGCATTGGCGCCTTGCTGGTCAGCCCGCTGATCTATATACCAGGTTGCGGCGTCAGCCAAGGAAAAAGTGTACTCGCGACGCTCGATCTTCGTCTGCTCCGATGCGTCGGGAGCAAGAACCCACCACGGGTCGAACTCTGCCAGCACCCCGGCCTCGTCCCAGTCGGGGCGGACCCAGGGTGGGTTTCCAACCTGGAGGTCGAAGCCGCCCCGGGTGAAGACCTGGGGGAACTCCAGCTCCCAGTGGAAGAAGCCCTGCGTCTGAGCGATATCGGCGGCAACCGTCAGCCAGGGGTACTTGGCCAACGCCTCGTCGACGGGCAGTGAGAACGTGAATCCCAGGTCGAGCCTTTCGGCGGCGTCGAGGTCGCGCCAGGAGACGTCGCCGGTGAAGGTGGTCTGGCCGGCCTTCTCGGCGGCGAGCGTCCGGCGGTCCGCGGAGGTCACCCCGAGCAGGGCCTCCAGGCCGCCGAGCCAGGCTTGCCAGTCCGGCGGCGCGGTCGTCGTCGTCAGCGGCCACGACCAGAGCGCGCACCAGGCGTCCATGACCCGGCGAAGCCGCCGGTAGGCGTTGTCCTCGTCGCGCAGGAACGCCTCGACGTCCTCCCGGCGCACGGACTCGGCGGCGGTCCATTCTTCCCGGCGCTGCTCGTCGACGACCCGCGCCATACCGGTGAGCGCCGTCGGCTCGTCGGCCGTGCTGTCCGCTCCCCAGACCGCGGTGTCCCGCTGGATGCCCGCCTCGGCGAGGAGCAGCCGCCGGCGGGTCAGGTCCCAGAGCGCCTCTACTCGGAGAGCCAGTCTGCCGAGCCGCCCGCGGGTATGAGTGTCCGGGCTGCTGAGAATGCCCGAACGCCATTTCCGCAGCTCTTCGCGCTTCTCCGGGGCGTAGGTCTTCGCTTCGGGGGTGTCGATGACGGCGCCCCAGCCGGCGGCGGGGAGGAGGAAGTGGTGGATGCCCTCGCCAACGGAGGGAACGAAGCCGGGCGCGGTCGGGTCGTGCAGGCCGACGTCCTTGGGGACCGTCGTGAGCCATTTCTTGGCCTTGAGCAGGCCAGGGTCGTAGACGGCGCGGCGGGCGCCGATGAGGCTGTTGCCGCGGCGCAGGTGCAGGCCGAACCAGGGGGCGGCGAGGCCGGCCTGCATGGTGTCGAGCCACAGCGACACCTCGGCGAGCTCGACGGCGGTGGCGTTGAGGTCTACGCCGTAGACCTGGTGCAGCGCAAGGTAGGCCTTCACGCGTTGCAGCTCGGCTGGGTAGTCCTCCGCCGGGATGCGGACGCCGGCCTCGTCCTGGGCGCGGCGCAGGTATTCGGCGGCGAGCTGGCGGACGGCCTCGATGGCGAATGCGCCAGACCCGAGCGCTGGCTCGCAGATCGTCAGCCGCAGAATGTCGGCGGCCTTCGTCTGCACGCCGTCCTGGTCGAGCAGTTCGGCGAGCGCGTGGTGAACGACGGAGCGGGTCAGCGACTCGGGCGTGTAGTAGGACGCGGACTGCTGGCGTTCCCGGCCGGCGAGGCGGAACACGAACGAGCCGCGCCGGTGCAGCACCGGCTTCGGCTCGCCGGTCTGCTCGTCCTTCTCCCGGACCAGGGAATCGGCGAGGACTTTGTCGTCCCAGACCCGGTCGGCGGGGACGAGCCAGGTGCCGCCGGACGGGTCGCCGCCCTTCGCGACCTCGTAAAGGTCGGTCTCGGCGATCATGCCGGACCAGGACATCAGACCCTCGTAGACCGCGCCGAGCTGGTTGATGCCCAGCTCGCCGTAGGAGATGAAGCCGCGGTCCTCGTTCTTCTTCACCGGGGTGAGCAGCAGATGGCCCAGCACCTGCTGCAGCGCCTCGTTCCCGAGCCCGACCTCGTCGATCAGCGCCGTCGCGGCCGGCGCGAACAGGTCGGACCGCAGTGCCTGGAACACCAGCCGATCCCCGACACTCACGGCGTCGTAGCCGCCGTCGTCCTCGGCCAGCTCGTCGGCGCCGGTGAGGAGGCTGCCGGCGCCGGCGGGGCCGCGCTCGGCGGCGCCGCCCGCGTGCCGCGCCGCGGAACTGTTGATCTCCGCGTTCCGCGGAACGCCACCGCCACCCGCGACGCGCCGGGCGACCGGGCCGTCGATCTCCGCGTTCCGCGGAACGCCGCCAGCGGCATTCCGCGCGGCGGCGCGGCGGGGGTCGAAGCCCTCCTCGACGAGGCGGAACAGCAGCGCGAGCGAGTCGTAGAGGTAGGTGCCGTTGCGGGAGCGGTCGCTGGACAGGTCGGTGAGGATCACGTCGCGCAGCCGGTCGAGGCCGTAGCCCGCCTGATACTCGGGCGCGCCGACGGGCAGCACCTCCAACTGCGGCGACGCCTCGGCGTAGAGCAGGAAGAGGATCCGGTAGAGGAAGCGCAGCGCCTGGCGGGCAAGATCGCGGCCGAGGCCGGGCACGCCCAGCACCGGCAGGCCGCGGGCGGCCCGCCGGGCGACCACGTCGTTCGCGAGGATCGAGATCGACAGCCGCACGCCGGTCCGCAGCCCGGCGGAGACGCCGACGGTGTGCTGGACGGACTTCTCCAGCAGGCCGAGCCACGGCGCCTGGCCGTCGTCGGCGGGCAGCAGCAGGTCGGGGCCGAGCATCGCGGCGGCGTGCTCCAGCTCGCCGGCGCGTTTCGTGTCGCGCCGGTCGGCGACGACGCCGAGGTCGACGGCGAGCCAGCGGCCCTCGGCCCAGCGGGCCCGTTCGGCGAGCATCAGCCAGCGGCCGGCCTGGACGAGCACGAACGGTGGCGCGTCGTCGGTCAGGAAGATCGTCGAAACGGTCTTCGCCAGTGCGTCCTGGGGCTTGCCGTCCACCGTCGCCGGGTCGAATAGCAGCCCGCTCGCCGCGTCGAGGAGCTCTTCGACGGCGGAGACAGGCCGGGCCTCGACGACGAGCAGCGCGGTTCCGGTCGCCGACGGGTGGACGACGGCGGTAGGTAGTCGCACCTCGTCGCCGGACCGGTCCGACTTCCAGGAGACCGGATTGCGATCCAGCAGTAACGCGCGCCGGACCTCGCGATGGGTCTCGCGGACCGAGTCGTCGGACGGGTCCTCGCCCAGCGCGCCGAACCGGCGGGCGAGTGTCGTCGCCGCGTCGCGCAGCGCCGACCGGGCACTCGGATGGCCGGCCGCCTCGGTCTCGTCCCAGCGGTCCCGCAGGGCGAGGACCTCGGCGAGGAAGGTGCCGCCGCGCCCGTCCGAGGTGAGGTAGTGCTCCGAGATCCAGGACTCGCCGACGACGATGGCGTCGAAGCTGGGCATCAGTTTGGTTCTCCCAGGGGCATGGGGATGACGACGGCCAGGGGGCGTAGCAGCCGCTGACTCGCCTTCAGGGACAGCGCGATCTCTTCTTCCAGGCTGACCCGGCGGGCGAGGCGGCGGACCTTGGCCCGCGCGGCGCCGGTGAGCTCCAGTTCGAGCTGCGCGGCCTGCGCCCGCCACCGCCCCTGCCGGCCGGACCACGCCTGCAGCCGGCGGTCGAGGTCGGCGTGCTGGGTCTGCTCGGCGAGGTCGAGCGCGGCGGACGCCGCGTCGAGCGCGGCAGGTACCAACGCCGCCAGTTCGGGGGTGACGGTCGCGGCACCTGGGTTGACCGGTGCCTGGTCGGTCAGGCCCGTGCTTTCGAATAGTTCCAGGCCGTCGACCACTTGTGCGAACGGCAACGCGGCGCTGCCGGTCGGGAACTCGACGGACACCAGCTGACGGGTGACGACCTGGCCGCGCCGGTTCATGAGCGTCGCGAGGACCAGCACCCGCGGGATGTCGACCGTTCCATGGACGAGGGGCACCTCGTTACGACCGGATGCGGCCAACACCTTGTCCGCGGCCCAGTCGAGGACGGGGTGCAGCGGGGAGAGGAAGTGCGCCTCCGGCCAGGTCGACCCATGGGGTGGGACCACCTCGCGCACGGTGACGGTGTCGCCCTTGGTCGACCTGGCCGCCGGCCGGCCGCGGCGTTTCGGCGCGGCGGCGCCTTCGCGGGCGGTGCGCAGGCTGTCGAGCGCGACCTCCGGCGCGGTGGCCAGCAGTAGCTGCTGACGGACGCCACGCTCGGTGACGTACGACGCGGGCAGCGCGTCGAGGCGGGTCCGCAGGTCACGCGGCGGGGTCAGCGAGACGAGCGCCGCGCCCTGGTGCACCGTCCAGCCGACGCCGCCGCTGCCCGGCGGGGCGCCCCGCTCCTCGGTCGGCGGGCGCGTCGGCTGGTCGTAGACCTCGGCGAGGGCGTCCTGCAAGAACGCGAGGTCGGTCGGGTAAAGCGATTCGCGCGCCCTGGTCGGCGGCGGTGGCGGCAGCTCGGTGGTCGCGGCAGCGGCGGCGAAGTCGGTGTCGAACTCGTCGCCGAACATCGCCATCAGGTCGTCGTCACCGGCCGCGGCGCCAGCGTCGGGGATGAGGTCGTCGAGATCGCGGTGGCGGGCCAGCGCGTCGCGGATCGCACCCTCTTCGGCCTTCGGCGAGTGCAGGTGCATCAGCGTCGCCGCGTCGCCGAGCGTGCTGTGCGCCAGATGCTCCTTGGCGAGCAGCTTTTCGAGCACGCGGACGTCGCCGCTGAAGTGCTCGTCGGACGGGGTGAGCGCGAGCGCGGCGATCTGCGGCGGGTACTGCTGGCCGTAGCGATCGATCCGGCCATTTCGCTGCTCTATGCGTATGAGCGACCACGGGATGTCGATGTGCACGAGGTGGTGGCACTGGGCGTGCAGGTTGACGCCCTCGCTGGCCACATCGCCGGTGATGAGGACGCGTATCGGGCTCGCGGCAGTCTTGAAATCGTCGACGATGCGTTCCTGCTCGATGTCCGGCAGCGCGCCGTGCATGACGGCGATTTGGTCACGGGTGAGGCCGAGCAGCGGCGCCAGGTTGGTCGCGAGCCAGCCGAGAGTGGCGACCCGCTCGGCGAACAGCACCGCCCGGGTCGGCGAGCCCGCACCGACGCCCACCTTGCGCAGATAGTCCGCGAGAACGGTCAGCTTGCCGTTGGTCTTGGTGCCCTGCCGGCTGACGGCGGTCTCCGCCAGCTCGCGTAGTCGTTCGAGCGCTTGGCGTTCCCGTTCGGTGTCGCGGTCGGTCAGCGCGCTGATCCGCTTCAGCCTGCCTTCGGTCGTCTCCAGCAGCGCGGCCGGGGACGACAGGAACGCCTTCGCCAACGTCCAAGGGAACAGTGCCGCTCCCTTGCCGGACACCGGGGAGGTCGCGCCGGGGCGCGGATAGAGCCACGTCGTCGACAGCTCGGTGGCGATCGCGTCCTCGGCCGGCGACGGGGTCACCGGGATGACCAGCGGTTCCGGCCGCGGCGCCCAGTCGGCGCCGACCTCCGCGGCGACCTCCGGGGAGTTGCGGTGCCGGCGGACGAACAGCCGGGTGACGTCCTGGACGTCATACTCGCCGTCCGGGCCGACCGCCGTCGGGTCGAGCAGTCGCAGCAGCTCGGCGAACGAGTCCTTCTTGCCGTTGTGCGGCGTTGCCGAAGCGAGGATCAGCGCCTCGGCGTTCGGCGCCAGCACCCGGGCCAGCTCGTTGTTCAGCGTGCCGACATTGGTCAGATTGTGGGACTCGTCGATGACGACGACGTCCCAGCGGTGCTTCTCCAGGAACGAGCGGTACCGCGGTGACTTCAACGTGTCGATCGAGACGATGATCCGCCGGTAGAAGGTGAACGGATTGCGGTTCGCCGGCAGCTTCTGGCGGACTCGCTGCAGCCCGTCGGAGTCCAGGCGGACCAGCGGCAGGCCGAACCGGCACCACAGCTCGTGCTGCATCTGCTCCAGCACATGGCGCGGAGTGACCACCAGGACCCGGTCGGCGCGTCCCCGCCTCGTCAGCTCGGCCAACAGCATGCCGATCTCCAGCGTCTTCCCGAGCCCGACCGCGTCGGCGATCAGCACCCGAGGGCGCAGGTTCTCCGGCGCCAATGCGTGCGCGACCGCCTGACGCTGGTAGTTCAGCCGGTTGACCAGCATCCCGTCGGACACGGTCAGCGCCGGGTCGCCGAACGGCATCGGCGTGCGCCGCAGCGTCGCCTCCAGCCACAGCCGGGTCCGGCGATGCTTCGGCGACGCGTCCGACCGCAGCACGGCCTTGCGCGGGTCGAGCACGGTGATGTCCCGGTCGAGCGCGGTGAAGAACGTTGCGGCTGTCTCGCGAACCAGCTCGCTCAGCCCGACGACGTCCAGCCGCCAGTCATCCCAGGCGGCCCGCTCCGCCGCCGTGACCAGCCATTCCTCATCCCGGGCAACAACCACACACCCCGGCGCAAACGTGACCATGCCCCCGCCCCCCTGGCCCAGGGGGTAATCAGCCCGTCTGCGCCGAAGCGTGAGCGTACTGCTACCTAGGCGATATTTGTTAGCGATGCGGCAATATTGTCCGCATCGTGCGCCGGTCTCCGGCTACACGCTGCGCCACGTCCATGAGCACAACCGGCCGGCTTGCCCAGGACAAATCCAAGCCGGCCAAGCACGTCGATGTTGATGATGAAGGTGTGCGGATAGGCGAGAGGGTAGAAAAGGCCGTAGCAGGGCTCGCCTTGCTGGTCGGCTCGGCAGTGGCGGTAGTCGTCGCGTGGCAGGCGGGGCAGGGTGTCGCGGCGACGGCGGTCGCGGTGCTGGTCGGAGCCCCAGGACTGGCCTTGGCATGGGCGACCTTCAGAGCCGACCGTCGGGACGCCGCTGCCGCGGACACCGAGGTTGCCGGCGTGGCGGATCGACTAGCCGACCAGACTCGACGGCAGTGGTCAGCAGAGGCGGGTCGACGCGATCTCAACCAGCCGACGCTGGACGTCGCGTGGGAGCCCGCCAGCACATCCCTGTCCCAGCCGTGGGCCTTGCTGCAGCGGCGGGCCCGGGCCAGCGTCGGCTGGCGTCCGCCAGAACAACCGGCTGAGAGCCCAGCGCAACTCGCCGGCGTCGGGAGCGAACTCGTCCAGGTGTTGGCCCGAGTGCCCACCGGCCGGGTGATCGTGCTCGGCGAGCCTGGAACAGGCAAGACGACGCTCCTCATCCGCCTCGTCCTGGACCTGCTCGACCGGCGCATGCCGGGCGGACCGGTGCCGCTACTCATTCCGCTCGCGTCGTTCGATCCCGACCGGGACACGTTCTCCCGCTGGTTGGAAGCCCAGATCATTCGTGAGAATCAGTGGCTAGAAACGCGCTCGGCCGCCAGGATCAGCCGCGCCCGTGCCCTCCTCGACGCCAGACTGGTCCTGCCAATACTGGACGGTCTTGACGAAGTCCGCGCGACTGGCCGCGATCGGGTCATCGCCGCCATCAACACCGCCGTCGCCGACGGCCAGCCACTCGTGCTTAGCAGCCGAGTAAAAGCATTTCGTCATGCCATTCGCCCAGGCCGAGGCCGGCTTATCCATGTCGACGGCGCCGTCGCGATCCGACTGCGCCCGCTGGATCCCGCACAGACAGCTGCATATCTCATCGACTCCGCTGGCGGCCACGGTCCTGAACGCTGGGCCTCTGTCCTCACTGCCGTGACCACCAGTCCGGCGTGTCCAGTTGCCGAGGCTCTCTCCACGCCGCTGATGGCCAATCTGGCCCGCGCCATCTACAACCCCCCGCGATGCGAGGCCGCTAGCGGCCTTCCCGACCCAGCCGAGCTGTGCGACGCGGCTCGTTTTCCCACTCGCGCCGCCATCGAGGAGCACCTCCTTGACGGACTCGTCCCCGCCGCCTACCGACCGCACCCAGAGCAGGCACGGCAGTGGTCAGCTGACCAAGCCATCGACTACCTTAGATTCTTGGCCCGCCATCTCGAACATCGCCAGCGCACCACCGGCCTCGCCTGGTGGGAAATACATCGCGCTACACCAAAAACATACATTTCCCTCACAGCCACCACCGCCTTCGGGCTCGCGCTCGGGCTCGCCTTTGGCGCTGTATGTGGACTCCAATACGGCTTCCTCTTCGGATTCCCATTTGGATTCACGACTGGACTAACATTCAGTGTTCCCCTCGGGCTCGCAGCCAGGGGGCGCAGCATGACTCCGAGAGGGATATTTCTACACCGCCCACGACTAGTCGATCTTTGCGGCAGGCTCGGGGGCCTGCTCACGGTTGGACTCGGAATCGGGGTCGCGGTGGGAATCGCGCTCGGAATTGGGGCCGAGACAGAGCTCGGACTCACGTTTGGAATCGTTTTCGGAATCGCGGGCGAAATCGCGTTTGTGCTGGCATTTGGACTCGGGCTCGACACAACGATTGATACCCCACGATCCGCAGACCCGCGATCCGTACTCGCCAAGGACCGATCGAATGCGTTCGCGTTAGGGCTCACAGTCGGCATAGTGTTCGGGCTTGCGATTGGGATTGCCTTCGCGATCATGTTCGGGCTTGCGACCGGGCTTGCGGCCGGGCTTGCCGTTGGGCTCGCATTCGGACTCACTATCCCACTCGCCTCAGCGTGGGCCCGGTTCCGTATCGCCTGTCTGTGGTTGGCCTGGCGCGGCCATCTACCCGTCCGGCTGATGGCTTTCCTGTCCGATAGCCACAAGCGGGGAATTCTCCGACAAGCCGGAGCAACATGGGAATTCCGCCATGCCAACCTTCAACATCGCCTCGCGACCCAGCGCTGAATCTGCCAAATGCTGGTCGCGGACGCTGATCCAGCTGCGAAGGTTCGTCCCGCCCGCGGATGCAAGGCACGTGCAGGCTGAAGCGTTGCCCGACTGGCACTCCGTGAGGTACTTAGGTACCCTGGTGCCGGGAGGTGAGCGGTTATGACGACCGCGGGACCGCGCCGTCAGGCGCCGCTGAAGGTCGACCCGGCGACGGACGAGCTGATCTCGCAGGCGGCGCACTTCCTTGGTATGTCGAAGAAGGACCTCGTCGCCGAGGCCGTGCAGATCTACCTGAAGCAGCGCCGCGAGGAGATCCGCCTGGGGATGGTCGCCTCGATGAGGGTCCTCGACGGCTCCCTCTCGGCGAGCGTCGCAGCGCTGACCGGGCTATCCCCTGAGCGGATCGAGCAACTCGGCGGCGCCGGAGACTGGGAGACCTGACCCCGATGCCCGTCCGACCCACCCTGCGCTGCCTCCGCGAGGATCTGCGCCTGCCCGTCCCACCGGCCAGCACACCGCTCGACCAGGTCGACCATCCCCTCCTGGCCAAGGCGACCGAGCAGTTCGCGGATCCAGACACCCCGCATGAACGGATCCGGGCCGTCGACGATGTCGTCCTGTTCAAGGTCAAGATCGGCCGTTGGCGTGGCGCGGCCTATTCCGATGACGCCACCGAGGTCCACGCTTGGCTGGTCGCGGCCGGCATCCGCGAGGACGGCTCATCCGAGGACTTCTACACGGCCCTGCACGCCCAGGCCCGCGCCGCTCGGCAGCGCTTTAACGCCGACCACGACAAACCGCTCACGACCGACACCCACAGCCACCACCTGCTCCCCGGACCCGACGACGAGGACCGCTACCGCCTCGAAGCCGGCACCCGGCTCGCACTCCGCCTCGACGCCACCGTCCGCGACCTCACCCGCGGCTCCCTACGCGACGGCCACGAACACGCCGCCGACCTCGCCGGCTTCCGCCTCGGCATCCTCATCCGCGCCGATCACGGCCACGAGACCTACGTCGCCGTCCGGATCACCGGCTCCGTCCCGGCCAACCTCACCGCGGTGATCCTCGCCCGCGTCCCCGGCTGCGCCCCCGACGGCTGGTTCCCCGAGTACGCCCTCCCTGAACGCCACCTGCTCCCCGCCGAACAAGCCTGGTCCAACCTCATGGACCCCAAAGCCGCCGCACACCTCCTCGACGACTAGCAATAGCCAGGCTCGACCTCCGCAGGGACGAACTGCCGGTCGCGCTCGCCCGGTCTACGGGGTGCTGGCGTCGCTGGGTTCCCGCTCGCCGACATATCAGCAGTACTGAGCCGCGCGGCGGCGCGTCGATCGACCCAGATCGCCACGCGGCTCTGTCGGCGTGGCCAGCCGATGGCCACGCCCCAGCAGCCACGCTCAGCGACGACACCCCCGACAATGATCGAGTCCACGCCGAGTCCACAGACACCCGCTCACAGCCACCTCTAGCCGGCCACGACCGGACACCCAGCGTCACGGAGATCGCTCCAGCCGCCGAGCTCCCCTACGGTGATTTTGGCCTCTGACCAGCACAGACGCCCCGCCAATCAGCCCTTCAGCAGCTGCCGGGCCATCACTACCCGCTGGATCTGGTTGGTGCCTTCGTAGATCTGGGTGATCTTGGCGTCGCGCATCATCCGTTCGACGGGGAAGTCGCGGGTGTAGCCGGCGCCGCCGAAGAGCTGGACGGCGTCGGTGGTCACCGACATCGCCGTGTCGGAGGCGAAGCATTTGGCGGCGGCGGTGATGAAGCCGAGGTTCGGCTCGCCGCGCTCGGCCCGGGCGGCGGCGACGTAGACCATGTGCCGCGCCGCCTCCACCCGCATCGCCATGTCCGCGAGCATGAACGCCACGGCCTGGTTGTCGGCGATCGGCCGGCCGAACTGCTTGCGGTCCTTCGTGTAGGCGATCGACGCGTCCAGCGCTCCCTGGGCGATGCCGACCGCCTGCGCGCCGATCGTCGGGCGGGTGTGGTCGAGGGTGGCCAGCGCGGTGCGCAGGCCGGTGCCGGGGGCGCCGATGATCCGGTCGCCGGGGATCCGGCAGTCGGTGAAGTGGATCTCCCGGGTCGGCGAGCCCTTGATACCGAGCTTGCGTTCCTTGGAGCCGACCTCGAAGCCCGGGTCGTCCTTGTGCACGACGAACGCCGAGATCCCGTCGACCTTGCGGGCCGCGTCCGGATCGGTCACCACCATCACCGTGTACCAGGTCGAGATCCCGGCGTTGGTGATCCAGCACTTGGTGCCGGAAAGGATCCAGTCCGACCCGTCGCGGGTGGCGCGTGCCCGCATCGAGGCGGTGTCCGAGCCGGCTTCCCGCTCGGACAGGGCGTAGGAGACCATCGCCTCGCCGGCGGCGACCGACGGCAGCACCTGCTTCTTCAGCTCCTCCGATCCGGCGAGCAGGATCGGCATGGTGCCGAGCTTGTTCACCGCCGGGATCAGCGAGCTCGACGCGCAGCCGCGGGCGACCTCCTCGATCACGATGCAGGTCGCGACCGAGTCCGCACCCTCGCCGCCGTACTCGGCCGGGACGTGCACGGCGGCGAACCCGGCCCGGTTCAGCGCGTCGAGCGCCTCCTGCGGGAAGCGCTCGTGCTCGTCGACGTCCGCCGCATGCGGAACGATCTCGGACTCGACGAGGTCACGCACCGCCTCGCGCAGCGCGACGTGCTCGTCCGGCAGCCGGTACAGATCGAAACCGGAGTCCACCTTTGGCCTTCTTCCTGCCTCGCTCATGAAGCGCTCGCCGTGCCACCCGGGCGGCCCCCGCGACTCACGTCCCGCGGCGCCAGCCCTGGCCTTAGCCGCGGTAGTCGTGGAAGCCGCGACCGCTCTTCTTGCCAAGCAGACCCGCGTCCACCATCCGTGCGAGCAGCGGCGGCGACGAGTACAGCGGCTCCTTGAACTCGTCGTACATCGACTCGGCGACGGCCTTGACCGTGTCCAGGCCGATCAGGTCGGACAGCCGAAGCGGGCCCATCGGGTGGCTGCAGCCGAGCACCATGCCGTTGTCGATGTCGTCAGCCGAGGCGAAGCCGGACTCAAACATCCGGATCGCCGATAGCAGGTACGGGATGAGCAGCGCGTTCACCACGAAGCCGGCCCGGTCCTGCGACGAGATCACCTGCTTGCCGAGCAGGCCGGTGACGAAGGCCCGCGCGCTGTCCTTCGTGGCCTCGGTGGTCAGCAGCGACGGGACCAGCTCGACGAGCGGCATCACCGGCACGGGGTTGAAGAAGTGGATCCCGATGACCCGGTCGGGCCGGCTCGTCGCCATGCCCAGCTTCATGATCGGGATGGACGACGTGTTCGACGCGAAGATGGCCTCAGGGGTCGCGATGACCTTGTCGAGCGTCGAGAAGATCTCGGTCTTGAGCTGCTCGTTCTCGGCGATCGCCTCGATCACCAGCTGCCGGTCGCCGAAGTCACCCAGGTCGGTCGTGAAGGCCACCCGGCCCCAGGTCGCGTCCCGGTCCTCGGCGGACAGCTTGCCCCGCTTGACCGCCCGGTCCAGCGACGTGGCGACCCGCGACCGTCCGGCCTCCACCGCGCCGGCGTCGACCTCGCGTACCAGCACGTCGACGCCAGCCCGCGCGGCGATCTCGACGATGCCGGACCCCATCAGGCCACAGCCGACGACCCCCAGACGATCAACCGCCGGCAACTCGACCTGCTCGCCGTCCACCACGAGTCCTCCTCCGCTCGCGCGCCCTGCCTCGGGTTTCCGCGCTCATGCCGACCTGGCCCGGTCGTCCATCTTCCCTGTTAGGAAGACCGACTTTAGGACGTCCAGCCAAATGGGCTCGACGTCACCCCAGGGTGACCGTCCGGCGCGACCCGCCTGGTCCCATCCCCTCGAGAACCTGGTCCCATCCCCTCGAAGACCTGGCGCCCAATCCACCCTAGCCCCGGTCGACAGGACCGTCAGCCGCGTGGGCGAGCGCCCGAGGCTCCCCGCTCCGCGCCGCCGGCGTTTTCTCCGCCGCCGCCTCCGAAATCGGCGCGGGAGCCGGCGCGGGGGCGGAAGCCGGGTGTTCCAGCGCCCATGCGCAGATGGCGGCCAACGGCTCACGCAGGGTCAGGCCGAGGTCGGTGAGGGCGTACTCGACGTGCTGGGGCGCGGCCTGCCGGACCACGGTGCGGGCGACCAGCCCGTCCGACTCCATCCCGCGCAGCGTCTCGGTCAGCACCTTCTGGGTGATGCCCGGCAGCCGGCGGCGCAGCTCGGCGTGCCGCTGCGGCCCGGCGAGCAGGGCGTAGACGACCAGCACCCGCCACTTCGCCGCGAGCCGTTCCAGCGCCTGCCTGGTCGCGCAGGACTCCTCCAGCACGTCCGGGACCACGAGGGCCATTGACCGCTCCTCCGCCTTGGATCTGGGGCTCGACGTGCTCCAGCATCGCGCGGGCGCCGCGCCGGCGAGAAGCCGCACGGCCGCCACCGACGTCCGGCCGCTCCTGGTCCCACCGAGCCCGGCCCATGGGTACTTGAAAGTTCCGTATGGCCCGCGCCACCCGCCGCGTCCTACGGTGACGCCGCGGCGACTCCCACCGCTGATCCATACCGCCGCTTCCCAGCAGTTCGCGCCGGGTTCCGCCGGCCGCGTAGACGAGGACGCTGATGAGTTCCGCCCCGAGCACGGAGACCACCGACACCGCCCGCGTCGACACCGAGCTCATCGACGCCGAGCGCGTCGAGTTCGCCAGCGAGGGCCTCCCCCTCGTCGGCGAGCTTCGCCTGCCCGCCGCCGCTGCCGCGGGCGGCGATGCCGGCGATGCCGGCGGCGCCGGCGGCGCCGGCGCAGACCGTGCCGTTGGAGTCGTGCTGACCGGTCCGTTCACGGGGGTGAAGGAACAGGTCGTCGGCCGGTACGCCGATCGGCTCGCCGCCGCCGGATTCGCCACGCTCGCGTTCGACCATCGGGGATTCGGCGAGAGCGGCGGACGCCGTGGCCACGAGGACAGCCAGGGCAAGCTGGCCGACCTGCGGGCGGCCGTGGACCTGCTGGCCAGCCGGCCGGAGGTCGACGCGAAGCGGATCGCCGTCGTCGGCGTGTGCCTGGGTGGTGGCTACGCCGTCCGGGCGGCGGCGACCGACCCGCGGCTGCGAGCCGTGGCCGGCATCGCCGGCGCCTACAACAGCCCGGCGTGGTTCGCCGAGCGCATGGGGCTGCCCGCCTACCGGACGGCGCTCACGTCGTTCCTGGACGGCTATGACGAGCCGATGCCGGCGGTCGCGCCCGACGGCGGTGAGGCGGCGATGGGCGGCCCGGAGCCCTATGCGTACTACGGAACCGCACGCTCGGCGTCGCCGCACTGGCGCAACGAGGTCACCCGGGGCTCGCTGCACTCGCTGATGACGCTGGACGCTCTCAGCGCGGCCCCACTGCTGGCGAGCGTCCCGCTGCTCATCGTGCACGGCCGGGCCGACGACTACTGCTCCCCCGAGCTGGCCGCCGAGATGCACCGGCGAACCGCCGCCGCCACCAGTGCCGGCGCCGGCGCCGGCACTGGCACTGGCACTGGCACTGCTGAGATCGTCTGGCTCGACACCACGTCGCACATCGACCTCTACGACGTGGAGCCCTACGTCAGCGAGGCGGTCGCCGCCACCGCCGCCTTCCTGCGCCGCCACTGCTGAGCGCACCGCCCCGAACCGCTGCCCGGACGCGGCGGACACGGCGCTGGAGAGGCCGGGACGGGTCCAGGCCGGTGGACCTCAGGTCGCGGGCTTGACGGGGATGGAGGTGAGGGTCGCGAAGCCGGCGTTGAAGGCGGCGACCTCGTCGGCCGGGGTCTCGGTGGACGAGCAGTTCTGGCCGTTCGTGATGGCCGTGGACATGTCCGTCACCTTCGGCTCGGTGGCCAGCTCACGCTCACCACGGATCTTGGCGGTGCCGCAGTTCGGGATGTTCAGGTTCGGGATGGTGTCCAGCGCCGTGCCGGAGCCGGTGCCGGTGAACTCACCGCGGTGCTCCTTCACCCAGGCGACCACCAGGTCGGCGCCCTGCGTGTAGTCGTAGGTCGGCCCGAGGCCCATGCTCGAGGCGATCGACGGGATGCCACGGCTGGCGGCGGCCCTGGCGGCGCCGACGGTGCCGGACAGATCGACGAACGGGCCGAGGTTCTGGCCCTGGTTGATGCCGGAGACGACCAGGTTCGGCTTCACCCCGAGGGTGTCGAGGGCGACGTTGACGCTGTCCGCGGGGAAGCCGTCGACGGCGGTCGCGGCGGTGCCGCTGGCCGTGGTCGCGTCATGGTGCGCCGGCGGCTGGGGCGACGTCTTGCCGCCCGTCCCGCTCTGGTTGGTGGCGGGCGCGACGATCGTCACCGTCACCGCGGGCAACGCGGCTAGGGCCTTCGCGACGGCGTCGATGCCGGCGGCGCCGACACCGTCGTCGTTGGTCACCAGAATGGTGAGGGGCGCGGGCGCGGCGCTGGTCGCCACCGCGGGGGCGCTCGTCGCCGCGATGGGCGCATCGTCATCGCCTCCGCCGCCACAGGCCGCTGCGCCGACGAACAGCACGCCCGCGGCCCCGGCCGCCAGCCCCGTGCGCGCCAGAGCCCGCCATCCACCGACCATCGCCGCATCCTCCTCACCTGAGGTCCGGCGACCCGATGACCGGCCGGACTCGCCGTCACCGCCCGGCTTGGAGCGCCGTAGGCGGAGCAGCGGGCGCCATTTTTACCATCGTGGGGGGTCGATGGACAGAGCGGACCAAGATGTCACCTCCCGCTCGTCCGCCGTTCAGGCCCGGTCCCGCCGAGCCGCGGGGAGCCGAGCACGCACAGGCTCGGAAGGCGCCTACAGGCGCAGCTACAGGTGCAACAGGAAGGACCAGCCGGCGCAGGTGAGGATCGAGGCGGGGACGCCGACGCCGACGAGCATGCTCGGCAGCGGCGTCGCCAGGTCGTGCCGGGACGCCATCAGCGCGGCGGCGACCATCGGCGGCATCGTGGCCTCGAACAGGGCCACCTGCAGCGCCCGGTCACCCAGGGCGCCGAACAGCGCGTAGCCCGCTATCACCACGGCCGGCGCGACCAGCAGCTTCACCGTGAGGCCGACGGCCAGCTCGCGCCGCCACCGCCGGGCGGCGCTCACCTCCAGCTGCAGGCCGATCGCGAACAGCGCCAGCGGGGTGAGCGTGTCGCCCAGCCGGGTGAGCACCTCGGTCAGCCAGCCCGGGTAGCCGACGGGCCGCAGCGCGAGCCCGGTGACCAGGGCGAGCAGCGGTGGCGCGGTCAGGATCCGGCGGGCGATCTCGCGCGGCACCACCCGGGCCCCGTCCGCCGCGGCGACAGCGACCAGCGTGGTCACGACGGTGTTGAGCAGGACGAACGAGCCGAGCTGGTCGACGATCACGGCGATCGGCACGTCGTCCGCGCCGAAGAACGCGGTCACCATCGGGATGCCGACGAAGGACGTGTTCGCCACGGCCGTCGTGGCGATGAGCGCGTAGACCACCTCTCGGCCCAGTCGCAGCGGCCGGGCGAGGAGCAGGTACAGGGCGACCGTGAGGGCGAACAGCAGGTAGGGGACGGCGACGACGGCGACGATGCTGCCGGGGAAGTGGACCTCGTGCATCACCCGCAGCGCGAGCGCGGGCAGCGCGATGTTGAGCACCCAGAACGTGACGGCGTGCTGCGCGTCCGCCCCGACCTTCCCCGTGCGTCGGCAGGCGACCCCCGCCGCGAGGCCCGCCAGCAGGACGACAAGGGCGGACACGGACGACCATGCTCCCGGCCTGTGGCGACGCAGGAACGGGTGCGGGCGCGGATGTGGGTGGACTCACCCGCCAACCGCGCCCACACCGTCACCCAGCGCTACGGCTACCGCGCCTGGCCGCCACTTCCACGCCGTGGGAAGCGCAGGCGCAGGGTGGTCTCACGGCCGAGGGAGACAGCCCCCGGCAGGCGCAGGGTCGTCTCACCGGCGGGTGCGGCGACGGGCGCCGACCGGGCCGCCGGGACCGCTGCCCCCGACGCCTGGGCGGGAGCGGACCGGCCGGAGGCCCATTTCGGCCGCCGGCGCTGGACGGGCCGCTCGAGCAGGTAGTACGACGCCGCGGCGAGGCCGATCGCCAGCAGGCCGGCGACCACCGTCGCCGGGCCTCGGCCGAGCCGTGCCACCAGCTTGTCGCCCGCGAACCCGGTGACGGGGAAGTGCCACAGGTAGAAGCCGTAGGAGATCCGGCCGAGCCAGGCGAGCGGGCCGCACCCGATCGCCCGGAAGAGCCACGCGGGCCGGCCCTGGTCCAGCGCGAGGATCAGGGCGGCGGCGAGCAGCGCGACTCCGGTGTAGCCACCGCGATCCATGATCGTCGTACGTGCGCCGTTCTCGGGCACGGTCAGCACGAGCACGGCGAGCGCGATCAGCGCGAGCGGCCCGGCGACCGGCAGCGCGGCCAGGATCCGCGCGAGCACCCGCTCCCCGGTGCCAGCGGCGGTGCCGGTGCCAGCGGCGGTGCCGGTCGCGACACCCGGGGCGCCATCGGCGCGTGACCCGCGCGCCCGAGCTTCCAGCCGCGACGCGCGCAGCCAGGCCGCGAGCGCGCAACCGATCAGCAGGCTGTCCGACCGGGTGTCCAGCGCGAAGTAGGTCCGGTTGCCGGACGTGCCGAGGTCGGCCAGCGCGGCCCGCCAGACGGCGACGGCGACCGCCCCGCCGAGCAGGATCGCGGGCAGCCGGCGGGCGAGCGCCTCGCGGCGGCAGATCGCGACCAGCACGACCGGCCACAGCAGGTAGAACTGCTCCTCCAGCGACAGCGACCAGACATGCCCGAACCAGGCACCGCCGGAGTCGGGCCGAAACACCCGGAAGTAGTCGTTGACGTAGAGCAGGGAGGTGACGGCGTTGTCGAGAAAGTCGAGCTGGTCGGCGCGGGTCTTGAGCAGCACGACCAGGACGGCGCCGATCACGACGAACGCGTAGTACGCCGGCATCAGGCGGAAGGCACGCCGGACGTAGAACGCCTTCAGCGAGATGCCGCCCGTCCGGTCCCGCTCGGCGAGAAGCAGGCCGGTGATCAGGAAACCGCTGAGTACGAGGAAGACGTCCACCCCGAGGTAGCCACCGCCGAGTGCGGCCATGTGGTAGCAGAGCACGCACAGGACCGCGATGGCGCGCAGCCCGTCGAGCGCCGGGTTGTAGCCGCCTGGCCGGGTGCCACCCCGCGCCTCACCGCCCCGGCCGACGTCACCAGCCGGGGCGCCCTGGCTGGTCCGACCGTCCTGGCTGGTCCGACCGTCCTGGCCCGCGGAGGTGCTCCGCCGGTCGGGC